>CAZEFQ010000152.1:0-94532 GCA_964511505.1 uncultured Rhizobium sp.
CCTCGACGGTGGCGGTATTGCCGTCGAGCGTGCCGGACCCGGTCAGCGCATCATTGCCGTCATCGCCTTCCAGCGAGCCGGAGCCGCCGACAATGTCGTTGCCGTCGCCGCCGGAAAGCGTGCCGCTGCCGGAGAGGATATCGTTGCCGCCATCGCCTTCCAGCGAGCCATGGCCGTAGATGGTATCGTCGCCGCTGTTGCCGATCAGCCAATTGGCGGCGGCGCTGCCGACGGGCGAGAAGATCGAATCGTTGTCCGCCCCGCCGTCGATGGTGTTGTCGCCGTTGCCGGCGACGATCGTGTCGGCGCCGTCGTCACCGGCGACCGAATTGTCACCGTCGCCCAGCGTGATGCGGTCGGCACCGGTGCCGCCGCTGATGTTGTTGGCACCGTCGCCGGCATCGATGGTGTCGGCGCCCGAACCGGCGGAAATGCTGTTGTCGCCGTCACCCCCATGAAGGATGTCGTCATAGAAGCCGGGATCGGTGTCCTCGGCGGAAATAATGGTGTCGTTGCCGGCACCGCCCCAGGCCACGTTGTTGCCCGAACCGGCATCGATCAAATCGTCACCCGTGCCGCCGTCGATCAGGTCGTTACCGTCAACGCCTGAGAGCGTGTCGTTGCCATCCTGGCCGTTGAGGCTGTCGTCGAAGAGGGTGCCGGCGAGCCGGTTGTCGGCCGCATCGCCGGTGAAGACCTTGCCGGTGTTTTCGCCCGGCGGGGTCATGGTGGGCTCGAAATCCTGGTCCTGGAAGCGCAGGATCTGGACATTGGTGACGCTGTCCACGCCGTCCAGGCCGCGATTGTCGGAAATGATATAGCCGCCCAGCCCGTCCTGGATCACCGAGTAATAGGCCCTGACCGCGCCGGCCTGGTCGAGATATTCCGCGATATTGTCGCCGGTGCCGCCATCGATCGTGTCGTTGCCGGCGCCGCCGCGGATGGTGTCGGCGCCCGTGCCGCCGGAGAGCAGATCGTTGCCGCTGGCGAGATGGTCCTGGCCGTCGGTGAATTCGTCGCCGCCGAGGGAATCGTCGCCCGCGCCGCCGTCCAGCGTATCGTTGCCGCCCCATCCCAGCAGGATATCGTTGCCGAGATTGCCCGCGAGGCTCTCATTGCCGGAATAGGGCGTGCCGAACGGGCCATACATGATGCCGATCAGGCTGTCATTGCCGCCGCCGCCATAGGCCGCATTGTTGGTGGTGTTGATAACGTCGTTGCCGCCCGAGGCGTCGTCGAGCGCGGTGGAATCGCCGTACAGCGTGCCCAGGCCATAGATGGTGTCGTTGCCGGCACCGCCTTCCGCATGGGTGACGGGGAATTGGGTGCCGAAATCGCCCATGATGATGCTGTCATTGCCGTCATCGCCGAAGAGCGTACCGCCGCCATTGAGCGTGTCGTTGTTGCCGCCGCCATTGAGCGTGCCGATGCCTTCGATCAGGTCGTTGCCGTTGTCGCCGGCAAGGAAATTGGCGCCGCTGTAATCGACGATCGTGTCGGCCCCGGCCGTGGCCAAGGTATCCAGGCCGAAAATCGTGTTGTCGCCATAGACCGTGTCATCGCCCAGGCCGCCCAGGAGGGAATCGGCATCGGCGCCGCCCAAAAGCGAATCGTTGCCCGAACCGCCGTCAAGCGTGTCGTTGCCTTCGTCGCCTTCGACCGTATCGTCGCCGAAGCTGCCATAAAGCGGATCGTTGCCGCCGTTGCCGGTGACGCTGTCGTTGCCGGGGCCGGCATTGAGGATGTCGTTGCCCGCCTCGCCATGCAGCGTGTCGTTGTTGATCAGGTCATAGCCATAGACCGGGTCGTTCGACAGGCCCGGAATGGTGGTGCGGTCCACGCTGTCCAAGCTGCTGTCGGGGAAGCTGATGCGGTCGTCGATGCCGAGCGCATCGTCCCAACTGGCGCCGGTAACCGGCTGGAGGATTGCCACTTCCCGGTCGGCGAAGACCAGCATTTCCACATTGGTCAGGCTGACCGAACTGCCGTCGAGATTGTTGGTGACGAGATAGGTGCCCGCAGGATCATGCGCCGAGACGTCAAAGCTGTAATCGGCGGAATTGCCCGAGAAATTGACGACATCGTAGCCGGAACCGCCATCCACAGTTTCGCTGACAGTCGCGCCGGGATTGCCGTCAAAAGTGTCGTCGCCCGCGTCACCGAACATCGTGGCGCCCGAGGGATCGGACAGGCTGTCATTGCCGGCGCCGCCATGGATGAGGCCCGAGCCTGCCAAGGTGTCGTTGCCGGCATCGCCATAAAGCTGGCCGGAGCCGGAGATGGAATCGTCGCCCGCGCCACCATGCAAGGTGCCGGTGCCGGAGATCAGGTCATTGTCGGACGAACTGACCTGGCTATCCGACGGCGCCGCATCCGGATCGGTCTGGTCGCCGAACAGGGCGCCGGTACCGGTGACGGTATCCTGGCCTTCGCCGCCCACCATGGTGCCGTTGCCCGCCACCGAGTCGTTGCCGCCATCGCCGGCGAGCAGGTTCGCCGTGCTCTGAAAATCGCTGACGGTGTCGTCGCCGCCGCCGCCGGAGAGCGTGTCGTCGCCATTCTCGCCGAACACGGAATCGTTGCCATTGTCGCCGAAGACGCTGTCGTCGCCATTGCCGCCATAGAGCGAATCGAAGCCGTCATTGCCGTGGATGGTATCGGCATTGGATGTGCCGTGGATGACATCGCCGTCGCCGGAACCGCTGAGGGCGACGCCGGCGCCCGTGGGCGAGTAGCCGCCGAAATTGGTGAGCGAAGCCGCCGCAACACCGTCGATCTTGACGATGCTGGACCAGGCGCCGTTGCCGTTGGGGCTGATCTGAAGCAGGCTGTTGCCCAGCCCGTCATCCACCACGCGCAAATAGGCGCCATGGGTGCCATGGCTGATGTCCTGGGCGAGGAACGGATTGTCGCCGTTGACATAGCCGGCGAAGTTCACGAACAGACTGTCGATATTCCAGCCGTCGCCGCCCGCACCGGCGTCGAAATCGGTGATCTCGTCGGTTACCGAGCCAGAGGTCCAGGCGACGACATAAGTGTCCTGGCCCGCGCCGCCGGTGAAGAGGTCCCCGCCGGTGCCGTAGCCCACCAGGTTGAAGAGGTCGTTGCCGGCGCCGCCCAGCTGCTGGTTGTTTCCTTCATAGTCATAGAAGGTGTCGTTGCCGCCCTGGCCGTCCAGCGTGTCGTCGCCGGTGCCGCCCACCAGCGAATCCGGACCGTTGCCGGAATCGCCTTCCAGCGAGTCGTTGCCGGTGCCGCCCACCAGCGTGTCATTGTCCCCCTGGCCGTCGATGGTGTCATTGCCGTCGCCGCCGTCGAGATAGTCGTTGCCGTCGCCGCCGGTGATGTTGTCGTCGCCCTGCTGGCCATAGACCGCGTCATTGCCCGCGCCGCCGTCGATGGTGTCGTTGCCGGCCAGGCCCTGGATGGTGTCGTTGCCGTCATTGCCCGCGATGGCGTCATTGCTGCTGCTGCCGACAATGTTGCTGGAAAGGCCGTCGGGATCGGAAATATCCACGCCGACGCCGGTGGGCGCATAGGTGGGATTGAAATTGTCGAGGGTGAAGGTCGCGCCGGCGTCGCCGTCGAGCAGCAGGATGGTCTGCCAGTCGGAGCCCACGCCGTCGATATTGACCTGCAGGAGCGCGTCGGTGCCATCGGGATCGTCCACCAGCTGCAGGAAGCCGCCGGTGAAGGGATTGTCGCCGGCGTGATAGCCGGTCAGCACACTGCCGAGGATTTCGGTGATATCGATGACGTCGCCGCCCGGCCCGGCGGTGAAATTGGTGATTTCGGCGAAGGCGCCGGAGCCGGAATGCCAGTTGAGCACATAGGTGTCGGTGCCGGAGCCGCCGGCATATTGATTGCTACCGGCATAGGCCACGTCGCGGAAGACATTGTTGCCGTCGCCCCCGGCAAAGACATTGTCGCCCTGATAATCGTCGAAGGTGTCGTTGCCCGAACCGCCATAGAGCGTGTCGTTGCCGCCGTCGCCGGAGAGATAGCTGCCCACAGTATTGGCAGTATCGTCGATAAGGTCGTTGCCGCCGCCGCCGTAAGACGTGTCGGCGCCGTCATTGCCGGTCAGCGTGTCGCTGCCTTCGTCACCGGAAAGAAAATCGTTGTTGGCGCCGCCCTGAAGGACATCGTTGCCGGGCCCGCCATAGACGGTATTGGCTCCGGGGCCGGCATTGATGTGATCGTTGCCTTCCTGGCCCTGGATATAATCGTTGCCCAGCCCGCCCTGTACCGTGTCGTTGCCATAGCCGGCATAGATGGTGTCGTTGTCGCTGTTGGCGAGGATGGTGTCGCTGCTGGCGCTGCCGGTGTAACTGTCGCCGGCACCGAGGCTGAAATTGTAGCCGATATCGCCCGGCGCGAAGCTGGGCTGGAAATTGTCCACGGTGAAGGCATCCGGGGCGGCGCCGTCCAGATGCAGGATGGTGACATAGGAGTCGCCGCCGCCATTGAAGTCCGCCTGCAGCAACGAGCCGCCCGCGCCGTCGCTGACAAAACGCAGATGCCCGTCGATGAACGGATTGTCGCTATAGGTCCAGTTGGACATCTGGCTGAGGACATTGCTGAGGTCCAGCGTGTCCCCGCCGGGGCCGGCGGCAAAGTCGGTGATCTCGTCCGGCGCGGCGCCCGGCGTCCAGACGAGCTGGAAGGTATCCTGCCCCGCGCCGCCGGCAACGGTGTCGCTACCCGCGCCATAGGAGAGATAACGGAACAGGTCGGCGCCGTCGCCGCCGTCGAGGGAATTGTCGCCGGAAATGTCGAAGAAGGTGTCGTTGTCGTTGCCGCCGGAGAGGGAGTCGCCGCCGTTGCCGCCTTCGATACTGTCATTGCCGTCGCCGCCAATGACCGTGTCGTTGCCGTCTTCGCCATAAAGCAGGTCGTTGCCGGCATCGCCTTCCAGAGAGTCGGTGCCCGCGCCCGCATGCACGGTATCATCGCCGCCATTGCCGATGATGGTGTCATTGCTGGCGGAACCCGAAAGGCTGTGGGAATTATCGTCATCGGTGATGACCAGGCCCGCGCCGCTGGGACTGTAGCTGGGGAAGAAATTGGCCAGGGTGAAGCCGAGGGCCGAGACATTGTCGAAGGTCACCGCGGTCTGCCAGGTATGATCCGCGCCGGCGCCGTCAATGTCGAACTGCAGCAGCGTGTTGGCGCCGGAAGCCAGCAGGCGCACATAGCCCTCGGTGAAGGGATTGTCGCCGCCGGCATAGCCGGAGAGCTGGTAGGTCAACACCCAGCTGAAATCGACGACATCGCCCCCGGCGCCGGTCTGGAAATCAGTGATTTCCGCAGAGCCCGTGGTGGTGGGGAACCACTCCAATTGATAAGTGTCGCTGGCACTGTCGGAGCCGCCGCTATAGGTGTCGGCGCCGCCGTAATAATCCACCGCCTGGAAGAGATCGCCGCCGTCGCCGCCCAGGAACTGGTTGTTGCCTTCGGTGTCGTTGAAGGTGTCGCTGCCCGCGCCGCCGTCCATGGTGTCGTTGCCGGCCTGGCCCGCCAGATAGTCATTGTCGTCGCCGCCGGAAAGATTGTCGCCGCCATTGCCGCCATAGAGCGTGTCGTTGCCGGCCAGGCCCGCGAGCGTGTCGTTACCGTCATCGCCCGAGAGATAATCGTTGCCGGCGCCGCTGTCGCCTTCCAGCGAATCGTCGCCGCCCCCGCCATACATGGTGTCGCTGCCGTCGCCGCCATCCATGGTGTCGTTGCCGAAATCGCCCGACAGATAGTCATTGCCGACGCCGCCCTGGACGCTGTCGTTGCCATAGCCGGCATAGACGGTGTCGTTGCCGTCCTGGCCGTCGATGGTGTCCCCGTCGGCCGTGCCGTAAAGCGTGTTGGCATTGGCGTCGCCCGGTATGCTCTGGCCGCCGCCCGAGGGATTGAAGTTGGGATTGAAATTGTCGAGCGTGAAGTCGCCGGGATGAACGCCGTCGAACACCAGAACCGTCTGCCAGCCCAGCGGGCCTCCGGCGCCGTCCGGATCGATTTCAAGCGCCGTGCCGTTGGTGGGGGTGGGCTCGGTGAAATAAGGCGCGATATTGTTGAAGCTGATGGTCTGGTTGCCGCCGAATTCGGCGCGGGCATCGGCAAAAGTGCGGTCGCCTCCCACCCCGTCGGTCAGCGCGTTGAGATCGTGGCCGTCAACCGTGATGCCCTGGACATAAAGATTGCGGTCCAGGCCGGTGCCGGCGGACGCGTCATTGACGAAATTGAGCGACACATTGGTGGCGCCGGCAAAGTCACCGGTGATGGCGATGTCCTGCCAGCCGCTGCCATAAACGGCGGTCACTTCATAGGTGCCGACCACCTTGTTGTTGATCAGCACCTGGACGTCGGGGTTGCCCTGATAATCGTCGCCCGCCACATGCAGGACGATGGTGTCGTTGGCCGACGCCACCAGGCGCGCATAATTGGTGAGGAAGGGATTGTCGCCGGCGTGGTAGCCGGATAGCCCGTTCTGCAGCGTCCAGGTCAGATCGACGACATCGCCGCCGGGACCCGTCTGGAAGTCGGTGATCTCCGTCAGCCGGCCATTGCCGTTGTTGTAGCTGTAGAGCAGCTGATAGGTGTCCTGGCCGGTACCGCCGGAATCCGTATCCATGCCGCCGAAATAATCGACATACTGGAAAGAGTCGTTGCCGGCGCCGCCGGATTGGGAATCGTTGCCCGTGCCGTCATTGTAGAGCGTGTCGTTGCCCGAGCCCGCCAGAACCGTGTCACTGCCGTCCTGGCCGTTGAAATAGGAATTGCCGGTCCCGGCGGTGTCATCGAGATAGTCGTTGCCGTTGCCGCCATAGAGCGTGTTGGCGCCGATGCCGGCAAGCAGCGTATCGTTGCCGTCATCGCCTTCGAAGGAGCTGTTGGACAGAGAGGCGCCATTGAGGCTGTCGTCGCCATTCTGGCCGTAGAAATTGTCACCGCTACCCGATCCGGTGAGGGTGTCGTTGCCGTCATTGCCCTCCAGGTGCTCGTTGGAGCCGGAGCCGGCATTCAAACTGTCGTTACCGGGACCGCCATAGAGGGTATCGTTGCCGGCCTCGCCGAGAACTGTGTCGTTGCCGTAGCTGGCCTGGATATTGTCGTTGCCGTCCTGGCCATCGACGGTGTCGTTGCCCCAGCCGGCATTGATGGTGTCGTTGCCGGCTTCGCCGGTGATGGTGTCTGCGTCGGCGCCCCCATGCAGATTGTCGTTGCCCGAGGTGCCGTCGACCAGGGTGCCCGCGCCGGCCGGCGAGACATGGTCGTAGATGCCGGTATAATTGTCCTGCAGGAGGAAATAGTCGCGGGTCAGCGCGGCCGGGGAAACGCCGTCGAACTTGACCGCGGTGGCCCAGCCATAGGTCGAGCCGGCGGCATCGGCATCGATCTGCAGCAGCGTGTTGCCGCTGCCGTCATCGACGAGGCGCATATAACCGTCCGTAAACGGACTGTCACCGGCGATATGGCCGGAAAGGTAATTGTTGTAGGTCCAGGTCAGGTCGATGACATCGCCGCCGGGCCCGAAATTGGTGATTTCGCTGACGCCTGCATTGCCGGGATTCCAGCCGAGCATGAAGCTGTCCTGGCCGGCGCCGCCCGAGAGCGTGTCGCTGCCGGAATGGTAGCTGACATACTGGAAGACATTGTTCCCGTCGCCGCCGGCTTCCGACAGATTGCCCGCGCTGATGGCGTTATAGAAAGTGTCGCTGCCCGAGCCGCCGAGATAGGTGTCGTTGCCGGAGTTGCCCTGGAAATAATCATTGCCGCTGCCGGCGCCGGCATCGACGGAATCATTGCCGTTGCCGGCATAGAAAGTGTCGTTGCCGCCGCCGCTCGCGACGAACGTGTCATTACCCTCATCGCCCTGGAAATAATCGCTGCCGCCATTGCCGGTGATGCTGTCGTTGCCGTTGCCTCCATAGAAAGTGTCGTTGCCGGCGCCGCCGGTCAGCGCGTCATTGCCGTCGTCGCCCTCGCCATAGTTGCCGGTGCCGCTGCCCAAGTCGATGCTGTCGTCACCGGGTCCGCCATAGAGCGAGTCGTTGCCGGCCTCCCCCAGCAGCGTATCGTTGCCGTAGCTGCCCTGGAGATTGTCATTGTCGTCCTGGCCCTCGACGGAATCGTTGCCCCAGCCGGCATAGACGGTGTCGTTGCCCGCCTCGCCGGTGATGGTGTCGGCGCCGGCGGTGCCATAGAGCGTATCGGCGGCGGCGCCGCCGTCGATGGACGCGCCCCCGCCCGCCGGCGAAACAGCGTGATAGATGCCGGTGTAATGGTCCTGGATCTCGAAATTGGCGCCTGTCAGGCTGGCGGACGAGACATTGAATGTGATGGCGGTCAGCCAGCCATAAGCCGCGCCGCCGGCGTCGGCATCGATCTGCAACTGCGCATGGCCGCTGCCGTCGTCGATAAGGCGCATGTAACCGTCCGTGAACGGATTATCGCCATAGATGCGGTTTGAGAGGTAATTGTCGTAGGTCCAGGTCAGGTCGACCAGGTCGTTGGTCGCCCCGGTTTCGAAGTCGGTGATCGAGGTGGTGCCGGTGCTCGTCGGATACCAGTAGAGCTGGTAGGTATCCTGCCCCGTTCCGCCGCTGATCGTGTCGGCGCCGGAAAAATAATCGACATATTGGAAGGAATCGTTGCCGGCGCCGCCCGAATCGGAATCGTTGCTGTTGCCGTCGTCATAGAAGGTGTCGTTGCCGGCGCCGCCGACGGCGGTGTCGCTGCCGCCCTGGCCGTTGAAATAATCGTTGCCGGTCCCGCTATGGGCATCGAGATAATCGTTGCCGTTGCCGCCGTAGAAGGTGTTGTTGCCGAGGCCGAGGCCCGCCAGCGTGTCGTTGCCGTCATCGCCCTGGCCGTAATTGCTGGTGCCGTCGCCGACATCCAGGCTGTCATTGCCGTCGCCGCCATAGAGCGTGTCGTTGCCGTCGCCGCCCAGCAGGGTGTCACGGCCATGCTCGCCTGCGAGATAGTCGTTGCCGGTGCCGCCGGAAAGCGAATCATTGCCATAACCGGCATAGATCGTGTCGTTGCCGTCATTGCCGGAAAGCGTGTCGTTATTGACCGGATTGAAGATATTTCCATCCGGGTCGAAAACGTCGTTGCCCGCAGTGCCGTTGAAGACAATACCGGTGCCCGAGGGCGAGAAACCCGAGGCCATATTGTCGGCGGTCAGCGCGGACGGCGCGACGCCGTCCAGCACCAGGATGGTGGTCCAGTTGGAGCCTGAGCCCGAGGCATCGACCTGCAGCGCCGTGCCGCCGTTGCCGTCGCTCACCGCCTGGAGATAACCCTCGATGAAGGGATTGGTGATGCTGTTATAGCCAGAGAAGCTCGCGACCAGGGCGCTATAATCGACAATGTCGCCACCCGGGCCCGCCGCGAAATCGGTGATGTGGTCGGGGGTCTTGCCCGCCGTCCAGGCCAGCACATAGGTGTCGGCTCCGTCGCCGCCGGAAAGCGTGCTGCCGGTATCGGACGAAACATTGATAAAGCGGTCATTGCCGTTGCCGCCATCCTCGCTGTCGGTGCCGGTGCCGCCGTCCAGCGTGTCGTTGCCGTCGCCGCCGACAAGCGTATCCGCGCCGGCACCGCCGGAAAGGGAGTCGTCGCCGCTGCCGGAATCGCCTTCGACACTGTCATTGCCGGCGCCGCCCGACAGCGTGTCGTTGCCGCCATTGCCTTCCAGCTGATCGTCGCCGCCAAGACCGGAAATCGAGTCGTTGCCCGCGCCGCCCGCGATGGTATCGGCGAAAGAGCCGCCGACAAAGCTGACCCCGCCGTCGCCCAGGGTGGTACTGATGCCCTCGGCAGTGTTGGGCACATAGTTCTGGACGAAATTGTCCTGGGTGAAGGAATCGACGCTCGTATTCTGAAAGCGCACCAGGGTTTGCCAGTCGCCGGCGCCGCCGGGACCGTCGCGGTCGATTTGCAGCAGCACATCGTTGGTGCCCTGGCTGTTGTCATTGATCAATTGGGCGTAGCCGTCGGCGAAGGGGTTGTCGCCGGGCGTGAAGCCCTGGAGGCTGTTCAAGACATTGGAGAAGTCGATCTTGTCACCGCCAGGACCGGGGGTGAAATCGGTAACGGTGTCGGGCGAGCCGCTTCCGGCACCGAGCTGGTATGTATCGGAATCGTCGCCGCCGGTGAGCGTGTTGGCGCCCGCCCCGATATTCGTGAACAGGTCCGAACCGGCGCCGCCCGAGAGATGGCTGTTATGGCTTCCGGTCTGGACAGAACCGAATGCGAAGACGTCCAGGCCGGCAATTCCGGTATTACCGGTCGCCGTGGGCAGATTCTGAAAGCCCCCGCTCGGCTGGAAAACATTGGTCTGGTTGTTGGCAGGATCGCGGTAATAGACGCTGCCGTTGCCATCGCTGAGATATTGGTAGCGGTATACGGCATCGAAGGCGCCGGAATTCGAGCCGTCGCCGATCAGCTGCAGCTGGAATGCATACTCCGCATTGTAGGAGTAATGGCCGACATCGTCCCAGGTAATGGTGATGACATGATTGGTCGTGTCAAAGTCGTACCAGATCTTGTCCGCGCCATCGGCATTGCCACCGGTCGGCGGTTTGGGCCCGTTATAGCTCACAAGGTCCGAGTTGAACGGCGCGAACAGGCCTCCTTCGTTGAAATAGGCATAGCCGTTTATCGAGACGTTAAGATTGTGAACCGCATGGCCGTTGAAATTCAGGCCGGCGGAGCCGAACACGGAATCGATATTGCCGAGGCTGTAGGATCCATCATCATCTGCCGGCAGCGAATTTTCGCCGAAGCCGGACGAACCGCCCAGGCCATTGACCAGGATTGCGCCGGTCGTGAGGTATGTCTGAATCGCGCTGCCGCCCAGCAACGTGTCATTGCCGGCGCCCCCGTCGAGGGAAGAACCACCGCCGCCGACCAGCTGGTCATCGCCGCCGCCGGCCAGAACCGTGTCGAACCCGCTGCCGCCGTCAATGGTGTCGCTGCCGCCGCTGCCTGTGATGGCGTCGTTGCCGGCGCCGCCGGAGAGCGAATTGCCGCCCGCGCTGCCGCTGGCGTCGATGCTGTCATCACCCGCGCCGCCGTCCAGCGTGTCGCTGCCGCCGCCTGAGCCTGCCACCAGCGTATCGTTGCCGATGCCACCGGTGATCGAATCGTCACCGGAGCCGCTGGCACCTTCCAGGGAATCGTCGCCGTCGCCGCCATCGACCGTATCGTTGCCGGCGCCGCCATCAATGCTGTCATTGCCCTGGTCGCCGAAAAGCTGGTCGTTGCCGCCATTGCCGTTGATGATGTCGTCGCCCAGTCCGCCATGGACGGTGTCGTCGCCGGCGCCACCTTCGACCGTGTCGGCGCGGCTGCTGCCGACAAAGCTTTCGCCGCCATCGCCCAGGGTGGTGTCATAGCCGGTGGCATCGTTCGGCTGGTAGCCTTGAAAGATATTGGCGCTGCTGAAGGGATTGACCGTCTGGTCCTGCAGCACAAGGAGGGTCTGCCAGTCCCAGCTGCTGCCCAAAGGACCGTCGCGGTCGGCCTGCAACAGCACATTGCTGCCGTCCTGGACCAGCTGCAGATAGCCCTTGGCGAAGGGATCGCCGCCACCCATGCCGTAGTAATTGAGCCAGCTGACGACGTTGCTGAGATCGAGTATGTCGTTTACGCCGCCATCGTTGATCTGGAAATCGGCGATGATGTCGGGTGTCGCAACGGTACTGCCGTATTGGAGGGGATTGAGCAGATAGGTGTCGGCGTCCGCGCCGCCGCTGATCAGGTTGCCGCCGCCGCCGCCGAAATAGGAAACATCCTGGAACCTGTCGGTGCCGGCGCCGCCATCCAAAGTGTTGTTGCTGCCCGGTTCGTCGAACGTGTCGTTGCCGTCGCCGCCCGAAAGCGAGTCGAAGCTCTCATTGTTGTAGAAGCTGTCGTCGCCGCCGCCGGCATCCTGGGTGTTGTCGCTGCCGTAATAGGAGCTGATGTTATCGATGCCATCGCCCGCAGTGACGACGCCGCCGCTGCCGCCGCTGGTATAGATGTAGTTGTCGCCCTCACCGCCATCGACGGTGTCGGACTGACCGGAATCGTCCTCGAGGTAATCGTTGCCGTCCCCGCCCTGAAGCGAGGCGCCATTGGAATTGCCGCTTTGGAGATTGTCGTCGCCAGAACCGCCGTCCGCCGTCGCGGCGCCCTGGTTATACATGTGCACCGTGTCGTCGCCGTCACCGCCGGTCAGCGAAGAGGCGTCCAGGCCGCTGCCGTCGCCGTTGACTTCGATGGAATTGTCGCCCGCGCCGCCATCGATGCTGTCGCTGCCGGCATTGCCAAGGAAAGTCTCATTTTCGAAATCCGAACCGTGCAGGGAGTCGCTGAAGGCCGAGCCCCAGACCTGCTGGAAATTCGAAAGCGTGTCGAAGCCGCCGCTGCCGTCGGTGGCCTCGCCGGCAGCCAAATCGACTGTCACGCCATTGGGCTCGGAACTGTAGTCGGCGACATTGCCGCTTCCGCCGCCTTCTCCACCGGACTGGCTATCGCCGCCGTCCAAATAATCGTCGCCGGCACCGCCGTTCAGGGTATCGGCGCCGCTATTGCCATAAATCTGGTCGTTGCCCCCTCCGCCCGCGAGGCTGTTGTTGTTGTCGTCGCCATAGATGCTGTCGTCATAGGCCGAGCCGGTGACATTGCTGATATTGGCCAGCGTGTCCTGGCCGAACCAGCCGTCGCCGGCAAAGCCGTTAAGCAGGTCCACGCTGACCGCGCCGGGATCGGCACTATAGTCGGCGGTATTGCCGGAATCGGCATTGCCGCCGTCCAGTGAATCGTCGCCGGCGCCGCCCGAGAGCGTGTTATTGCCGTAAGAGGAAACCAACGTGTCGTTGCCGCCATTGCCGACCAGCAGATTGCCGCTGCTGTTGCCGTGGAAATTATTGTCGTTTCCATCGCCGATCAGGGTGCTGTCGTAATCGGCAATCAGGTTCTGGATGTTCTCAACCGTATCATTGCCGCCACCATTGTCATTGGGGCGCTCGGTCACCTGGATATCGTCGAGCACCAGGAAGCCGGGATCGCTCTGCCCGAGGAATGTGAGGGTGGTGGAGGCAGAGTCGGCAGTGACAATGAAATCGTAGAATTGATATCCGCCCGAGTCTCCGAGATCGGTCTGGGCGAAGACAGTCTGATCCCCGAAATTCACGGTGAAGGCATTCGGCGTCAGGCCGTCGCTCTCCAGCCAGAAACTCAGCTCATATTGCTGGCCCGCGACGGTCTGGAAGGCCTGGCTCAGGGAGTCGAACTGGCCCACGCCGTTGAGATCGAGGGAATAACTGCCGTCAAAGGGCACGTCATCGGTGAATCGGGTGTCGTTGTTGTCGGCCCCGACCGTCCAGCCGGAAAGGTCCCCGGTCTCGAAGCCGCCATTGACCACCAGATTGGGAGCGATCCCGTCATGAATGTTGAGGTCGATGTTGATCTGGCCGAGGCCGGAATAATCGGCGGTGTTGTTGCCGCCGCCGCCATCCAGTGAATTGTTGCCATAGCCGCCGGCAAAAGTGTCATTGCCGCCCCCGCCCTGAAGCGTGTCGTCGCCGTCATCGCCTTCCAGGCTGGCATCGCCGTCGCCGGAGGAGAGATTGTCGTCGCCGGCGCCGCCGGCCACCGTGTCGCCGCCGCCAAGTCCGGCCAGCGTATCATTGCCGTCATTGCCGTAGAGGGCGTCGGCGGAAGACGTGCCGTTGACCGCGTCGTCAAATTGCGAACCGAACACCTCATTGACGCCGGCGAGGGAATCCTGGCCGCCGCTGCCGTCGCTGGCGGTGCCGAGCGAAAGATCGACCGAGATGCCGTCGGCGGCGTTTCCATAGTCCACCGCATTGAAGCCATCGCCGCCATCCATGGTGTCGTCGCCGAAACCGCCATCCATGGTGTCGTCGCCGCCATTGCCGGAAATCGAGTCATTGCCGGCGAAGCCCATGATGGAGTCGGGGCCCTCGGTGCCAGCGATCGCGTCATCGACCGAGGTGCCATAAACGGGACTGAAATTGGTTTCGACCAGATCGGCCGCGGTCACATTCGAAAGACGCAGCACGTCCTGCCAGAAGCTGCCCGAACCATCCAGGCTGACCTGAAGCACGGCGTCAGCGCCGTCCTGCGCCACACGCAGGTAATTTTCATCAAAGGGGCTCGCCAGGTTGTCATAACCCGACAGCTGGGGGATCAGGAATGAGACATCGATCTGGTCACCGCCCGATCCAGCCTGGAAATCGGTGACGATATCGGGGCGATCATTGCCGCTTTGCCATTCCAGCACATAAAGATCATGGCCATCGCCGCCGGTGAGGATATCCGAGCTGTAATAGTAATAAGTGGAGGAGACGCCATAGAATGTGTCGTCGCCGGCGCCGCCGCTGAAGCTGTTGTTGCCGTAATCGGTCCAGTCCAGGACGTCGTTGCCGTCGCCGCCGCTGAAGCTGCCGTTGCCGTAGGAAGCGTAGATGGAATCGTCGCCCGCGCCGCCGTCCACCGTGGCGGTGGAGGAATAGGTGTACAGCGTGTCGTCGCCGTCACCACCATTCAGATTCTGCTGGTAGCTGTTGGCCTGGATGGCGTCGTTGCCCGCGCCGCCGTCCACCGTGTTTTGGCCGTTGGAATAAATCGAGTCGTTGTCGTCGCCGCCTTCCAGGCTCTGACTGCCGTAATAGGCGTAGACGGTGTCGGCACCGGCGCCGAGATCTGCCGTGCCGTGGTCGTAATAGGCCGTCAGGTTGTCGTTGCCGCCGCCCAAAGCGATCTGTTGGGCATAGTTGGAGTAGGAATAGGCATAGACATTGTCATTGCCAGCGCCGGCGACCACGGTGTTGTTGCCGGATTCGGCATCGAGGGTATTGTCGCCGTCGCCCGCATCCAGCGAGGCATTGCCGCCATAGCTGTAAAGGTAATCGTTGCCTCCGCCGCCGATCTCGGTATTCGCCCCATAGGCGCCATACAGACAATCGTTGCCGCCGCCGCCGACCAGGCAATCATTGCCATTATAACCGTAGAAGGTTTCGCTGGCGGCCGTGCCCAGCATGGTGTCATCGGCGCCCGTGCCGTAAACGATATTGATATCGATCAGCGAATCATGGCCGCCGCCGCCATCCGTGGCGGAGCCGGTGGTGAGATCGACATCAACCCCGGCCGGCGAGTCCGAGTAATCAATTGTGTTGTTCTGGGCCAGGCTGCCATTGCCGTCATAGGTGTCGTCTGCGCCGGGATCGTCGTAAAAATAATCCGAGCCTGTCGCGGAACCGATGACGCTGCTGATGCCGGAGAGATAATCCCGGTAGCCAAAATCGTTGTCGACAAAATTGTTGGCGAGATCGACATAAACGCCGTTCGCATCATGAGCGTAGGAAAGGACGCCATTGGCGAGCGAGTCGCCGCCCGAACTGCCGTCCAGGGTTTCCGTGCCGGTGCCAGTGATTGTGTCGCTATGGGAGGAGCCTCGCACCTCCTGGAAATTTACAAAACTGTCATGCCCGCCCGAGCCGTCGGTGGCCTGGCCGGCGCCGAAATCCACCTGCACGCCGCCGGCATCGTCGCCATAATAAAGTGCGTTGTGGCCGCCGCCGCCATCCAGGGAATCGCTGCCGGCGCCGCCCTCGAAAGTCTCATCCGCCGCCGAACCAATCAGCGTGTCGTCATGGGTCGAGCCTTCCACTTCCTGGAAATTGGCGATGATATCGTGCCCGCCTGAGCCATTGGTGGCCTCGCCGGCCGCCAGATCGACCGACACCGCGCCCGGCTCGCGGCTGAAATCGAGCAGGTTGGCGCCAGTGCCCCCGTCAAGCGAATCGTTGCCCTCGCCGCCGCTGATCGTGTCATTGCCGCCGGCACCATCGATGGAGGCATCGCCGATATTGGCCACCGCGAAGACGTCATCGCCGGCGGTGCCGGTGGCGTTGCTTTCGAACTCGGCTATGTAATCGGTGAGGAAGATGAAAGCGTTGGCGTCATTCCAGGCGCCGCTCGCACCGTAAAACTGGATGTAGCTTTCCGTGCCGAAGGAATTGTTGGGTTCGCCGAAATTCCAGTTGGCATAGTCAAAATCCTCGCCGCCAACCCAGGTCCAGCCGCCGCCAGGTTCATTGGAAAAATCGGTCTGTTCGCCGCCGATCCAGGCGTCATAACCCTGCAGCAGGCTGACAAGAAGCGTATCCTCACCCGCAGATTCCACCGAGGCGAGGTTGCCGCCGGCTGCCTGAGCGGCACTTTCAGCGTCGTACCAATCGATGCCGCCATTGGTATGAACAATCTCGAAAATCTTGGGCATGAGCGACATGGGACTATCCTCGAGGAGGCGGGTAGAAGCCGCCGCTAATCAGGCAGGGAAGAATCGGTAGACGCGAGCAAGAAAAGAGCGAGGGCGGAGTTGCAAATGACTCGGCGCTTCGCGCGCCGACCACGCGCGCAAAGGCACACTCCTCATCTGGGATTTTGTTGCCACCCCGCCCAAAACCCTAAGAAAGTCTTAATTCCTTGAACGTTAATTCATGACTTTCGGGCCAGACAAGCGCGTGCTGGCGAATTTCACAAAAATTTGCCTTATAGTTAATCGGCCTGCGGGGGCCGAAACGGGCGAGAGGCGCGCCGCCGGCCGGGCTGGCCGGTCCGCTAACCGTCTTCGGCACGTCTGTTAGAGGATCATCGGGAAAACGTGCTAAGCCGTCCATAAACCTGAAAAATCAGTCATGACCGGAAAACTCGCCACACCCTCCAGGCCGGACCTGGGCGCCGTCTTGCGCGACGGGATGAAGAACGAGCAGGCGGGCGATTTGCGCGGCGCCCTCGCCCAATATCGTCATTTGTTGGACCTGGAACCCGCCCATGGCGAGGCGTTGCGCGGCGCGGCGCGGGCCGCGGGGGCACTGGGGGAGACGGAGGCCGCGGCCGGTTATTGGCGGCGCGCCGCCGAGGGCGATCCCGAGCGCCGCTCGGTCAGGGGTAATTTCGCCGCCGCCCTGCTTCAATCGGGCGCCTTGGCCGATGCGGAGGCCGAAGCCGAGAAAGTGCTGGCGCTTTATCCGCGCGACTTGGGGCTGCGCAACCTTCTGGGCGTGGTCCAGAAGCGGCGCGGCGAAATCCGCAAGGCGATCGAGACGTTCCGCGCCGGCACGGAGTTGGACCCCGCCAATCATTCCCTGTGGTACAATCTGGGCAATACGCACCTGGCCTTGGGCGAGGCCGAGGAAGCCGCAGCCGCTTTCAGCCGTGCCTTCGAGATCCAGCCCGACGAAGCGGAGACCGTGCGCCTTTACGGCCATGCGCTTGCCGCCTCCGACCAGATTGCTCGGGCCAGCGTCCTGTTCGCCCGCGCCGAAAAACTCGACCCGCAGAATCTGCGCATCTACAACAGCCGCGCCGCCCTGCTGCAGCGGCTGGGCGCCAGCGATGCCGAAATCTTGAAGGAGATCGAAAAGCCCATCGCGCTCCAACCCGACAATCTGGAGCATCTGCACAACAAGGCGGCCTTCCTGCAGCGGCGCAGCCGCTTTGCCGAAGCCGCCAATGTGTATCGCGAAATCCTCTCCCGCGACCCGGAGAACATGGACGCCTTGCTCAGGCTGGGCCATATGCTGGGTTATTCGCTGCGCAAATATGAGGAAGCCAATGTGCTCTTGCGCCAGGCGCTGGCGCTGGCGCCGGACGATCCGCGCTGCCTCTCGGCCTTGTGCAAGAGCCTGGTGGACAGCCGCTATGGCGTGGAATCCGACCATATCGAGGAAGCGGGCCAGGTGGCGCGCAAACTGGTGGAAACCGGCACCGACCTGAAGCCGCATGCCGCCAATCTCAGCGGCATTTTCCTGCGCCTGGCGGATTATGAGGGACTCGCGCTCCTGGGCGATCGCTCCAACCTGATGCGCTTCTGGGTCGATCGCATGAATGTGGGCTCGCTGCACAACCAGCTCGGCCGGGTGATCACGGAGGACGACCGGCAGGAACTGGTCGAGCGGCATCGCGACTGGGGCCGCAAGGTGGAGGCCATCGCCAGCAAGACTCCGATTACGCGCCGTCCCCGCGGCCCGAAGCGCGGAAAGGTACGGCTGGGCTTCATGTCATCCGACCTGCGCGACCATCCGGTGGCTTATTTCGCGTTGCCGATCTTCGAGCGCTATGACCGCGAGCAATACGAGATTTTCTGCTATTCCTTCTATCCCCAGCCGCCCGACCGGGTGCAGGCCTCCATCCAGAAAAGCGTCACCGGCTTCCGCCACATGCTGCAGGCGACCGACCGCGAGATCGCCCAGCGCATCCATGACGACGGCATCGACATCCTGTTCGAATTGGGCGGTTCCACCCGCTATAACCGGCTGGACGTGCTGGCTTACAAAGCGGCGCCGTTGCAGGTGAGCTGGCTGGGCTACCCCCATTCCGCAGGCATCGAATCCATCGATCACATCCTGGTCGATCCCTATATCAATCCGCCGGACCCCTCGCTTCTGGTCGAAAAGCCTTTCATCGTGCCGGAAAGCTGGGTGGTGATGGGAAAACTGGGCTTCCGGGAGATTCCCATTGAACCGGGCATCCCGGAAGACCGTGCCGGCGCCGTGACGTTCGGCACCATGAACAATCCTTACAAATATACGCCCGAACTGTTCCGGCTCTGGGCCGAGGTGATGCACCAGGTGCCCAAGTCGCGCTTTCTTTTTGTGCGGCCGGAAGCGGGCGCCGCCACTTTCCGCCGCAATATCTGCGGTGAATTCACCCGCCATGGCATTGACGCGGACCGGATCGATTTTGAGTCCGTGCGCGGACGGCACATGCCGCATTACAACCGCATCGATATCGCGCTGGACACCGCGCCGCATACCGGCGGCACCACCACCTGCGAAGCGCTCTGGATGGGGGTTCCCACCGTCAGCCTGGTCGGCCCGGCTTTCTTCGAAAGACTGAGCTATTCCAACCTCTCCAATGCCGGTCTGGGCGATCTCTGCGCCTTCAGCCGCGAGGACTATGTGAAGAAGGCCGCGGCACTGGCGGAAGACAAAGCCCGGCGCCGGGCGCTGCGCCAGGGCCTGCGTGCCTCGATTCCCACAACAGCCTTGGGGGACGCCGGGCGCTGGGTGCGGAATTTCGAAGCCACCATCGCCCGCACGCTCTCGGAGGCCGGCGCGGACGTGCA
Organism: uncultured Rhizobium sp.; assembly: GCA_964511505.1. Taxonomy (GTDB): domain Bacteria; phylum Pseudomonadota; class Alphaproteobacteria; order Micropepsales; family Micropepsaceae; genus Rhizomicrobium. The sequence continues at coordinate 19,145 of CAZEFQ010000152.1, forward strand.
GGCGGCGCCCGCATGAAGGCGGTCATTCTTGCCGGCGGGCGCGGCTCGCGCATCGCGGAAGAAACCCATTTGAGGCCCAAGCCGATGATCGAGATCGGCGGCAAGCCCATCCTCTGGCATATCATGAAAATCTATGCCGCGCATGGCGTCACCGAATTCCTGGTCTGCCTGGGCTATCAGGGCTATGTCATCAAGGAATATTTCGCCAACTACCTGCTGCATAATTCCGATGTCACGTTTGACCTTGCCGAGGGCAGGCTTTCCTTTGCCGGGACACCACGCGATCCCTGGCGGGTGACGCTGGTGGACACCGGGCTTGCCACCGAGACCGGCGGACGGGTGAAACGGCTCGCCCGTTATCTGAAGGGTGAGGATGCCTTCTGCCTCACTTATGGCGACGGATTGGGGAACGTGGACATCACCCGCCTGATCGCGGCGCATCGCACCCACGGCAAGCCTGCGACCATGACCGTGGTGCATCCGCCGGGACGGTTCGGCGTGGTGCATATCGAAGGCGACAAGGCGACCCAGTTCCACGAAAAGCCCAATGTCGAGCACGGCTATATCAATGGCGGGTTCTTCGTGCTCCATCCCGAGGTGCTCGAGCTGATCGAGGGTGATGCGACGGTCTGGGAACGCGAACCGCTGGAGAGCCTGGCGCGCGGCGGCAACCTCAATGTCTACCGCCATGACGGTTTCTGGCAGCCCATGGACACGCTCAGGGAAAAGGACCAGCTTGAACAGGCCTGGGCAAGCGGCAAGGCGCCATGGAAAATCTGGGACTGACGGAGGCGCGAGCCTTCTGGCAAGGCAGGCGGGTGCTCCTCACCGGCCATACCGGGTTCAAGGGAAGCTGGATGATGCTCTGGCTTTCCCGGCTGGGCGCGCGCGTGACCGGTTTTGCGCTGCCGCCGGATAGAAAACCCAACCTGTACGACATTCTTTCGCCCTGGCCGGGAGTCGTTTCCCGTATCGACGATCTGCGCGAAGCTGCCGCGGTGCGCAAAGCGGTGGAAGAAAGCGATCCCGAGATTGTGATCCACATGGCGGCGCAGGCCTTTGTGCGCCGCTCCTTCCGGGAGCCGGTGGAAACTTTCGCCGCAAACGTGATGGGCACGGCACATCTTTTGGACGCGCTCAAGGGATGCTCTTCCCTCCGCGCCATCCTGGTCGTCACCAGTGACAAGGTTTACCAGAATAGCGAGGGCGGCAAGCCTTTTCGCGAAGGCGATCCGCTGGGCGGCGACGATCCTTACAGCGCTTCCAAGGCGGCAACCGAGATTTTGGCGCAGAGCTGGCGCAAAAGCTTTCTCGGCGGCGCAAATGCTCCGGCGCTGGGCACTGCGCGCGGCGGCAATGTGATCGGCGGCGGCGATTGGGGCGAGGACAGGCTGGTGCCGGATATTTTGCGGGCCGCGGAAAGCGGCCACAAGGTGGTGCTGCGCTATCCGGACTCCACAAGACCCTGGCAGCATGTTTTGGACGTGATCGCCGGTTATGAGCGTTATGCCCGCGCCTTGGCGTCGGATGGCGCCACCCCCGCCTCGCTGAATTTCGGCCCGCCGCCCGACGAGCGCGCCCTCCCCGTGCGCGCGGTGGTGGAGCAATTGCAGGCCTGCCTGGGACGGGAGGACGGCTGGACGCTGGCGGAAGGAAATCCGCTGCCGGAAAAAAAACTGCTGGCGCTGGATCCCCAGAAAGCGCGCGAGAGGCTGGGCTGGCGCATCGCGTTGCCGGCGCCGGAAGCGCTGGCCTGGGTTGCGGCCTGGCATCGCGCCCGGAGCGAAGGTGCCGACATGCGGGCCTTTTCGCTCGGCCAGATCGAGGCGCACGAGGCCCTGCTCCGCCGGCGCGAGCCGCTCCATGCCTGACTCGATTTTTGCCTGCCGCTCGTGTGGGGCCCCTCTTTCCGATCCCATTGTCGATCTCGGCGAACAGCCTTTGGCCAATTCCTATCTGGAGGCCGGCCGGCTTGCCGCGCCCGAGCCCAAGGTTCCGCTCCGGGTGCGCGTCTGCCCGGCCTGCTGGCTGGTGCAGACCGACCAGTTCGTGCTGCCGGAGAATGTCTTTTCCGACTATGCCTATTTTTCCTCTTATTCCGCCGCCTGGCTGGCGCATGCCAGGCGCTATAGCGAGGCGATGATCGCCCGCTTCGGCCTGGGGAAGGACAGCTTCGTGATCGAAGTGGCCAGCAATGACGGCTACCTGCTCAAGAATTTCGTCGAGCGGAACATTCCCTCCTTGGGCATCGAGCCGGCGGAAAATGTCGCCAAGGTCGCCCGCGCCGCAGGCATTCCCACCGAAGCCCGTTTTCTGGGCGCGGCCAGCGCGAACGACATCGCGGCGCGCCACCCCAAGGCAGACCTGATAGCTGGCAACAATGTCCTGGCGCATGTGCCCGACATCAATGATTTTGTCGCGGGGCTGAAAATCCTGCTCGCGCCGGATGGCGTGCTCACTTTGGAATTCCCCCATCTCCTGAACCTGATTGCGCGGAACCAGTTCGACACCATCTATCACGAACATTATTCCTACCTGTCGCTGGCGGCGGTGGAGCGGATTTTCACCCGCCATGGCCTTTCGGTTTTCGATGTCGAGAAGCTTCCCACCCATGGCGGCTCGCTGCGTCTCTTTGTGCAGCATCAGGACGGCGGGCGCGCGATGTCATCCGCGGTCGAGGCCTTGCGCGCGGAAGAGAAACAGGCCGGGGTGGAAACCAGGGCTTATTATGCGGGCTTCGCCAAGGAGGTGGAACGGGCGATCCAGGGCTTTCGCGCCTTTCTCACCCGCGCCCGATCGGAGGAGAAAAAAACGGTAGCTTATGGCGCCGCGGCCAAGGGCAACACCTTGTTGAATGCCTGCGGCATCGGGCGGGGGGAGATCGACTATGTGGTGGACAAGAGTCCCCACAAGCAGGGCCGGTTCCTTCCCGGCAGTCATCTTGAAATCTTCGCACCCGCGCGCATCCTGGAAGACAAGCCTGATTACATCGTGATCCTGCCCTGGAACCTGCGCGAGGAAATCATCGGCCAGCTGCCGGAGGCCCGCTCCTGGAACGCACGCTTCGTCACCGCCATTCCGCAGCTCAAGGTCATCGCGCCGTGAAGGCCGTCCCTGCCGCGATAGAGGGCGTCTTCGTGATCGAAAGCGAGCCCGCCGCGGATGCCCGCGGCTCTTTCGGCCGCACCTATTGCCGGGAGGAATTCCGCCGTGCCGGACTTTCCTTCGGCACCATCACCCAGACGAGCCGCTCCAGCAACGCCGCTTTGGGAACGCTGCGCGGGCTGCATTGGCAGGCCGAACCGGGCGCGGAAAACAAGCTGGTCAAAGTGGCGCGCGGAAAAATCTTCGATGTCGCAGTGGACCTGCGGCCTCTCTCCCCGACTTTCCGCCATTGGTTCGGGCTGGAGCTGGATGCGGACGGCGGCAAGGCGCTGCTGATACCCAAAGGCTGCGCCCATGGCTTTGTCACGCTGACACCGGATTGCCTGGTCGATTACGCCATGGACCAGGATTATGCGGCCGAACTGGCGCGGGGCGCCCGCTGGAATGATCCCGCTTTTGCGATTCAATGGCCGATCCAGCCATCCGCGATCAGTCCGCGCGATCTCAACTGGCCGGATTTCCGTCCGTGAGGCGGGTCCTCCTGACCGGGGCGTCGGGATTTTTGGGCCGCCCAACTCTCGCGGCCCTGGTCGCCGCCGGTTTCGAGGTCCACGCCGTGGCGCGTAACCCGCCGGCCGGGGCCGGCCATGGAGCATATTGGCACGCCACCGACCTTCTGAATGCTGCCGCGCGGCGTCGCCTGATGGAAAAAGTCCGTCCCAGCCATCTGCTTCACCTGGCCTGGTACGTCGCGCATGGAAAATTCTGGACGGCGCCGGAGAATGAAACTTGGCGCGCGGCCAGCCTGGAGCTGGCGCGGGATTTCGCCCGCGAAGGCGGAGAACGGATGGTGGCGGCGGGAAGCTGTGCCGAATATGACTGGAAGCGCAGCAACACGGCGGCCTGGAAGGAAAGCGACACTTGCGATCCCGCCACGCCCTATGGCCGGGCCAAATATGCGCTTTACCGTTCGCTCGAGGCCGAAGCGTCAAAACTGGGGTTGTCCTTCGCCTGGGCGCGGCTTTTCCTGATGTTCGGCGAGGGCGAAGACAAACGGCGGCTGGTTCCCAGCCTGATCGACGGGTTGCTGGCAGGCAAAGAGGTGGCGCTGGGCTCGCCTGCGCCGTTGCGTGATTTCAGCGACACCAGGGACATCGCGGCCATGCTGACGGCGCTGGCGGCGACCGACCGGGTCGTGGGCGCGGTGAATGTCGCCTCCGGCCGCGGCGTCACCATCGGCCAGAAGGGGGATATCATCGCGGAATTGACCGGCGCCTCCACGGCGCAGCTGAAATTCGGCGCGCTCCCGCCCCGTGGCGAACCGTCCGCCATGGTGGCGGATATCGCCCGCCTTGGAGAGCTGGCGTCGCGGGCCCCGCTGGAGCAACGGCTGATGCAGCATATCGCGCTCCGGCGCGGCCGCTGACGATCACATCCGCGCTTATTTCTTTCCCTTGGCCGCCGGCTCGCGGCGCTTGATCACGCCGCGCGATTCCAGCCGTGACACCGCGGTCTGCAGGCTGTTGTACATTTCGAGCACGGCATCCAGCGGCAAGACGATGCGCGCCGTCACCAGACGGGAAAGGTCCTGGCTGCCGGCTTTTGCAGGCCGGCGGGTGGCGAAGGTGAAATGAAAATTGGGACCGATGCCGTAAAGCCCGACAAAGTCATCGGCGAAAGATTCCTTCACGCTGGCGTCGTCCACCAGCGCCGGCTTGGCCGCGGGGACCTGAGAGACCGCGGCAGCGGATTTTGACGCAGCCTTCTCGGACGAATTCTTCTCAGCCATAAACTATCCCCCTCGCGTTTATTACCGATAAGCAAGGCTACCTATCATCAGGGTTTTGGCATATCAAGCGTGAAGCGGCGCTCGACAATCGCCGTGCCGTCGCGCGTAACCGTGAAATGCGCTTCGTAGCGCCCCGGCTGCCAGTAGGATGGGCCCCGCTTTTTTCCGGTTAAGGTAAAAAACTCCGCCTTGTTGGCATTAAGCGGCGGCTGCATGTTGGCGGCCAGCGTCGCGCCGTCGGGCGCTTTCACTTCCAGCTTCAGCACATCGCCTTCATCCAGCCCGATGGCGCGCACATAGGCGGTGAATGCCGTGCTCGCCGGACGTGGAAGACGCGACGCCGGCACGCCCTCCTCCACATCGGAGAGGGAGAGATTGCCGTCGGCAAATCCCTGATTGATGATTTCGGGCGCCTGATAAAGAAGCGCGCCGCGCGCCTTTTCAGACCATAGCGATGCGCCCGCGCCGCAATGGGCGGGGGTGGTTTCTGGCGCGAAGGGATCGATCTTTTCCACGCCCTTGCGCACCGAAAGATGCAGATGCGGAAAAGCGGCGTCGCCGGATTCCCCCACCAGGCCGAGCACCGCGCCGGCCGGGACACGGTCTCCGGGACGGATCCGGATCGAGCCTTTCGCCATATGGCAATATTGGGTCTGCCAGCCGTCCTGATGGAAAATCAGGACTCCATTGCCGCATTCACGGCCTTTGACGCTTTCCGCGCCGGCAACACGCACATCCATGTCCGGCATGCCGTCGCGCACCGAATTGACGATGCCGGACGCCGCCGCCAGCACATTCACCCCGCGGCGCTGCTCGGTGAGGCTGGGAATGCGGAAATCGGTGCCGTCATGACCGTCATAGACCTTGACGCCGCAGCGGTAATCGGCAGCGCCGGGACCGGGATCGTGGTCGAAATATTGCTGAATGAAGCAGGTCCGTCCCACCGCGCAGCCAATGGGGACCTCCAGCCGGAAAGGCTCGGCGGCGCGCCCCGGCGCGGCAAGCCAGAAGAGCAGCGCGCCGAAAGCAAGGGGCGTGCGCGGCATGGGAATTCAGCGCTCGCGCAACCCGTGCCGCATCACTTCGGTGACCGGTTCGGTCAGATAGTCCAGCATGGTGCGCTTGCCGGTGCCGATCTCAACCTCCACCGGCAGGCCGGGAATGAGCTGGGCGTCGGGATAATCCTTGAGCGTGGAACGGTCCACCGTGAGCTCGACACTGAAATAAGGCTGCCCGGTGCGCTGGTCGGTGAGGCTGTCGGCCGAGACGCTGCTTACCACTCCCGTAATCATCGGCAGGCGCCGCTGCTGGTAGGCGCTGAGGTTGATCCGCGCGCTCATGCCTTCATGCACATCGTCCGCGTCTTCCGGCTTCAGCTGTGCCTCAACCTGCAGCGTATCGTCCTTGGGCACCAGCTCCATCACCGTGTCGCCGGGCTTGATCACCGCACCCACGGTATGAGCCGAGAGCGCCATCACCTCGCCAGAGACCGGCGCGCGCATCACCGCATGCGCAATGGTGTCCTGGATGGCATGGATGCGGTCCATGGTCTCATACTTCTTGGTCTGCACATCGCGCAGGCTCTGCACGATGTCGCTCAATTGCTCGTCCTTCACATTGGAGATTTGAAGGCCGTTCTCGCCATTCTGCAGCTGGGCCTGCGCGATCTTCTCGGTGATCTGGCCGTCCTGGCCGCTGAGGTCGGCCTGTTGGCGCTGCAGGGCCAAGAGGCGCGGCAAGGTGGCGAGGCCTTCATTGTAAAGCGACTGGACGCCCGCAATCTCCTGCTCAACCAGCTTCAACTGGCTGCGTACCGCCTCCTGCTGAACCTTGAGCCCGGCGATCACCCGGCCATTCTCGCCGTTGCGCTGGCCGAGAATGCCGACCTTCTGGCCCAACGTCGAGGCCCGTGCTTCAAAGGCATTCTCCTCGCCGCGCATCGCTTCGGCCACGGTGGGATCGGATTTGCGCGCGAGCAGGTCGGCCGGAAAATCGATATGGTCCTTGCCGTCGCGCTCGGCCACCAGCCTTGCCTCCTGCGCGCTCATCGCATCGGCTTCGCCTTCCAGCGCCGACAGATTGGCCTTGGCCTGGGTGTCGTCCAGCCGGATCAGCACCTGGCCCGCCTGTACCATTTCGCCGTCGGTGACATCGATTTCCTTGACGATGCCGCCTTCGAGATGCTGGACGGTCTTGCGGTGGGTCTTCACCACAATGGCGCCATGAGCCACAATCGCGCTCTGCAGGGGCACGAAGGCGGCGAGCAGGAAACCGCCGATCACGAAAATCGCGACCACCAGATTGCCCCGGCGCACCAGGGGCGAGGTCTGCATGAAGGCCTTTTCGTCGCCGTCATCGATCACATCGGACGGAAAGAAATGCTCGCCTGTGCGGGTGAGCCAGGCCGGCAACGGCACATCGGTGCTTTGCGGCGCCATCAGGCGGCGCAGGATGGAAGCCCCACGGTCCCGGTCCCGGCCGCCTTTCCGGCCGTCATTCTCCGGCGGCTTTTCCGCGGCGTCGCTCATGAAACCTGCTCCTCCGCCGTCATCGGGGACGAAACCGGCCGCGCCACGACGGGCCTGGGTGCTTCGCGCGGGATATATTGCTGCATGACTTCCTGGGTGGGGCCGAAGCTCGCCACCCCGCCATGGGGGTTGAGCACCAGCATCTTGTCCGTCTTGGCCAGCACGCTGGGGCGATGCGCCACGACCACCACAGTGACCCCCTGTTGCTTGAGCTCGGACAGAGTTTCCACCAGCGCAACCTCGCCCGCACCGTCCAGGCTGGAATTGGGCTCGTCCAGGACCACCAGACGCGGATCGCCGTAAAGCGCGCGGGCGATGCCGATGCGCTGGCTCTGGCCGCCGGACAGCCAATGGCCACTGTCCCCGATCTCGGTCTCATACCCCTTGGGCAGCGCCAGGATCATCTCATGGGCATGCGCCAGCTGGGCGGCCCGCACCACCCGTTCAGGATCGTCTTCCCCAAGGCGGGCGATATTCTCGCGCACCGTGCCGGCGAACAATTCCACGTCCTGGGGCAGATAGCCGATGTAACGGGAGAGTTCCTGCCGCGGCCAGGAGTAGATATTGGCGCCGTCCAGCCGCACCGATCCGGAACTGGCCGGCCAGGCCCCGACCAGGAGGCGCGCCAGGGTGGATTTGCCCGAAGCGGAAGGCCCGATCACGCCCAGGGACTCCCCGGGCAATATCTCGAAACTGACATTGGACAGGATCGTCTTGCGGGTGCGGGCCGCCGCGTAATAGACGCCACCGACCCTCACATGGCCCTTGGGCGCCGGCAAGCGCATGCCCTCTTCCCGCTTGGGCGCATTGTTGAGCAGGTCATTGATCCGCCCAATCGCCAGCCTGGTTGCCACCACGCTTTTCCAGCTGGAAATCAGGGTCTCGATCGGCATCAGGGCGCGGGAGCCGATGATGGTGGCGCCGATCATCACGCCGCCGGTGGCGCGGAAATCCAGGATCAAAAGCGCGCCGGTTGCCATCAGCGCCACCTGCACGATGAGGCGCACGACCTTTGACAAGGCACTGAGCCTGGCATCCCTCTCGGAGGACAGCGCGGAGAAACGCAGCGACTGGAGCCATTCGCTGTACCAGCGCTGGACGAAGCCACCCGATATGCCCATGCCCTCGAGCACATCGGAATTGCGCAAGCCGCCATCGGCGAAGGCTTGCGCCCGCATCGAAAGCCCGATGGATTGGGACAAAGGCGGCGCGGTCAGCCGGTCGTTGAGCACGGCGATGCCGAAGAGCGCCAGTCCGCCCAGCACGATCACCACCATGTAGAGCCAATGCAGCCAGAGCAGGATGACGAAATAGATCAGGAGGAAGGGGGCGTCGTTCAAGGCGCCGAAGGCGGTGCTGCCGATGAAATTGCGCAGACTCTCCACGTCGCGCAGGCCGGAGCGCGCCTGCATCGCGCCTGCCTGGGCGTTGGTCGAAACCATGGCACGCAGCACCCTGGCGGAGAGGGCGTCGCCGACCCGTATGCCGATGCGGACAAAGAGCCGCCGCCTTAGCGAATCCAGCACACCGAAGACCGCGAGCGCGCCGACCGCCATCAGGGTGAGCAGCAGGAGCGTCGCCTCGCTGCGGCTGGTGAGCACACGGTCATAAACCTGCAACATGTAAATGGAGGTGGTGAGCGCCAGGATGCTCATAGCGGCGCTGAAGCCCAGCCCTGCCCCGAACAAATTCCTGTTCGCGGCCAAGACCTCGCCGACCGGATCGGACGGATCGCGCGAAAACACCGGCAGCCCCTCAGACAAAGTTAACTCGGGATCACACTACCCGAAACCGCGGCGGCAGGTAAATTCCTCCGCCGATTAAGGTTTCCGGAACCGTCAGGCAACGCCCGTCCTGGGTCCCCGTTTACTTTCCCGACCCTAATCTCCAAGTCCGATCCAGCGTCCGGCATTGGCGTTGTAATAAGCCGCGGGATCATAGGTTTTGACATCGAGCCCCATCTCTTTGGCAGTGAGCCCGCCTTGCGCCGCAAGCACGCGATAGGCTGTCACCACACTGTCATGCACGGCATTGAGATAGTTGATCTGGGCGGCTTGATATTCCTGCTGGGCATTGAGCACATCGATCACGGAGCGTTCGCCGGCCTGCTGTTCGCGGGTCTCACCGGCAACCGCAAGCTGATCCGATTGCATCACGGCGCTGGCGGAGATGACGGTCTGACCCGCCGCCTGATGGGCCGCCCAGGCGGACCTGGCGTCCTCCACGACCTGCTGGCCGATGTCGGTGGTATTGAGTTGCGCCTTGGCACGAAGCTGCTTGGCCTGGCGCACCAGGGCATACTCGCCACCGCCCTGATAAATCGGCACAGTAACTTCGGCCAGCACGGACAGCTGGTTCTGCGGAGCCTGGAGCTGGAATGTGTTGGGCGTCTGGTAATTGTGCGTATACTGATATTGTCCCACCACCGAAACCTGGGGCAGAAGATCGCCCACCGCGTCGTCGACATTGTAGCCGGCGGCGCGCTCCTGCTGCCGCGCGACAAGGATGGTCGGATGGCGGGCCTGTGCCACGCTGATCAGCGATTCCAGGCTGGGCGGCAGGGAAGGCAGCGGCGGAGAATCCTCCAGGGTCTCGACCGGACGGCCGATCACATGTTCAAAATTCGCCCGGCTGGCGGCGAGCTGGGCTTCCGCCGCATAGATGCCGGACCGGCCCTGCGCCAGGCGCGCTTCGGCCTGCTGAAGATCCGTGCGGGTGACTTCACCGGCAGCGAGCTGCTGATTCACGGAATCCCTCAAGGTCTGCAACGTGGCCACATTGTCCCGCGCCGAGTTGAGCCTGCCGGTATCGCGCACCACATCCATATAGGCAGTGACCGCTGCCAAAAGCACCGATTGCTCGGTCTGGGTCAGTTGCGCCTGTTCGGCCAGATCCAGGGATTTGGCACGCTGAAACTCCGCATATGTCTTGCCGCCACGGAATATCGGCTGGGACAGTGTGATCTGGCCGTCGGTGGGATGGCTGCTGACGGCGCCGCTCGCCTTGTCGGTATCGGCGGTGCCGTAATAACCATTGCCGGAGAGGTTGGGCCGCCATCCGGCATCCGCCCGGGCCAGGCCTTCGTCGGTGGCCCTTAGATTGGCCTGTTCGGCGGCCAGTTTGGCGTTGGTTTCATAGGCCGTGCCCAAGGCCTCTTTCAGGGTGAAGGCGGCAGCAAGTGCCGGGTCATTCAAAAGGCAAAGCGCCGGTATCAGCCAATATACACTTATCCCGCGCTTCATTTTGCCCCCGCGTCCCCGCTCCTCTGCAAACTATAGAGATTTTTGGACTCCGCCAAAACCACGGCAACCTTGGGCCAATGAATTGCAGACGTATCTTTTGTTGAAAATGGATTGCCCGCAACAATTTACACATTCGGCCTGTTAATTCTGGGGATGCAGCACTCTTGGGGAAAAATTTCCCGGCGCGGGTCCTCCAATGCCGCTCGATGGAACCCGCGCCGCGTGCAGCGGTCCGGACATCTACAACCACCTGTCTTGTGAGCGTCCGCGCTCAAGTCAGAATTAACGTTGACAGGTAATCTGTTGTACAGGATCGTAGCGGCAGGCCGGTTTCAACGAATTCCGGCCGGGGAGAAATAACCTTGTCCAGCGAAACTCATCCATCTTTGGACGGATCCCAGACCAAGTGGTCGATCCCGCACACGGTCCAATTCATCACCGCTGCATGCATCCTTTGTTGGCTGCTGTTCCTGATCGGCGTCGAATTGCTCTAGACTGCCGGCTGCGGTTGGGATCGCCTTGATGTGGTGTCTGGCTGGGCCTCTGTGCCCGCTTTCAGCCGGTGCATGCCTTTCGGGCTGCTTTCCGAAGAGGTAAGTTGGCATATGCAAGCGGTGTTCGGGCTTTGGTTCAGGCTTGTCCTGCTGGCCCTGATCGTCATCCCCCTTTCGATGCTTATTTTGGATGCGCCGGTTGCGGGAATTTCCGGACGTCTTCTGCCCGCGCACGCACTGGCGCCCTATGCGCCATCCTCCAAAGGGATCGGCGAGCTTTTTCTCCTGGCGGCGGCGGCGGCTTTGCTGTTTTGCGTGGCTGCCAAGCGCTTTCCCGTTTGGACCGAAGCCCTTCTGCTCTCGGCGCTCGCCGTGGCCATGAGCTATTACCTGGCCGAGCATTTTCTAAAGCCTTTGTTTTCACGTCCCGCGTTGCGTCTTCCTTTTGATCATGTCCGTTACCTGATGGGCTGGCATGGTCGTTCTTCCAGCGGCTTTCCGTCCGCCCATGCGGCGATCGGCGCCGCTCCCTTGACGATAGCCGCGCTGTTTTGGGCACGAGAGCGGACAATTTTTGCCGCCAGCCTGATTGTCGGCGACGCTCTTCTGATCGTGGGCCGTTGGCACTATGTCAGCGATGTCCTGGCGGGCAACTTTCTGGGCATGACCATGGCCATGCTCGCTTGGGAAGGAGCCCGACGCGCCAAGGCCTGGCAAAGACGGCAGTAACCTAAACCCGGCGAAACCCGGGCTAGACCCGGGAAATGCTGGTTCTTTACGTTATGGTACTCTATAGGGACGCCGGCAGTTTCTCCCGCGACTCTGCCAGAAATATTCGGCAAAGGAGACCAATGCGTATTCTTGTCACCGGCGGAGCTGGCTTCATCGGTTCCGCGTTGATCCGCCTTTGCCTGAGGCACAGCAGCCACAACATCCTCAACCTGGACAAGCTTACCTACGCCTCCGACCCTCGCAGCCTTGAAGAAGTGCTGCCCCATGAACGCTATGCTTTCGTCGAAGGCGACATCTGCGATCGTGGCCTGGTCGGGCGCCTTTTCGATTCCTTCCAGCCGGACGCGGTGATGCATCTGGCGGCAGAGTCGCATGTCGACCGCTCCATTGACGGTCCCGCCGCTTTCATCGAAACCAATATCGTCGGTACATATGCCCTCCTGGAGGCAGCCCGCGCCTATCATGACAAGCTTCCCGAGGCGCGGAAGCAGGGTTTCCGCTTCCATCACGTCTCCACGGACGAGGTTTTCGGCTCTCTGGGCGATTCCGGTTTCTTCACCGAAAGCACGCCTTATGCACCGAACTCGCCTTATTCGGCGAGCAAGGCCTCATCGGATATGCTGGTCAGGGCCTGGCATCATACTTTCGGCCTGCCCGTCGTCACCAGCAACTGTTCGAACAATTACGGCCCCTACCAGTTCCCCGAAAAACTCATTCCCGTGGTGGTGCTGGCGGCGCTGAGGGGCAAGCCGATTCCGGTCTATGGCACCGGCAGCAACATCCGCGACTGGCTCTATGTCGAGGACCATGCGCGCGCGCTCCTCACCGTGCTGGAGAAAGGCCGCATCGGAGAGACTTATAATATCGGGGGGCGCAATGAGATGCGCAATATCGACCTGGTGCGCCTCATCTGCCGGACACTGGACGACTTCCTGCCGGAAAGCCCGCACGTCAATCACGAGAAACTCCTCACCTTCGTCACCGACCGCCCCGGCCACGATCAACGCTATGCCATCGACGCGGGCAAGATCGAACGTGAGCTGGGCTGGCGGCCCCAAGTGAGCGTCGAACAGGGCATCCGCGATACGGTGCGCTGGTACCTCGACAATCGTTGGTGGTGGCAGGTGATCGAGCAGCGCGGTTTCACCGGCGCGCGCCTGGGCCTCAAGGCGAAAACGGGCGCCCTGCCATGAGTCTTTCCGTTCGACGGTTCGCGATCAGCGGTCCCTTGCTGGTCACGCCCAGGCGGTTTCAGGACAGCCGCGGCTTTTTCAGCGAGACCTACAATGCGCGCCTCTTTGCCGAGGCCGGCATCACCTCGGCCTTTGTGCAGGACAATCACTCCATGTCGCGCGAAAAGGGAACGGTCAGGGGGCTGCATTTCCAGGCGCCTCCCAAGGCGCAGGAAAAGCTGGTGCGTGTGGTCAGGGGCAGCATTCTCGATGTCGCGCTGGATGTCCGGAAAAATTCACCTAGCTATGGCCGGCATATCGCGGTGGAAATCTCGGCGGGCGACGGAGGCCAGCTCTATGTCCCGGTCGGCTTCGCGCACGGCTTCTGCACCCTGGAGCCCGACACCGAGGTCGTCTACAAAGTCACCGATTTCTGGGCACCGGGAGTTGAAGGCGGAGTGCTCTGGAACGATCCCGCACTGGCGATCGCCTGGCCGGATTTCGCCGGCAGCCAGGTGGTGGCCAAGGATTTGGCCCTGCCGCCGTTTGGCGCTTTCAGCACACCTTTCCAGGCTGCCTTATAATGGCGTCAACGCCGGTCAAAGACCGCATCCATATCCTGCAGTTCGGAGCCGACGGCCAGCTCGGGCTGGAATTGACCAGGCTCGCTTCGGAGGATGCCGGCCTCCATCACACCGTACTCTCGCAGGACCAGGCGGAATTCACCCGGCCCGACGACATTGCCGCCGCCGTGATGGCGCAGCCCAGGCTGGACGTGGTGATCAATGCCGCCGCCTATACGGCGGTGGACCGGGCTGAGAGCGAAAAGGCGCTTGCCGAGATGGTGAACGGCACCGCGGTGGGCCGTTTGGCGCAAGCATGCCAGGCGCGGAACGTGCCTTTGGTCCATGTCTCCACCGACTATGTCTATGACGGGACGAAAGCCACGCCCTATGTCGAAAGCGACGCCACCGGACCCTTGAACGTCTATGGCCAAACCAAACTGATGGGCGAGGAATTGATCCGCGCCCGTCTCCCACAGCATGTGATCCTGCGCACCTCCTGGGTCTATAGCGCGCATGGCGGCAATTTCGTGAAAACCATGCTGAGGCTGGGACGGGAACGCGAGGAATTGCGCATCGTCGATGACCAGCACGGCGCGCCCACCTCGGCGCGCGATCTGGGGGAAGCCGTCCTCGCCGTGGCACGCCGCCTGGCGCAGAGCGGCGAGAAGGCCCCCTTCGGGGTGTTTCATTTTTCCGGCGGGGGTGAGACGAGCTGGCGAAAATTCGCCGAGGAGATATTCCGCCAGGCCTCTTGGGCCCAAATCCGCGCCCGCGTGGTGCCGATTGCCGCGGCGGACTATCCCACCCCGGCCCGCCGCCCGGCAAATTCCCGGCTTGACCTCACCAAGATCGGCAAGGCTTTTGGCATTGTACCCCAGCCATGGCAGAAAGCGCTGGCACCGGTATTGGCAGAGTTGCGGCAGGGGTTTTCGGCATGAAGGGGATCATTCTGGCGGGCGGGTCCGGCACGAGGCTCTATCCCATCACCATCTCGACCTGCAAACAGCTGCTGCCGGTCTATGACAAACCGATGATCTACTATCCGCTTTCCACCCTGATGCTGGCAGGCATACGCGATATTCTGATTATCACCACGCCGGACGATCAGGCGGCTTTCAAGCGTCTTCTGGGCAGCGGCGACAAATGGGGAATCAAACTTTCCTATGTGGTGCAACCCAGGCCCGAGGGTCTGGCCCAGGCTTACATCCTTGGCGCCGATTTTGTCGGCGATGAGCAAAGCGGGCTGATCCTGGGAGACAATCTGTATTTCGGCCATGGCTTCACCGAGCGGCTGGCGAGAGCCGCGGCACGCAAGGAAGGTGCGACCGTGTTCGGCTACCGGGTCAATGATCCGGAACGTTATGGCGTGGTCGAATTCGACAAGGCGGGCCGCGCCATCTCGATCGAGGAAAAGCCGGTCAAGCCGAAATCGAACTATGCCGTCACCGGACTCTATTTCTACGACAGACGCGCCGTTTCGTTTGCGCGAACCATAAAACCTTCGGCTCGCGGCGAATTGGAAATCACCGCTCTCAACAATCTTTATCTGGAAGACGGCGCCTTGTCGGTCGAGCTTCTCGGCCGCGGCAACGCCTGGCTGGACACCGGTACCTACGATTCCCTGATCCAGGCCGGAGAATTTGTCCGCACGATCGAGGCGCGACAGGGACTCAAGGTCGGTTGCCCGGAAGAGATCGCCTTCCATATGGGATTCATCGATCGCGAAAGGCTCGCGCAATTGGCGGCTGAATTGGCAAAGACAAGCTACGGCGCCTATTTGATGGGCATCGCAAACACGGAAATGCCGTAGATTTTTGCCGTGAGGCGGCGAGCCTGCCTGCCTTCGTAAAGACCGATTGGGCGCCTCGGGTACGGCGCTTACCGGCATCTCCGGCAGATGCAATATGTCATTTGCGAGAATTGGGCAGCGGCCTGCCCCTTTCCTTCCTGGAGGTTACAGGAAGCGGAATTACCAGCGCTTGCGCGGGATTTATGGAACTCGCAGTGGCGTTGCGGCGGGGTGCGACCTTTTGTTCCGCGGGCGCGAAATGGCCCTTCAT
Organism: uncultured Rhizobium sp.; assembly: GCA_964511505.1. Lineage (GTDB taxonomy): Bacteria > Pseudomonadota > Alphaproteobacteria > Micropepsales > Micropepsaceae > Rhizomicrobium. The sequence goes on from CAZEFQ010000152.1 coordinate 34,833, forward strand.
GGTTAACCATACGAAAACCAAATCTTTTCTGGTTCCGAAAAGCCCTGTAGGGTGCGTTGCAAGAATATTGGTTGTCTCGAATATTTCGCGTTGTTGGGCTACCGCTTTTCACCTGTGCCAAAAATAGAAGTCAGGTGATTGGCGCGTCATTGGGTTGGGGTTTTTATGCCAGAGATAGTTCGGGAGATGGACTGGCCTGTCCAGACGGCCAGTCGTCAGCAACTCGGCGGTGTTTCCGGTTTCGACGCTCCCGAAGAGATTCTGAAAGGTTCTCTCCGGCTGCGCAGTTCGAAGTGCAAGCGGATCATCGATCTCGCCGGCGCGGGCGTGGGACTCTTGATCCTTCTGCCTTTCCTGGCGGTCGTCGCACTGGCTATATTGCTGGAGAGCAAGGGCCCCGTGTTTTTCCGGCAGCGGCGCACCGGAGTGGATGGCCGTATCTTCACCATCTACAAATTCCGCAGCATGAACGTAATGGAGGATGGTGCCGACGTTGCTCAGGCGACGCGCGGCGACAATCGCGTCACCTGGGTGGGAAGGTTCCTGCGCCGCTCGAGCATCGACGAGCTGCCGCAGCTGATCAATGTGCTCAAAGGCGAAATGTCACTGGTCGGTCCCCGGCCGCACGCGGTCGCGCATGACCAGTATTACACCCAGATGGTGCCCAGCTATCACCTGCGTTTCCGTGCCAAACCCGGCATCACCGGCCTGGCGCAGATCGCGGGCTTCCGGGGTGAGATTCGCGACATTCCGCACATGCAGGCCCGGGTCGACCGCGACCTGGAATATATCGCGGACTGGTCGCTGGGCACGGATTTGCGCATCTTGTTCCTAACGGTCACCAGCGCCCCGTTTCACCGCTCGGCCTATTAGCCCTTTCCTTATCCAGGCTTTTTTCCCTTCCTCCTGCTGCGGCGCAGCATGCCGGTTTGGGAACTTTCCCGCTATTTCGCCGCCGACTCAGCTTATTAAGAAAAGTGAAAGAAGTCGGGCCGAACATGCCCCTGGTCCCAGGAGGCGGTCATGCAGGAACTGCGTAAGGCGGGTTACCAAACGCCGGAGGTTTCGTTTTTTGTCCCTGGTCTTGCAGACCAGCTCAAAGAGCGGGCGGCCCATCCGGCTGCCGAGAACGCGTCCTGGCAGCCACGCTGGACCATTCTGTTCTCGCTGAGCGCGGGCATGGCCCTATGGCTCGCGATTTTCTGGCTGGCCGGACTTTAAGCTCGATATCTCCTCTTTTTTCTGTCAAATCATCGCGTCGGAGCCGTGATAGCTTCTCCGGGATGAGTGGCAGGATTGCCGCATCGAGAGGCCGGTAGCGGGCCTCCTCTCTCCATCTGCGAGAAAATCGGCGGACGAAGGCCGCTGGTCGGAGCCGCTCGGGCACGGGATTAACCGGAATGTTGGTATGGCGCTGCTGAAACAACTACTCCCCGCCAGTTCCTATGACCGCATGCGGGACGCCTACTGGCTTCTATGGGATATCTGGCATGGGGTCGAAACCAGCGGTCGCGTCAAGATCAATTCCGTGAATGTGGTCGGCAATAACCGCTCCCTGGGGATTGACTATTATCCCGGCACGGTTCGCAAAGTTCTTGAAGAGCTTTCGCCCGACTACCGGCAATACGGCTTCATCGATTTTGGCTCGGGCAAAGGCAAGGTCCTTCTGGAAGCCGCGGGCTACCCCTTCCAATTCGTCGAAGGCGTGGAATTTTCTTCCGAGTTGCACCGTATCGCGGAAAGAAACATCCGGAATTATCGCGGCAAAAGACGCTGTTCCGCGGTGAGGTCCGTTCTCGGCGACGCTGCCGAGTTTGTGCTTCCCGCGGCGCCGTTGGTCCTTTATTTTTTTCATCCCTTTACAGGCCGGGTTCTGGAGGCCGTCATTGACAATATCCGCCGCTCAGCGGCAGCGCAGCCGAGAAACATCCTGATTATCTGCGCGGGAGCGTTGATGGAAAAAGAAGGGTTTGACCGCCTGCCCGACATCCAGGTGGTGTGGAAACGCAAATACAGCACCGTTTACCGCTTGTCCGGATAAGTGGAGGTCTTGCAAGATGGGGCGCGCCCGATAACGGCGCCTTGAATCCCGCCGGCCTTTCCTATTCGGCGGAGGCAGTCTGCAACAGGATGCCCAACGCCATGTCGGCGGTCTTGCCCTCGCGAAGATGCGTGGCCATCCACAAAAGCCAGAGATAGGGCGCGACGCTTTCTTCCGAAAATTGATAGGTCTTGATCTCTTCCAACTGCCGCTCCACCAGCACGTCGTTGGCGATCAGCTGGGGGATCAATTCCTCGCAGCGCTGGATACTGTCCAGGCTGGCCATGGAGGCCCTGAGATCTTCCCGCCGGAAGGCCCCGCCGGAGACCAGCGCCGTGCCGGCCAACGTGCCCAGCGCCCGTATCTGGCCATCCCGCACCAATTGCCAAAGCAGCATCTTGGCGCGGCTCGACAGCCGTCCCTTGAATTCCCTCACCGCGGTCAGGATGGCCTCCATCGCGTCCGCGATCCCCACATTCGTCCTTTCCGCGTCCAGCGCGTTCAGTCCCGCGTGGTGGGCGAGCAGGCTGGCGAGGTAAGGCGAGCCATGGGCAGCGACGGACACGGCGCGCACCGCCGTATCGTCGAAATGAACGCCGCACAGATCTTCGCCATTCTTGATCAGTTCGCGGATTTCAGTGGTCGTCATCCAGGGAATCTGCAGGGGATAGATATTGCGTTGAATCGAAGGAATATGCTCCAGCAGCTGGACCAGATTGGCCGCGACACCGGCGATCACCAGCTGCACCCTGACCATGCGGTCGGAGAGGTTCTTGATCAGCTCGGCGATATTGCGCCGGAAAGCGGGCGACTCGCAGCGGTCGAATTCGTCGAGAATTACCACCACGCGCGTGCCCACCACCTTGGCCAGCAGATCGCTCGCCACCCGGGCTGAGATGGGCGTGTCCGGAATGATGTCGGCAAGCGTCTTGCGTTGTTCCACTTCCTGAGAGGTCGGTCCCACCGTCGAATGAAACAGCATCGGTATGCCGGCGGCGACTGTGCGGAACACTTCGTCGAAACTGGAATCGGCACCACAGGCGACATAAATCACCTGGTAGCGCGCTTCCCGCGCCGCCTGCGTCAGCACATGCAAAACCGAAGTCTTGCCCAAGCCGCGGGCGCCATACAGCACGGTATGAAGCCGCTGCTCCTCAATGGCGCGGATCAGAGAAGTCAGAATCTCGGTCCGCCCGGCGAAGCGTTTGCGGTCGCTGATCGGCTGTGACGGCGTAAAGGCATCGAGCAGCCGGATACGGGCGCGGGTGAAAGCGTCACCTGCCCGGACATTGAGATGGTCGTTGGCGCTGACCTTGAAACGGGGAAAAGTCGTCTGCGGCGCGGGTGTGGGCGCGGCGCCGCTGCCCCGAAGCTGCTGCGCCAGGGTCTGGACCGACGCCTGGGACTGCCGCAAATCGGAACCGGTCTCCGGCGGCTTGCCCAACCAGCGGCCCAACTTTTCTTTCAAGCTCATGTTTCGACAGTCATTTTGCGGCGCACCATACAGTATTTGCGCCAAATGGGACAGAGGTCGTTTTAGGCCTTTGACTTTTCGGTGCAGTTAACAAAAACAGGGATGGAGCGCATTTTACGCATGAATGTTCCAAAACGGATCAGGCCGGCTAAGGTTGCGCGGCTACCCCGCGGGCCAATAACCGCATCGAATCAAGCATACGCCAGAAACGCAGCCGGTAAAGCATGCCTAAAGCCCCGGCTCTCTGGCTAAGGCCTTTCAACTTCGGGGAGCGCAGGACCTTCACCGTGTGGACAAGGCAAGAGGCCGGCAAAGCCAGACAGACAAGGGCCCATTTGAGGCGGCCGGCGGGGGTCCGGACCGTCAGGGCATAGGTCTCCGCGTTGATTCGAATCCATTTCTTCCGTATCTCGCTCCAATCGCGTCGCGCCGGGTGGCCCACCAGGGCCTCCGGCACATAGCCGATGCGGAAGCCTTTGCCGGTGGCGCGGCGCGACCAATCCACATCTTCCGAGATGCCGTTCTCAAACACGCCAACCGCATCGAACACCCGGCGGGTGCAAAACAGATTGCAAGTCGCGACAAATCCCTTTTGCGTGACGTATCGTTCCGTATCGAAAGCAAACACCTTCTCAAAGGATTCCGCCGCGCTTTGGCGTGACGGGTCATGGACCAGCACGTCCACTGCTCCCCCGACGAAATCGGAATGCGCCAGGCCTTCAATCCCCTTTTCCAGCCAATGAGGATCCGGCACGCAATCGGAGTCTGTGAACGCCAATATCTCGCCCGTGCTGGCGGCAACGCCGCCATTGCGCGCCGGGCCGGCACCTTTTTGGCGCACGGTCACCAGCCGCGCGCGATTGCGGACCACCGCGGCCACGGCCTCTTCGCCTTGGGGGGAAGCGTTGTCCGCCACGACGATTTCCCAGGGTTCCGCTGAAAAAGTCTGACGGGCCAGCGCCGCCAAGCAACGATCAAGGCCGGCAAGGTCGTTATAATGGGGAACAATGATGCTTATCGTCATGCACGCCGCCGCCAGCCACAGCCTTGTTCAAAGCATTGTTGGAATAATACCGCGTTAATCTTTAACCCGGTGCGAAAGACCGCCGGAGACCGCCAGCATGAAAATTGCCTGGGGGGATAAGATTGAATAAGCATCGGGCAGTCTTGAATTAACGTCATCTTTCCATCATTAAACGAGCCGCCCGGGGTATTTTCGCGCTTTGTTGAATCACGAAAATCCTCCAGGTCTTTGATTCGCCGCAGTACGAACGGAAAAACGCTACCCACTTTATCCTGGAATTGCGCCAGGCTGGATTTCCTTAATGCAGACCGTTTTCGACTGGGTGACCATGGCGATCTTCGGGGCCCTTGTGGTGCTCTTCCTGCAGCGCTCCGCCGGGCCGGAAGATGACCGGGATAAGATGTGGCATTACCTGCCGCCGGCCCTGGGCTGTGCTGCCGCGAATTATCTGGGCAACAACGACCAGCGCACGATCGCCATCGCCATAACCTTGGCCGTGGTCGGATATATCTTATTCGTGCTGCAGCCTTTCGGCAGGCGTTGATCGCATGCCTTCCATGGTCATCGCCCGCCCGGTTCCCACCAAGGGCGCCAGTTGATCGGCGGCCACATGCGCAATCAGGACCGGAATAAACCGGATCATGGTTCCGAGCGCCGCCTGAGCATCCGGTCCCACCACCGAAAACCGCGCCAACAGCCCGTCCGGTATATAATGCTGCATCGCCGTCTCGAGCCGCTTCAGGCGCTGTTCCTGCACGCTGGTGGGAAAATATTCGCCCAGCCTGGTCCAATAGGCGACGGTTTCCTGTCTTTCGCTGGAGGTCGCCACCAGCCGCCGGCCCGGCAAATTGACCGACCGGTTCAGGTCGATCTGAAGCGGCGCGCTTTCGGACAGGGTGAAGCCAAAGGCGGGATAGCAGACTTCCGGACGATGCAGCTGCAATTCGTTGCTTTGCACATCGCCATGAGCCATCAGCATGAACACTTGCTCGCCGGAGGACGGATTCTGGTATATGCGGCCCACCGTTTCGCCATAAAGGCGCGCGGCCAGACTGTCCGGCGTCTCCGGGACCACCAGATCGCTGACATCCTGCGAACTCCAGCTGTCAAAGGAGCGCGGCAATATCTCGTTGAGTTTCTTGCCTGCCGGCATCAGCGAAACAAAGCGCCGCGGCTTCAAGGCCAGTGCAGCCCCCGCGCCGAGAACGCAGGCCGCTCCAAGCACCATGTCCCGCCGGGTGGTCATGCCTGCCGCCTCCGGCTCACCAGGGGATAAAGCGCGGAATCCAGAAGAAAGACGAGCAGCAGGGCGGTCACAAAGATGAAGATTCCGGCCGCGAAGTGCAGAAAACCCTGCGCCACCGCGTCACCGGCAAAATAAGTGAGCAGGATGAGAATGATGATGCGAAAAACGTTGGCGATGATGGCGATCGGCACCGCCAGCGCGGCCAGGAGCGCGGAGTAACGCCAGGAGCTTCCGCGCACCAGATAGATATAGAGGAGGCTGATCGCCATAAGACCGACCAGCGAATTCAGCCCGGAACAGGCGTCCTCCACCAGAAGCTGGTATTGCGCCACATAGATCACCACGCCTTCATGGACGACCGGGACCCCGAAAGGCTGCAGCATCGCGGTTGCCAGAGTGGAGACGAGCTGCTTCAGAGGGAACGTCAGGGAATCAATCCATATGCTGGGAGGAGGCACCGCGAACAGGAGATAGAAGAAAATGAACCAGTTTCCGACCAGAGCGCGCCAGCCGAACTTGGCATAGAAGATTGCCACGCCGACGCCATAAAGCCCCGCTGCGTCCGCGGTGGTGAAATCGAAAGCCTGGCCGACAATGTAGAGAAAAAGCGAAATCGCGATCAGCACGGCGACCAGCCAGCCCCGCCCCGGCTCGGCGATTTTGCGTATCGCCGGCATTTGCCGCCAAAGCAGCCAGCCTCCCGTGAACAGCACCAGCGGGCCGTGCGCGCCCGCCTCATTCGACCAGGTCTGCTCGGCCAGAATGCCGATGGCGGGAATGGCCAGGGCGGCAAACCCTAAAAGCAGCGGCCAGGAATCGGCCAGACTATCCAGCGGACTGTGCTGGAAAGGCTCGCTCCGCAAGGGCTCGACGGCCGTCATCACCTAGCCTTCGTTAAGAACGGTTCCGATCACTTCCGCGTGATCGCCGCGCAGCTGCTCGGTAAGATTCCTGATGTCGCTGATCAGGCTCCGGTCGCGCCTGGTCACGATCAGGCTGTAGCCGACCACGGTGCTTACGCGCCGCACATCCGAGTAGGCATTGGCCGGCGGGGTATCGACAATCGTCGCATCGAACTCCCGCAGGCAATAATTCATCAGCGCCTCGAAGCGGGTCCCTGCCAGAAGCTCCTGGGCATCGGCGGCAGCTGCCTTGGAAAAAAGAATCGAGAGACTGGGAAGAAATCCTTCCTCGATGCAATCGTTGAAGTTGATGTCCGTCGCCAATGCCGTCCTCAGGTCGGGCCGGGGGGATGAATAGTTGAAAATTCCGGCCATGGCGGGACGGCGCATATTGGCGTCGATCAGCAGCGTGTTGACTCCGATTTGCGAGAGCGAGACGGCGAGATTGGCGGCGACAAAAGTACAGCCGACGCCTTCGCTCGCCGCGCATATCGCCAATGCCCGGTGTCCCATCTGCACGTGACGGGCCATGACATGCGTGCGGAGCTGCCGGATCGCCTCGGCTTTCTGCGCGGATTGATCCGAGAGCGCGATCAGGAATTTCGAATCAAGCAGTGTGGCCGGCGGGACAAGATCATTCATCTTCCGGCATCTTCCAAAAACATATCAGCGGGCTGCAAGCACAGTCAGCAGCGGGACATCCAGCGCGGACTGCAGGTCCTCGGCGCCCCGCACCCGCCGGTTCAAGAACTCGATAAGCAGCGCCACCAGCGTACCCAGAAACAGCCCCAACCCCAGGCAACCGCCAATGATCAGCAGCTTGTTGGGAAAGGTCGGAGCCTGCGGAACGGAAGCACTGCCCAGCGGCGTCAGGCCGGCATCGGTGATGGCAGACTGCACCCGCGAATCTTCCTCTTTCTGTGCCATCTTGTTGTAGAGGTCACGCTGAATTTCCACTTCCGTCTGAAGATTCCTCAGCTTGGCGAGCTTGTCGCGCTCCGAAATCACCAGCGCCTTTTGCGCATCGATGCCGCTGGCGGGCGCCGCCTTGGAGGCTCCGGCCGCGGCCGTCCGCTCCCGCGCGATCAGCGCGTTAAGCGCCGCCGCTTTCGCCTGAAGGGTCTGCACCTCGGGATGATTGGGGCCCAGAGTCCTGAGCGCGTTCCTCAGTTCGGCTTCGGTTTGAGCCAGTTGGGCGTCGGCGCTGTTGCCGCCAATGCCATCGGCGGCCGAGCCTTGCATGGCCATGGCGGCAAGCCGTGCGGTGTCGACATCGGTTTTCTCATCCTGGGTAAGCACCACGCCGTTCTCACGCTCGTAAGTGGTCACCGCCAACTGGGCCGCTTCCAGGGCCTGCTTCGTCTTTTGGGCCTGCTGTTCATACCAATCGGCGCTTTTGTCGGCGTCGGCACGCTTAAGAGCCACACTGGTTTCCAGGTAGGATTGCATCACCGCGTCCGCCACAGCCTTGGCGCTCCCGGGACTGGAGCCGGTATAGCTGATGTCCAGAATGTTGCTCTGATCCAGGACGCCGACCTTGGTGCGATCGATGATCAATTGGGCCAGCCAGTGGCGGAAATCGCGCGTGTCGTTCTTTGAGCGGTTCTGGTATTGCTGAATCAAAATCGGATCGGACAGCCAGCCCAGCTTGTCCACCGCGCGTCCGGCGACAGTGTAGTCGGAGATCAGCGCGATCTGGGTGAGGATATAGGCCCCGGCGCCATTGTTTGCGATCACTTCTCCCGTTATGGGATCCGGCTTCAAGAGATTGAGGTACACCCGGGCATCCGCCTGCCAGCGAGGCGGCACGACGAGAATGATGGCCACTCCTCCCAGGAGGCAGCAGAGCATGGTGCCGAAGATCAACATCTTGCGGGCCAGCAGGATTCTCCAGAATTGGATCAGGCTCATGGCAATCTCCGGCGGCCGGCGGCTTAAAACCAGCCCTCGCCGACATCGATTACATCGTCGGGCTCGATTTTCACATTGAGATCACGGGGGGTGATCGTCGTATTTTTGCGGACAATCTTAATATGGCTGTCGCTGCCCTGATCGGTCAGGCCGCCTCCCCGCGCCAAAGCCATCACCAGCGTCATGTCCGGAGAAATGGGGTAGCCGCCCGGCGCCTTCACCTGTCCCTTGATGTAGAAAATATCTGCCTGCGGACTGAAAATCTTGTCGCCCGGCTGGGCATAGGGATCGGCCGTGTCATCGCCCGTGGCCAGGCCTTTGATCGAGTAAGTGTGCTCGGTCCCGTTCGGCGAGCGCACCATGATATAGTCCGCGCCGCCTTCCTTGATCCCACCCACCTTGGCCATGATCTCCGAAAGCCGGTAGGGGCGATCAACCGGAATGAGCCCCGGCGTGCCGACGCTGCCGAGCACGGTAACGTAACGGCTGGCATAGGAGACGACTTCCACCTGCACGATAGGCTTGGCGAAGAACCCGCCCCTCAAAAGGGCCTGTGTGATGTCATCGCGCAACTGCGCGGTCGAGCGGTTGGAAGCCTGCACGGTTCCCAGATAAGGGAGCTGGATGGTGCCGTCCGAACCGATCTTGGCCCGGGTGCTGAAATCGGACCGCCCCAGGGCGTCGACCTGCAGGACATCCTCCGGCCCCAGGATGTAATTCTGCTCGGGCGTGGCGCCGGCAGCGCGGGGGGCCGGCGCCGCGTTTTGGGCCAGCGCGGTTGTCATCCCCAACGCCAGAAGCCCGAGGAAAGCCATTCCGAAGAGCGACATCCAACTGCGCGTTTTCATCATAACCCTCTTCCCGGCTCAAAAAGCCTGTGAGACGGACAGGCTGACACGGGAGCTGGTATAGCTATAGCCCACCACGTCAGCATGTCTCTGGTCCTGAAATACCCCAAGGTTAACGGACAAATTCTGAGTAATATTATATCCCCCTCTGACAAAAAAAGACTTTACGGATTCCTTCGCGATATCGACCCCAGGCACCAGTGCCGCCCCCGCATAACTTTGCCTGCTGTCAGAAGCACCGATCCCGACCTTGAGCGCTGTGCCCGCTTGGTAATCCGCATGCACGGAATAAAGTTCCCCCACCGAATAGCTGGTATCCGGGCGATTGGCCGGGCTGGTCACCCTGTTGGCTTCAAGAGTGGCCGTAAGCCGGGGGCCGATCTGGTAACTCAGGCTGCTGTCATAAGTAATTCCGTTAAAATCGGGGCTGATGCCGCTAAAGGACTTCACGGATGTGTCTGCAACAGAGACAATGAGATCAAGCCGGGCGCCAAACCGGTGCTCAAGCTTCAAACCGCCTGCGTACGTGTCGTAGCCATCCTGTTGCGTCCCGGTCCCGAGGCCAAACAGCCGATGGGGATATTCCGTCTCCTGGTATTGCCCGAAAAGGGTGACATCTCCAATAAGTGGTTGATGGTATAGAATACTACCCTGAGTTGATAAACTCTTATAATTCGAAGAGAAGAGCTGCGCGGCACTATTGGTGGACCAGGTCTGGCTTACCGAAAAACCCGGGACCAGTCTTCCTGACTGGTTGCATGCACCGCTGACCGTACCGATGATGTCCTGTTCGGTATTCGTGGTCGTTCCCACGGTCAAGCGCTCAAGGTCTGTCTGGTGCCGTGCATAGGCTGCCTGAACCGTGCCATCGCAATCGGCCAGCCGGACATTGAGACCGCCCACCCCGTCCAGCCGCTCCCGGTTGAGGAGGGTGTTATGCTGGTAGAAATCATAGCCGGCGCTGGCTGCCAAGAAGGCCGAATCCGCTCCTAATTGCTTGAAATAATTAACATCCAAGCGTGGTGTAAAGGTGATGTCGGCGCGTTCGATTCCGCGTTGCGCCGCCAGCTGGGCAGAGCTTCCCGCAACATTGCTGTCATAAAGGATATCGACTTCAACCTTCGCGAGCGGCGTTGTAGCGGCCGGCGTCGGCAAGTTCTGAGCCGCCCCGGGCATGGCAAACATCACCACAGCCGACGTTCCCAGAAGGAATTTGGTCCCTTCCCTCATCCCCGCTCCTGATTACGCGCCACAGCCGGAATATGCCATTAACCTATGTGAATCTCCTGGACAATTTGCCTGTACAGGGGACTCGCTGCCGGAAAGGGACTGTATCGTCGCCCAGCGTCACGGGCCAGCCGGAAGGTCAGCCGCCTTTCGACGCGGGTGGCGATGCGTCCGGCGAGGTGGCCGGCGACGGAGAATTCGGAGCCGCCGGTTTTGCAGGCGGCGGTTGATAGTCCTTGGCGATCTGAACCGTTCCTTTGGCGCCTGCAATGTAAGCACTCAATTGTTTACGCACCGCGTCCTGGATGTGCTGGGCGCGCAGATAGTTCGCCGCGTACTTCTCCGCCGCCTCCCCGGTGAAAGGCTCGACTCGCGTGCCATGGATCAGATTGGCAAGAACCTGGTTGCCCGACGCGATGATAAAAACCTCCTGGGCCGGCAAGGCGATAATGGCGCTGATCAATTTCGGATTCTGGCTCAACGCATCGATGCTGGCCGATCCCCGCTGGAACAGGACATGATTTTCGGTCAGGAAATTGGCGATATCGTCCAGTGTTTTTAAGGGTTCGAGTTTCTTAACAAAGGTTGGATCAGCTGGCTGTGCCATGCGAATCTGTTCGACATCGAAAATCTTGCGCTGGGCAAACAGATCGGGGTTGCTGCTCACGAATTGCGTCACTTCCTCCTTTGCCGGCGGCGGAACAGCGGCGGCGATCTTGGCCTGGAGTTGCTGAGCCAGAAGCACGTCATTGGCGCGCTCACTCAACAGGAGGAAATTGGGGTCCTTGTCGATGCCCTGCTTACGGGCAACTTCCGCCAGGATGACCCGATTGACAATGACATCCAAAGCGGCGGCCTGTTGCGCTTTCTGGGCGGCCGGCGGCACCGCCGGCGCATTGGCGAGTTCGGCGCGCAGTTCGCGCACGGTGATCTCCCGGCCGCCGACAGTCGCGGCGACCTGCCCCGTCGGGGCTTGAGGTGCGCGATGACAGGCGGCAAGGCCAAGCAAGACAAAGGCCATTATCAAAGAGGTTTTGATTTTCATGACCTTTTTCTTCGGGTTGCCAAATGGAACTATCATATGGAGGTGCCAGTATAAACTATCGGAACCGGCCTTAAGGTTTCCTTGTCGGAAGAATTTTTTACCAATTTGGGATTTTTTACCCCGATCCGTGATTAGCCATCCTTACCGGGAATTATAGCAAGCTGATGCCAAGAGACGATATAGCGGACCGGGCTGACCTCATGGATATGAAACCCTTAAAGGAGCGGAAGGAGATTGCGCGGGGGCCGCATTTCGACCCGGTCGCCACGCGCGGCTTGCGTCTCTGCCTAGCCGCGTCAGGGGGAGGCCATGTCCGGCAATTGCTGGACCTCGAAAGTGTCTGGTCCCGATATGACTATTTCTTTGTTTCGGAGGATTCGGCGCTTGCCCGCAGCCTGGCGGCCACGCATCCGATGCACTTTGTCAGTCATTTCGCCTATGGCCAGGCAAAATTGTTCGGCCCGCTGCGCATGCTGGCGGCAGGCATCCGAAACTTCCTGGAATCCGCCCGCATCATGCTGCGGGAGCGGCCGGATATCATTATCAGCACCGGCGCAGGCTCGATGTTCTTTTCGGTGCTTTGGGCCCGCCTCTTCGGCGCGAAATTCGTCCTGATCGAGAGTTTCGCCCGCTTCGACAAGCCGTCGCTGTTTGGACGCATGGCCTCGCCTCTCGCGCAATACAAGATCGTGCAGTCCAAGGCCCTGGCTCCGCGTTATCCGGATGCGATGGTCTGCGATCCGCTCGAGATACTGGGCGACCGCGGCCAGGAGAAAAAGCCGCTCCTGTTCGTCACGGTGGGCGCCACCTTGCCGTTTGACCGGATGGTGGAGACTGTTGCCAGATTGAAGGCAAACGGCGAGATCCCCGAGGATGTGGTGATCCAGACGGGGATCGGCGGCATAAAGCCCGAAGGCCTTGTCACTTTCGAAACGCTTCCTTTCGAGCGCATGCTGGCTTATCTGCGCGATGCCGATATCGTGGTTTGCCATGGAGGGACCGGCTCCCTGATCACCGCACTCCGCGAAGGCTGCCGGACGATCGTGATGCCGCGCCTGTTCGAAAAAGGCGAGCATTATGACGATCATCAATCGGAAATTACCAACGCGTTCGCTGTGCGCGGGTTGGTTGTTCCAGCCAACACCGCGGAAGAGCTCGCTGCCGCCTTGAGGACCGTGCGCGCCCGCGCGCCGCTCTCAGCAACGACCAATCCTGCCAAGCTGGCCGGTCACCTGGGGGATATCCTGTCCCGCCACAGGGAAAGCAAGCTCAAAGGAGCGGCCTGATCCTGCCCGTTGCATGATCCGGCCTGGTCTAAAGCCCTCAACGGTGAAAGGCAGCTCCCACTGCGTCTGCGACAAAGTTGCCGGTTGAACGCAGCACGCTTTTCAGCTGCCAGCGGTCCACATCATAGATATTTTCCGATGGTGCATCCGATATGAGGCTGGATATCAGGGAAAACGTCGATCTGCCGGGAAAGATCAACCATCGGCACCTGGCCAGCAGATACATGTCCGTTAAAGCCTCGATTGCATTTTGCAGCTTGTCGGGGCATTCCGGGTTCTGGTGCATGGATGAGCCGGTTTCGGGATACCATTTCGGCGTCGTGATGACCCGGGGATAGTCTTTGCGGATAATCCGCTCCGCTTCCAGATTGTCGGTGGCTAGAAAAATTCTCGCGCCCGGATTCTCCCGGACGATCTTGTCCAGACGGGGAAGGAAGTCCCGTATGGACGCTTTTTTGTCCATATAGCGAATATGAAGGCCGATCGCCTCCCGGAGGGTGTGGTCGGCGGCAAATTTTTCCACTTTCTCCTGGATTGCCGGATGCAGCTTGATCCGGTTTGTGTAGATGTCGGCGATGATCTGCTTTTCGGATTTGCCGCCGTAGCGGGGATTCTCCTTCATTCCGGCGCTCATCTCCCGCAAATGAGACGAAAAGCTCCAGTAAACCGCTATTTGCTCGCTATAATCCGTTCTCCTGAGATTGATCGAATGCTTCCGCCAAATGTTCTTGGCGCTGTGCTTATCGGGGTCGAAAAGATCTATGAGATGATTGACCGACATTCCAAGACGGTTTTTCCAAATCGCCGGTACAACGGTGGTGCTCTCGTCAACCTTCGGCGCCTCGTTCAAGATATCGTCGGAAAAGAACAGGCTCTGGAAAACATTCTTGCCGTCGCTTGAATAGGTCGCGTCGGACCAGTCCACATACAGGGCGCGCCGGCTGAGCTGCGCATAGACATGAGCCGTGCTCAACGCCAGGAGGCGGTTGCCCATTCCGGCCTTGGCCTTCACCCAGAGAATTTTCGCCGGCGCCGATAACGCGGCACGATCATCGCTCACGCTTGCGCTCTCATGAATCTCTTGCGCGCTTTCTATACCCTAACTGATTCCCGCGGTTGCCCATAAAACCCGCAAGCCCAGACGACATGGCCTTCCTGTAACCCAAAATGCATCGCTCCGTCTCGGTGTCAAACCCGTGGCGCAGCGGCGGGGCGCCAGCCCGGTCCATCCGGCTTTCCGGCATTGACCGTTCGGCGCGGAAACCCGAAATTTGGCCCAAGGGAAAAGACATGTCCGCCACCAGCCCCGCCGCAAGCGTCATCATTCCGCATTACAATGACCTGAAGGGCCTGGATAAGTGCCTCGCCGCGCTCGACTGCCAGACCCTGCCTCGCGACCAATACGAAGTCATCGTTGCCGATAACGCGTCTCCCCAGGGCGAAGCGGCAGTGCACGCAGTCATCGCCGGCAGGGCCAAGCTGGTGATTGTGCGGGAAAAAGGCGCGGGACCCGCAAGAAACGGGGGCGTTGCCCTGGCGCGGGCTCCCATTCTCGCATTCACCGACAGCGACTGCAGACCGGAACCTGGATGGCTGAGCGCGGGCCTGACGGCGTTGTCTTATTGCGATTTCGCCGGCGGCCGCATGGACGTTGTGGTCGATGATCCGAGGGCGATAACCGCGGCAGAGGCATTCGAATTGGTATTCGCCTTCGATAATGAAAACTATGTGCGGCGCAAGGGGTTTACCGTTACCGCCAACATGTTCTGCCCCCGCGCGATCTTCGACCGGATCGGGGGATTTCGTGCCGGCCTTTCCGAAGATGTGGAATGGTCACGCCGCGCGACAGAAGCCGGTTTCAAACTGGGCTATGCGCCGGACGCCGGAGTGGCACACCCAGCCCGGAGCACATTGACCGAACTGAAAACAAAAGTCCGGCGCGTGACGCGCGAACAATTCTGGATGTTTATGGAAAAGCCTGCAGGGCGCTGGATTTGGCTTGGCCGCTCCTGTCTCCTGCCGCTGGCAATCCTCACCTACCTGCCCAGGATACCTGCCAGCCCGAAACTGGCGACGCCCGCGCAACGCTGGGGCGCAGTGGCCGTCCTTGGCCGATTCTGTGTCTGGCGTTTCCTGGAAGCGATGCGCCTGCTATGGGTCGGCGCTTTTTGATGCAAAAATGCCCCGGACCGCCTGCTTAATGGGCAAGCATTTGACGCAAAGCGTTGCGGTCCACTTTGCCGTTCGCGTTCAAGGGAAGCTTGTCCACGAAAAAAATCCGCCGGGGCGTCATATAACCGGGCAGGAGGCTGCGGCAAAAGTCAATGATCTGCCGCTCGGTTTTCGCGCTGGTGCCGACAAATGCCACCACCCCTTCGGCCGAACCTGATTCCGTCAGCGGCCATGGAACCGCCGCCGCCTCCGGTGAGCCGGATGCGCGCCGCAATACCTCCTCGATTTCGAGCAATTCGATGCGATAGCCTTGGATCTTGACCTGGTGATCGATCCGTCCCTCGAATATGAGGCCGTATTTTTCGTCCGTCCGCACAACGTCACCGGTGCGATACCAGCGCTCATAGCTGTAACCTGGCAGCCTCGCCTCGACGAATTTTTTTTTGTCTTCTTCCTTATTGTTGACATAGCCGTCCGAAATTTGCGCGCCGCCCAGCCAAAGCTCCCCCGACATGGCAGGCTTGCCGGCCTCGTCCACAACAAGGGCGGCACAATTCTCGAAAGGCTCGCCCAGCGGCACCGTTGCCGGACGGCCGGCACCCCATTGAGAGGGTACGAATTCCTGCGCGGTGATTGCGATCGTGGCTTCGGTCGGACCGTACAAGTTGAACAGGCGCGAATTGGGCGCGACTTTGCTCCATTCTTCCGCAATACTGAAAGGCAAAGGTTCACCGCAAAACAGGCTGAACTGCATCTCCGGCAAAACCGCGGGCATCAGGCGGTTGAGCCGGCGGGCCATGGCGACAACGGATGGAACGGAAAACCAGCTCTGAAGCCCATGCTGCTGGGCAAAGCCGACGGGATCGAGCGCCTCCTCATTGCCCATCACATAGAGACAGCCGCCACTGGCCCAGGTGTGAAGAAGATCATGGACCGAAAGATCAAAGGAAAGATCGAACAGCTGCGTGCAGCGTGTTCCCGGCTCCAGCGGAACGATTTTCCTGATGGCCTGGAGATAGGAAGCGACATTGTCGCGCCTCACCGCGACGCCTTTGGGAGTCCCCGTAGTCCCCGAGGTGAACATGACGTAGGCCAGCCCGGGCTTTGCTTCTCCACCGCTGAAATCGACAGCGGGCGGATTGTCCTCGGGCGGCGCGACGGAGACTTCCCGAAGCTTGGAACCGACCCTTTCAAGCAGTTCGCCGCAGCGCCGCTTGGAATAACTGTCGGAAATGATCCGGGAGCAATTTGAGGCCGAAACAATATAGAGCTGGCGTTCGAGCGGAAACTTCATATTGATGGGCACGTAGGGACGGCCAGACAGGATGGACGCCAAAACGCCCACATAAGCCGGGAATGAATGCTGCGCCAGGATGGCGACACGTTCACCCGGATCGGTGTCTTGCAGGAGTGCCGCACCGGTCTTGACTGCCGCGGCAAACAATTGGCCGTAGGAACAATATTCTCCCCCAAGCCATAACGCGGGCAATGTCCGAAAGCGTTCGAAACTGGAACGCAAAATTTCTCCCAGTTCGCCCGTTGCAGTTGTCATCTCACGCCTGCAACAAAATCACGCAAGCTTCTTCCCAACGGAGACGATGAGCCGTGCTCATTTCCAAGACCGCCCTTTAATACCGAGTCACGAATCGGGAACGGCATCTCTTAACACCAGCCGCCAAGAATGCCGATTCATCGCGCACGGCTTTTGTGAGCGCGCCGCATGGCCCGGCTTCATCCAAAGCAACCAAGAGGGGCAACAGGCCGGTCAAGCCACACCTTTACTTTTGAGAAGATCGAGCATCTTGCGCACGCTGGTGATGCGCACCACTTCTTCCGGCTGGATCTCGATGCCGAATTTTTCTTCGATTGCGAGGACCAGAAGAATATGCGCCTGGGAATCCCATTCGGGAATGGAATTATACGTTAATTCTTCCGTGAAATCTTCCGGATTGAGCCGTATTTCCCGGACGAATATTTCGTAGAGAGCGTTTCTCGTGCCCTCTGCAATGTCGTTATTGCTATGACCAGACAATAGGTTAGACACAATTACCCCTTGGCTATTCCCGCACGCCGGCCCTGTATAACGCCAAACGTTTTCAAAAGTGCATATTTAATCCGCGGGGAGGCATTTCTGGCCTTAACCGGCTGTTCCAAAGCGATAAATCAGGCCCGTCCAGTCGCGCGCATGAAGGCCTGTGCCGATTCAACCGAAGGCGATGTGAGGAAATCCGGAGCGGCCTTAAGCGCCAGCCGCACGCTTTCCCTGTCCATCGTCCACCACTCTGTTGCTTCGATGGCCTCGATGACTTCCGGTGCGAAGCGGTAGCGCACCAGCCTTGCCGGAGAGCCGATCATGATCCCGTAACGTGGGACGTCCTTGCCGACGACGGAGCCGGCACCGATGATTGAACCACGCCCTACGACCCGGCATTCCGGGGTGATGATGCTGCCATGGCCGATCCAGACGTCATCCTCGATCAGTTGGGGCGGCGGCAGCTCAAGCTCCTTTTCCGCGATACCGAACTGCGGCAGGTAGAAGATTGAGCTTGTCGAAAGCCATTCGATGGGGTGGTTGGCGCCGATGACGCGCGATGTTCCGGCGCACCCGGAATATCTGCCGATAACGGTACCCGGATTTATCCGCCACCTGTCAAAAAAGCCTATGCTGTAAAGGCCTATTTTTATTCCATAATGGCGTTCGAAATATCGCCGCAGGAAAAGACTTTCATAGTGATCATGCCGCAAAAGACGGATAAGCGCCCTGTCCGTCAATGTTCGAAGAATCGGCATCGGGCCCCTTATTTTCCATCCAGATTCGAAAATTACTGGATGATGTTCACGATCACAACGCCGTGCCTGAGCACTGCCTTTCCGGCGAAATCAACGCTGTGAAACAGGCCCCCAACTCCCGGTGCGGCGGGACGATCCTTCCTTCGCCCAAGACAAGTTGGCTGGCGGTGTCGTTTGCTGGCCAATTTTGGGTTGAGCGGACTGCGCCATTTTGGCGCCCGCGGCAGAAGGACTATTTTCTGAATCATGCTTAACAACGAGGCAGGCCAATTCTTTGTAAGGCATTGATTACGCTTACAAAAAGAGACATCCCGGGAGGGGCATGGTTAACAGCCACGCGCTTTACAACCAGCGCTTCCCCACGCACATTCTTACCGAAAGTTAAACAGCAATTTCTCGACATCTGGGCACGGGGTTCATGAGCAAAGCAATTCAGAAATTGGCCGGTTTTTCACGCGCCGGCGCGGTTGGCGCAGTCCTTCTGGCATCCTTGGGTTCTGCTGCGCATGCCAGCACGACCTTGGCGGACAATTACTATGGCGGGCACGACTTTTATGCCGGCAACGGCACCTATACCGCCACGGCCCTTTCCGGCGCCGGCAGCACCTATAACGGCGCCCAGCTTTACGCGGGGGATGTGATCTCCGACGCCAGTGATTCGCGCTTCAATATCAGCGACGCGGTGATCTCGCGCACCAATGGCGGCAATACCCTGGTCGTCACCATCGACACCGCCTATGCGGGAAATTCCGGCTTGGCCGGCACCGGTTACGGCGCGCTGTTTCTTACGCCCGGCGCCAATGCCTGGACGCCCGTGGGGACCGCCGCCAACCACTATGCGACGGATTCTTACCAGGCCGGCGACTGGCAATATGCCTTCACCATCCCGCTGGATCCGAGCGCCAATTCGGGCAGCGGCGGCCTCTATCTCACCAGCGGCGGCACGATCGTGATGTCCAACGTATCGGGCGACACCACCTCCTATCCGCTGGCGGGCAACAATGGCTACTATTTCCGCGAGGATCAGGCCGTGCAGTTCACGAAGGGCGCCGGCCAGGCCGCCGTCGCGACCGGCACCTGGACGGTAGGGGTCGGCCAGTTGACCTTCTCCATCAACGACAATGGCCTTCTCGGCAACCAGTTCGCGCTCTCCTGGGCGATGACCTGCGCCAACGACGTCATCCAGGGCCAGGTCTCGCTGGTCCCCGAGCCGGGCACCTGGGCAATGATGCTGTTCGGCTTCGGCCTTCTCGGCTTCGCCATGCGGCGGAGCCGCAACGGGCGGTCCCAAGCCATCCCGGCATAGGCGCTCTTCAGGGCCGTTCCGGCAGCGTTCGAGGCAGTGGGTCCCGCCGGATATCGGTGCGGGAGGTTGAGCGGGATTTGTTGATATCCTTGGTCCAGGATTCGACACCCCACCAGCTGGCTGCGCCACAGAGCAACGAGAGGGGAAGCGCGATCGCGGCCAATATCCAGGGAGAAATCCCGGGGTTCAGCCACAGGAAAAGGATGGCGACGGGCCAGCCGTAAAGATATGTCCCGTAGCTTATATCCCAATCGTCGTTGATCTTCTGCAAAGCCCCAAGCCGTGCCTTGAACGAGAGCCAAAAGAGCGGAACCGCGCCCAAGGTGGTGAGGGCGACGCCGGCGAAGTGGGGATCCTTATACATGAGCGCCGCTGCCGCCACCGCGCAGGCGGATGCAATCATCCCGTTCACGCGGGTGATGAGTACATCCCGGTAGAGATAGAACAGGATTCCCACCAGGAAAACGGCGGTGAGCTGGAGCGTGCTGGAAGGGACGCCGATGATCCAGCCCGTGCCGTGATATCGCGCGGCGAAATCGTCCAAGGGAGCACGGACAGGATCAAAGGTCATAAGCACGCTGAGAAATATTCCCGCTACAGCCAACACCAGCATGCCGCGTTTATTGGTCAGAATACCGAGCAGCCACAGCAAGGCGACCAGAAGATAACAGCGAAACTCATAGGCGATCGTCCACATCGAACCATTGAGCGCGCGAACCGGAAGGCCCGCCAATTCGCCAGGATATTGGGTGGGATCCATCAGGAAAACGATGCGCGACAAAGTGAGGGGAAGCTCGGTCCATGGCTTCGCGCCCACGAAAGGCCCCAAGGCAAAAACGGAAAGCAGGTAGGCCACGATGTAACCCGGATAAATGCGCAGCGCGCGTCTTTCCAGATAATAGGGAACCGAGCCGGTGACGATCATGCTCTTCGCGATCAAATAGCCGCTGATCAGGAAAAAGGCATCTACCGCCAGCTCACCCGTGGAAACGGTATGGAAAATGCCGGTAAGGAGATCGCGGCTGCGATTCCCGTCGGTCATTTCCGGCGCATGCCCGATTATCACCAGACTGGCGAAGACAAGCCTCAGCAGCCCAATGTTGTTCCGGTGCCTATCCAAAGTTCACTCGCGCGGCCGCCCCAGGGCGATCTTCCCTCAATCTCGTGGATTTAGCATTACCCCGCGGGGCAGGCCAGACTGTCGTTGGCCAGCTTTCCCTGGACCCGCAGAAACAAAAGCCGGCCGCGCAGGTGACCGCGCAGCCGGCTTTTTCTCGCTGTTATCGGAAATTCTATTTCAGCCGCAGGTCATAGACCATGTTGGCCGTATCAAACACCCGGAAGATCGTGCTCGCGTTGCCGGCGGTAATGGTGTTGCCATAATAAGTGCCTGGATACCCCTGGAAGACGTCCACGCCGTTGACAGGAACGGCCAAGATGCACTTTCCATTGGTTCCAAGCACACACTTATTGTTCAGCATGGTAAGTGGAGACGTATCCGCTGTAGGGGCGAGGCCGCTAACAGTATTATTTTGGATAGTAACATCGCTGGAGGACGTACCGTCCTTGCCCGGATCGATATTCAGGGAGGGGACATAGGTGGTGGTGTCGTAAATAACAGACAAGTTGACACATTGCGGCAGAAAGATGTCGCCACAAGGAAGAACCTTGCCGCCATCGCCCAGAACAATGTTATTGGTGATGTTTAAGTGATGAACACCATAAAAGCCTATTCCCTGCGTGGCATGGCCGGTTATGACGACGTTATTCTTGACCACGATGTTGGACCAAATGCCATCAAAAGTATCTATGCCCTGCAGCTCCGAGGGAAACGGGTTGGTCGGATCAGTGATCCGGATGATGGTGTTCTTCTTGAAGGTGACGTTGTGATATGACGATGTCGGAGTGTAAGGCTGGCCCTGCATCGCGTCGCGATGAAAGCCGTCCCCGTCCTCGACGCTGTTGGTGACCACGTTGCCCACAACCAGCATATTGTTGGAACCCCAATCCAGCGCGTCATCGGTGAAATGATCGACCGTGTTGCCGCCGATCAGCACCTTGTCGCCGTTCTGTGATTGCATGCCGAAGCCGACATTCTGCAGCGTATTGTTGGTGATGGCGATGCAAGTTCCTTTACTGTCTGCAATACCGCTCGCCCTTTTCGACTGCCAGTCTGCCATGCTCCAGGCGCTCACATTGGCCTGCGAAAGAAGATGGTTGTTGTCGAAAATGATGTTGCTGTGAGGCCCGGTTAAATTGACCAGCCAGTAGTCGTTATAGACCCCGTTGTAGGCGGTCATGAACTGGCCGGTGGTGTTGATGCCCTGGATAGTCAATCCGCGGAAAGCCCATTTGTTGCCGCCGATGATCGACAACTGGGTGAGAACGGGTGTCTGTCCAGGCGCCGCGGCGATGGTGATGAAGCTGGAATTGTCATATCCGGCAAGCGTGTTTCCCACCCCAAGCCAACCCTGGATGGTCACCTTGCCGTGATTGCCGCTCATCAGATAAATCGTGGCGCCCGGCTTGATCGGCGCATTCGGGTTGTTGTTGACCTGCTGGTGCGTCGTGTTGTCGAAATGACTGGGCATGGTCGAGATCAGGGCGCCATTGATTACTTCGGCCAATGTGTGCCAGGGCCGCGCCGCCGAACCATCGCCGCTCATCGAGCCATTTACCGGGTCCACATAAAACACCTGCGTCGGCGTGCTCGGCACTGGACAGCCCGAGTAGGCCTTCGCGACCAGCGGCTCAGCCAGTTTGGTCAATGGCGATGTGGCAGAATAGGCTTCGCTGGAAACGGAAAAGGCTGCGGCGGTCACAGACAAAGCCAAACGAAACGCAACAGAACGACTCGGCATTTTGAAAATCCCTTCGACAAGAACCCCCGCGCCCAAAATCGGGGTATCAAACAAAAAGCCCGAGAACAATGGCTGTAAGTATTAGTACTGCGGTCCGAATTAATGGCCTGTTGAGGGAACTTGTTGAATATCAATCGAATGCCGCTGATCAGAAATCCTGATGCAGATATGCGACTATTGTAACAGCCACAGATGCACTTTTGCTACTGTTGAAGGCCGCAGCTGTTGATGTTTTTGGCTTTATGGCTCAAGCGGCCTGACGGAAAAGGGGATTTTGTTTTTTGATTCTCGCCCTCGAGCGCGGACAGCGGACATACGTGCGCGGACGCGTGTCTTATTTCTGTAAAAACTCGATAAAATTGCCAACAAAATCACACGGCGAATTGAGCGCCGGATTTTCCTGATAAATGGCCTGCTTTTGCCTAAGGCCGTATCGCAACGATATTGACGGAATATTCCACGGGCAGCTTCGCAGCCACTTGCAGCGGATCGACGGGATCGAGATTTTCGTCTTTGAAAACATAACCAAATCCACGAAGCCAGTCGATCAGTTCTTCGGCTGAGCTTCCCGCTTCCTTCAAATGGTCGCGCCCCAGCTCGAATATGATGGTTGGATGGAATCGGGCTATGGTTTCCTTGGCGCCCGATAGAACGACGGTCTCATAACCATCCGTGTCGATCTTGATCATATCGACACGGTCCAGAACACGTTCCCGCACGATTGAATCTATCTTCTTGAACGGCACCATCTCGAATGTGTTGCTGTCGATATCGTCGATCCGGTAGCCGTTGAGAACATTCATCTGCCGTTCACCCTCCTCATCCGCTGCCGCTGCTCGAACAACCTCGATTTTAAGATCTTGGTTGAGAGCAGCATTGGCCCGGAGCCGGGACACCGCCCAGGCGGATGGCTCGACGGCGATAACAAGGCCATCAGGCCCGGCGCATTTTGCCATCCAAAGCGACACGACGCCGATATTCGCACCGATATCGATCACGACGGATCCTTTGCGGATCAACTTTTCAATGGCGCCTAGCGTGTTGGGCTCATAATCCCCCGTATAGTACAGCCGCATGTCTATCGACTGATCGGGATCGAGGTTGAGGTTCAATCCGCGCCAGCGATGTTGGAAAAGAGTTTTCTTCCTCGGGAAAAACCGGAAAACGAAGGCTTTGAGCTTGCGGCGCTGCGCCGGGCTGACAGGCAACGAGCGGTAAATATTGACGCCCGCCATGATCAACGGATTAGCGCGTGTGCCGGTCATCGACTATTCCCCAACAGGTAAAAATGAGCCAAAGGATGGCGACATCTTCATAAGAACAAACTCGGCCCATTTTGGTTTACTTGCGGATATGGATCGAGGCAAGCACGGTGGGACGCAAAAGGGTTGGCTGGTTAAGATGATATGGACATCCATGAGGGCACCCCGCGTTCACCACGTAGGCCGGCCAACCAGCCCATAAAGGCGACACGCAACTGCGGCCAACTATACTGCCGGCGGCAGCGCAACAGGGTCAGAAAAAGCGCGCTGGGGGCGGCAACCGCCAGGCAATAAGGAAAACAATCCCTGGTCAAAAGGACCGCATTCCGATGGCTGAGATAAAGGGAAAAATCCGAGCGAAAGCCCGAAGGATTCGCGGTCTTGCGGCCAAATCCGGTGGTCGTTCCTTTCCGGTGCAATACCGGAGCATCCTCCGCGAATCCCAGGCGAAGGCCATGCCTGGCGGCGCGGATGCACCATTCAATCTCCTCGCAATAGAGGAAATAATCCTCGCGCATCAGTCCGGCCCGATCCCTGAAGCGCCGGCCGATCAGCATCGAAGCGCCATTCAGGTAATTCTGCCTTTTCTCTATGATTCTCCGGCTGGGGCCATGGCCGGCGCCTTCCCCGCTGCCGATGGAAACGGCGCGTGCCAGCCATCTCTGCCAAGTCCCGCCATGGGATTGGACCGAACCGTTCTCGGCCAGGAGCGTGTTGCCGACAGCATCGACATCGCCCTCCCCAAGCCGGCTCACCATGCGTTCCAGGGAGGCCGGCATCGGTTCGGTGTCAGGGTTGAGCACCCACCAGGCATCCGCGGATGGGGTTGCCTTGATGCATATGTTGACTCCTCCGGCATATCCGCCGTTCTTTTCGGATTTGATCAGCGAGACTTTCTGCCCTTTTTCCAGTGTTGAGGGCAGGATCGCGGCGAGTGCGTCAAAAGACGCTTGCCCGCCATTCTCGCAAACCACGACCTCGAAATCCTGGTGGGTCGAGCGTTCGAGCGCCTTGAGACAGCGGACGATGTCGTCAGGGTTCCGGAATCCGACAATCGCCACCGCCACATGCAAGACACGTATCCCCTATGTTTCAAAGCGTGTGATAGCCCTTTGTCTCAGGCTGACCGCCGCGCGGCTATCCAGTCTTGCCTAAATAACCCTTATAAACGGACGTATCGATCAACTTTCTTGCGGTCGCGATAGCGCCGGCGATGGTATCGGCTTGGGAATAGACGGCCCACGCAAGCAGGATCGCGGTGAGCACCAGCAGAGCACCGAAGCCCGCAAGCGAGAAACGGCCCGCAAAGAAGGCCCAAGCGATAATGTCGGCTGCCCCTGCGATAAAAAGGGCGAAACGGCCAAATCCGTACAGCATGGGCTTTTCCTCGCTCCTGTTGACCATGACCAGGGCCCAAGCCGCTCCTATCAGTTCTCCAAAAATGAAACCAAGCACGATGCCCACCAGCCCGTAGCCCAGCCAGACCCCCAAAAGGGCGGCAGGCCAGGCGATCAGCCTGACCACATTATTCGCCAGCACAATGCCGCTCCTGCCCATCGCCAGTCCGACGGTCGCGGGCCAGACGGATAAGTAGCGCGTACATTGCAGCACTCCGATCAGAGCCACGGTGAAGACCGATTGCTGGAAGCGGTTACCGTACAATATGGGAATGGCAAACGGCGCCACCACAGCGAATCCCGCCGCCATGGACAAGGACAAAAGCACCGTTTCACTGCCAAATTTGGCGATGATTGCCGAACGGCGTGTGGCATCGGCCCGCGCACCGGCAATGACAGGCATGTACATTGTATGCACGAAGCCGTGCAGAGCGCCGCTGGGATACAGGATCAGGAGAATAACCGCGGAATAATATCCCAGTCCGGCAAAGCCGATATTGCGGGCCACCAGCACCCGGTCCCCTTGCCCGGCGAAGAAAAGGATCAAACCCACCAGCATCAGCGGCGCCGAAAAACGCGCCACGCGCACGCTGTGTTCCTTATAATATTTCAGCCGGTATTTTCTTTCCGCCAGGATGTGGGAAACCGCAACCAGCCCCAAGGACCGGACCACCAGGCCAAAAAGCACGGCCACATAACTGCGAGTCAGATAGGCCGCCAACACCGTCGCGATCAGGGCGGCGATTTCGCTGACCACGCTGCCCGCCGCTTCGGCGCGGAAATCATTTTTGCGTTGGAACCGCTTCATATCGAGGTGGATGAAGGACGCAGCCAAAGGATAAACGGCCATGGCCGCCAGCGCCGGCGCCAGCTGCGGAGCGTTATAAAAATAGGCCAACGGCCACGCGGATAGCACCAGACCGACGGCGATCAGCATGCCGCGGCCAACCAGGACAAATTGGACAAAGTGCTGGACGGAGGCGTCATCCCCATCCCGGTCCTGGACCAGGAACCGGTCGGCCGCGAGGTCTGTCGCAGAATCAAAAAATGACTGCGTAAGTATAAGGGTTGCGGCCAATCCCAGCTGTTCAGGACCAAGAAGGCGGGCCAGCAGCACATAACGCAGCAAAGCAGCAATCTGGACCACCAAGGTACTGGCAAAAAGAGCCTTGGTGCCGCGGCGCGTGGATGTGGCTTCGCTTTTCAGGACTGGCTCCAACCGTCAGGAAACCGGCGCCAATACCTTTGGCCCATGAACGGGCCTCAGCGCCAGCTTTTTCTCCCGATCCCGGATGGGATCGGCTGCTTTCGAACAGCGATAGGTCAGGGCGCTCAACATGCCGAAGTATGCAAATATGATAAACTGGCTGTCTTCTTGCGCGAAAGTTGCCTTCATTGCCAGATAGATTAGCAACACTATCCCGATCGATATAAAGAGGCCTTTTTCCCGTTCCGGACCGGAAGAAAAGAAAGCTCCGCGCGCCGCATACCCGATTCCCGCCGCGAACAGCGCAAAGTAAACCAGAAGACCTACCACCCCATACTCCAGCGCGAGGCGCAACCAATAGGAATCGATCGTCAGAAAGCCACTCGGCGAGTAATAGCCCAGGACATCGGCACCCCTCCCAATGCCATAACCCCAGGGGTGGGAAATGACCTTGGGAATTCCCATGTCGATCTGGTCGTATCGCGCCTGCGTGCTTGCCTGGAGGGCGCCGCCGCCGAATATTCTCATGCGAATGCCATCAACAGCAAAAAGCAAAAAACCGGCTGTCGCGGCAAGCATGGGGGATAGATAAACGATGGCGCTGACAAAAAGATTTTTGCTCTTGCGACGCCATTGAAAGAGACCCCAAAGAAGGGGATAGGCGACGACGGTGATGAAATATCCAACATAGCCTATTCTGGCCTGGCTCAGGATCACGGCGATCACGAAAAACGGCACGAGAAGGGAGGCAATTGTTCGAATCGTCAGCCGATATCGGCCCATCACGAAATGCAGCAGGAATGGGAAAACGATGGCGAGAAACTCCCCAAATCCTTGGGCCACGCCGAAGGTTGACTGAGCCCTGCGAACGTCGCCCCTGTCGGTACCCGCGAAAGCAGCGGCGACGCTCGGATTTTCCACTTTCAAGAACGACGGTATATGTCCGGCCCAGGGTACTTGTCCCAGGCGGACCTCCCAGAGGCCGATCAGGCCCGTGATAACGGCAATGACACATAACATCACTGCCATCCTCTCCGCCCGTTTCTCCTTTGCAAAAAGGAAGCAGGCCGCGAAAAAAATCACCGTCCAGCGCGTCTGGGCATTGATGAAATTACCCAAAGAAGCGCCTGGCTCCGATGAAAAGCCTATGGAGATCACCTGGAGAACCAGGAAGACACAAAACAGATTGCGTATCCACGGCACGGCGGCGAGGACTGAGGCAATGGTTGTGCGGACGTCACGCGAGCCGAAGGCGCAGATCAGCAAGGTCAAAGTCAGTGGCACTTCCACCATGCGCCCGGGTGTTATCCAGGGAAGGCCGGGAAGTGCAATCGCCAAGTAGCCCGGCCAAATCAGTGCGACCGGAAAATAGGCAAAAAAAAGCACTTCCAGCAAACGGACGGGCGGATTGGCGATTTCCGGAATGGTCCAAATCACCAGAAACGCGAGCGGCACCAGCAGTCCGATGAGCGGCACCACCAGAAATGGCGCGAAGAGAGCGAACGCCGCGCCATACAAAAAACAGAAAATCGCAAAGCCCATCATCAGGCCGGCCCGGCCGGGCAACGTCATCATCTTTTCCGGAAAATAGGGCCAGACCGTCCCAAAGCGCCGAGGGCGACGCCGCCCCAGTTTGCGAATCCCGGAAACCGCCACGCCGGCAAGCCCCGAAAAAGCATCTCCTATAGCGGCCGCGAGATGCCAACGATGAGCCTGCTCCGTCATGTCCTTCGCTGCGCTTCCTCCCCGACATGCCGTCCTCGCGAGACTCCGGATGCGGATCAGATCAGGTATCAAGCAAGAATTATTCTGCTTTACGTTTAGCCAGCCTCAACAAAGCCGGAGGCATCCAATCCTGGAAAAAATGGAGAACCTCCACATGCCAGTCTCGCTTGTCGGTGCTTCCGGGACGTGATTTGAAGGCCGTCGTGCGTGACGGAATGTATTTTATGCCCTCTTCCGGAGCGGTATAATAATAAAGTGCGATCGACCGGCGCGACCTGTCGGGCGGACAGGCCAGGGGATCCGGATGCCCGTGAAAACTGTCCAGGTCGGTATTGAAGATCACTGCGGTACCAAGCCGGGGCGCCACTTTCCGGCGCACACCCGACATATCCTTGGTCCATAGTTCAAGATCGCCGCCATATTCAGGCGCCCAATCCTCATTGAGATAGATCAGGAGATTGACTCGCCTCTGGGTGTTCATTCCCTTGTGAATATTGAAATCGGCATGAATCCCCAGATGACCGCCGCGCTTTATCTCGTGCAGCCCGGCCCCGTCATAGTACGGATCTGCAATAAGACGCTTGATGCCCGTGAGTGCTTCAATGAATCGAACCATCGGTTCGGCATTCATTTCCGCCAGAAAACTTCGCAAAGCCGGTGAATAGAGTTCGTGCGGCTGCCATTCGTATTTCAGCCGCTCCTGCGCCCGGTTGTAATATTTCTTGTCGCGTCCGACGACCGGCCATTCCGCCAGGAGACGCCGCAGGACGTCCTTATCGATGAAATCCTCAATCGCAATGTGCGGAAAAGGATCGGCGTTGATATATTGGGCATGAAGGCGGGTTCCCGCCTCGATGCATTGCTCCCGGTTAAGGGCAATGACATCGGCAGAAAGAGGGGTAGTCTCAAGAAGTGGCACTTAATGCTCCATGGCCCGAGGGATCGGAAATCCTATCATCGCTTTTAGCGGTTAAGTTGAAGCTTAATGCCATAAAAGCCTCAGGGACGATTGATCTATCTCAAATTTATCACATTATGGTCAACACCGGCGCCAAAACGAAATTAACGAATAGAAACCGCCGAAACCGGCCAGCAGCTGTTGGAGACCATACCAAACGGACAATTGTTCATATTGTTGCAAGACCAGGCTTGAAATAAACCTGCTCCTCCTTCAAGAAAATTTGAACCCCTAAAGGATTTTCCATGCGCATCGCAATGATCGGAAGCGGCTATGTCGGCCTGGTATCGGGCGCTTGCCTCTCCGAATTCGGGCATGATGTCATCTGCATAGACAAGGACGTGGCCAAGATCGCGGCACTCAAGGCCGGCCGGATGCCGATCTTTGAACCGGGCCTGGACGATGTGGTGGCCGCCAACGTCAAGGCCGGGCGCCTTTCCTTCACCGACGATCTCAAAAGTGCGGTGAAGGGGGCAGATGCGGTCTTCCTGGCGGTGGGAACACCAAGCCGGCGCGGCGACGGCCATGCCGACCTTTCCTATGTCTTTGCCGCGGCGGAAGAGATCGCCGAGGCGCTTACCGGCTACGCCGTGGTGGTGACCAAATCCACGGTTCCCGTCGGCACCGGCCGTAAGGTCGAGGAGATCATCAAGAAAAAACGGCCCGATGCCGAATTCGACATGGCCTCCAATCCGGAATTCCTGCGCGAAGGCTCCGCAATCGGCGATTTCCGCCGCCCGGACCACATTGTGGTCGGTTGCGACACGGAACGGGCGCGCGAGGTGATGCGCGCGATCTACCGCCCCCTCTTCCTCAATGAAACGCCCATGCTGTTCACCAGCCGCGAGACCAGCGAACTGATCAAATATGCCTCTAACGCTTTCCTCGCGACCAAAATCACCTTCATCAACGAGATGGCCGACCTGTGCGAGAAAGTCGGCGCCGATGTGCAGGATGTCGCCCGCGGTATCGGCCTGGACGGCCGCATCGGCTCGAAATTCCTGCACGCCGGACCGGGCTTTGGCGGCTCCTGCTTCCCCAAGGACACGCTGGCCCTGGTCAAGACGGCGCGCGAGCATGGCGCCCCGAGCCGAATCGTCGAAGCGGTGGTCCAGGTGAATGACAGCCGCAAGCTGGATATGGCGAAGAAAATCGAAACCGCTTTTGGCGGCGTCAAGGGCAAGACCATTGCCGTCCTGGGCCTCACTTTCAAGCCAAACACGGACGATATGCGCGACGCGCCCAGCCTGGTGATTTTGCCTTATCTGATGGAAAAAGGCGCCACCATCCGCGCTTATGACCCGGAAGGCGCCCATGAAGCCGCCAAGCAGTTGCAAGTCGGCTTCTCCGCCAACGCCTATGACGCGCTGGTGGACGCCGACGGCGTGGTGATCCTGACCGAATGGAATGAGTTCCGTGCCCTCGACATGGCCAAGGTGAAGGCGGCCCTGAAGACGCCTTTAATGGTGGATCTGCGCAATATCTACCGTCCCGCCCAGATGGCCGAGAGCGGCTTTCACTATGTCAGCGTCGGCCGCCGGACGGTGGGCTAGGCGATGCGCAACCTCAATATTCATCGTCCCGTCCAATAGCGAGATCGTCAGCCCATGTCGCAAAAAACCGCTCTCATCACCGGTGCCACGGGACAGGATGGCGCCTATCTGGCCGAATTGCTGCTGGCCAAGGGTTATATCGTGCACGGCGTGAAGCGGCGCTCTTCGTCCTTCAACACCGGGCGGGTGGATCATCTTTATGAAGATCCGCATGAAGGCGCCAAGGTGCGCTTTTTCCTGCACCATGGGGATTTGACGGATTCGACCAACCTGATCCGGATCATCCAGGAAACCCAGCCGGACGAAATCTACAACCTCGCCGCCCAGAGCCATGTCGCGGTGAGCTTTGAGACGCCGGAATATACCGCCAATGCCGACGCGGTGGGGACACTGCGCCTCTTGGAGGCGATCCGCATCTTGCGGCTGGAAGGCAAAACGCGCTTTTACCAGGCTTCGACCTCGGAGATGTTCGGCCTGGTGCAGGAAAAGCCGCAGCGCGAGACCACTCCGTTCTACCCGCGCTCGCCTTACGGCGCGGCCAAGGTTTATGCCTATTGGATCACGGTGAATTACCGCGAGGCTTATGGCATCCATGCCTCGAACGGCATTCTGTTCAACCACGAAAGCCCGATCCGGGGGGAGACTTTCGTCACCCGCAAGATCACCCGCGCCGTGGCCGCCATTCATCACGGCCTCCAGGATTGCCTTTATCTCGGCAACATGGACTCGGTGCGCGACTGGGGCCATGCCAAGGATTATGTCAAAGGCATGTGGATGATGCTGCAACAGGAGAAGCCGGACGATTATGTGCTGGCGACCGGCGAGACACACACAGTGAGGGAATTCGTCGAAAAGAGCTTTGCCCATGTCGGCATCGCCATCGAATGGCGGGGCAAGGATGTTAAAGAGGAAGGGGTGGAGAAAAAGACCGGCCGGGTACTGGTGAAGGTGGACCCGCGCTATTTCCGCCCCACCGAGGTGGAATTCCTGCAGGGCGATGCTTCCAAGGCCGCGCGTATGCTGGGCTGGAAGCCGGAAACCAGCTTTCCGGAGCTGGTTCGGGACATGATGGAAAACGACCTCCGGGTCATGCAACAGGGCCGCAACAGTGCCTGAGCTTTTTCCTCTGGCAGGAAAGAAGGTCTGGGTCGCGGGGCATCGCGGCATGGCGGGAAGCGCGATTGTCCGCCGCCTTGCGAAAGAGAATTGCAATATTCTCACTGCCGGACGCGAGATATTGGACCTTTCGCGCCAGGCCGAGGTCGAGCAATGGCTTATGACAAACCGGCCGGATGCGATTTTCCTAGCTGCCGCCACGGTGGGCGGCATCATGGCCAATGCCACCCGCCCGGCAGAGTTCATTCATGACAATCTGGTGATCGAGACCAACGTCATCCACGCCGCCTGGAAAGCGGGAGTGAAGAAGCTGTTGTTCCTGGGCTCTTCCTGCATCTACCCCAAGCTGGCGGCGCAGCCGATGAAGGAAGATGCGCTCCTGACCGGCCCCTTGGAGCCCACCAACGAATGGTATGCTGTGGCCAAGATCGCCGGCATCAAGCTCTGCCAGGCTTACCGCCGGCAATATGGCTGCGATTTCATCTCCGCCATGCCCACCAATCTGTTCGGCTCCGGCGACAATTACGACCTGGCCCAGGGCCATGTGGTGGCGGCCTTGATCATGAAAATCGCCGATGCCAAGCGCGAGGGCAAAGGCACGGTCGAACTCTGGGGCACAGGCACGCCGAAGCGCGAATTCCTGTTCGTGGACGACATGGCCGATGGATTGGTGTTCCTGATGAAGAACTATTCCGGCGAGCCCCATGTCAATGTCGGCACCGGAACCGACATGACCATTCGCGAATTGGCCGAGCGCATCGCAGAGGTCGCAGGTTGGCACGGCCGCTTCACCTTCGACACCGCAAAGCCGGATGGCACCCCGCGCAAAGTCATGGATGTCTCCCGCCTCGCCGCAATGGGATGGACGGCGAAGACGCCGTTCAATGCCGCGATGGCGGCGACATACCAAGCCTATCTGGATGCGGCTGCGCCCCGGGAGGCGGCGCGATGACCGGATATGGTGCCCAGAAGAGGACTCGAACCTCCACGCCTTGCAGCGCTAGTACCTGAAACTAGTGCGTCTACCAATTCCGCCATCTGGGCAGATGCCGAGGGGCCGTTGTTTAGGGGTGGCCGGGCGCCTCGTCAACAGCTTGATCGGACTTGGATAAACATCGCTCTTCCGAGGCCGCGGGCGATTGGCTAAAGAGGCTTGCGATATCGGGGATTCCCATGGCTCGGTTGGTCACAATATTCGGAGGTTCGGGTTTCCTGGGCCGCCACACGGTGCGGGCGCTGGCCAGGGGTGGATGGCGCATCCGCGTGGCGGTGCGCCATCCCAACAGCGCTTTTTTCCTCAAGCCCGCCGGCAGCGTGGGCCAGATCGCCACCGTCAAATGCGACATCACCGACAAGGACCAGGTTGCAGCCGCCGTGGCGGGCGCCGATGCGGTGGTCAATCTCACCGGCATTCTCTACCCGAGAGGACAGAGCTTTGAGGAGGTGCATTGCGAGGGGGCGGAGAATATCGCGCGGACCGCGGCGGAAGCCGGCGCCAGCACGCTGGTGCATGTCTCGGCGCTCGGCGCCGACAGTGAGTCCGATTCCCATTATGCCCAGACCAAGGCCGAGGGTGAGGCGAAGGTGCGGGCCGCTTTTCCCCAAGCCACCCTTTTCAGGCCGTCCATCGTGTTCGGACCCGAAGACGATTTCTTCAATCGTTTCGCAGGCCTAGCCCGCATTTTTCCGGTCCTGCCGCTGATCGGGGGCGGACGCACGAGATTCCAGCCGGTTTTTGTGGCCGACGTGGCGGCGGCGATCGCAGCTGCGCTCTCGAGCGAGAAAGCACGAGGAAAAACCTACGAACTGGGTGGCCCGACCGTTTACAGCTTCCGTCAGATCCTGGAAATTATTTGCCGCGAGACCGGCAGGAAACGGGCTCTTATCCCCCTGCCCTTCGGCCTGGCGATGTTCAAGGCCTTTTTCCTGCAGCTGGCGCCCAAGCCATTGCTGACGCCGGACCAGGTGCGGTTGCTCAAGCATGATAACGTGGTCTCGCCCACCGCTTTGACCTTGGCGGACCTTGGCATCATCCCCAATTCGGTGGAAGCGGAAATCCCCGCCTATCTCTGGCGGTTCCGGGCCAAGGGCGAATATGCCGGCGTCGCCGGCGGCGGAAAATTCCGCACTGCCGATTAGCTTCCCCCGGCGAGCAGCCAAGCGCCCAAGGCAAGACCGGCGGCGATGCGGTACCAGCCGAAGGGCGAAAGCCCGAAGCGCGCCACGATTGCCAGGAATTGGCGGATCACGATCCAGGCAACCACGAAGGAAACGACAAAGCCAATGGCAATATCGAGACCCTGGCCTTTGCTCAGCGACTGGGCGCCTTTGTGCAGCTCCAGGATGGTGGCGCCCAGCATGGTGGGCACCGACAGATAGAAGGTGAAGAGCGTTGCGGCCTTGCGCTCCACCCCCAGAAGCTCGCCCCCCAAGATGGTGGCGCCCGAACGCGACACGCCCGGGATGATCGAGAGAATCTGGCAGCAGCCGATCTGGAAGGCCTTGAGCAAGGGCAGCCTGTCGCCTTCATGAAAGCGGGGCGCGGGCGCCATGCGCTCCAGGACCAGGATGACGATCCCGCCGATGATCCAGCAGATGGCGATAAAGGGCATGGCGGCAGCGGGGTTGAGCAGGACCTGGTCGAGATATTTCTTCATCGCCAGCCCCGCCGCCACCGACGGCAGTAGCGCCAGGATGATGCCAAAGGCAAAGCGGCGGGAATCAGCAGAGGTCGGCAGCGTGATCAGGGCTTTCCAGAACAGGCGGAAATAGATCGCCACCACCGCCATGATGGCGCCGAGCTGGATCACCACCGTAAAGGCTTCCCAATCATTGGAGAGGCCCAACAGCCGCTCGGTGACCAGGAGATGGGCGGTGGAAGAAATGGGGAGAAATTCGGTGACGCCTTCGACCAGCCCCAAGATGATGGAAATCAGAATGTCGTGCATTGCCTTCGCGGGGACGGTGTCGCTTTTTAAGACCTAGCAAGATCGATGGCCGGGTCAACCCCCGGGTGACACCCGGGAGCATGGCCGGCTCGCAAATCTTTCTCTTAAGTTTTGGTATGGTTGGCGATGGCCGGACGAATCAAACGCAGCGGTTGGCTGGGGCGAATTTTTCTGGTGTTGCTCCTGGTCCTGGTGATCCTGCCGGCCAGCCTGCTCCTGATCTTTCGCGCCCTGCCGGTGCCCGGGACGCCTCAAATGCTGTTCAGCCTCATCTCCGGACATGGCGCGCACTACGCCTGGCGCGAGCGGCTTCCTTCCATCCTGGCGCGTACGGTGATCGGCTCCGAGGACCAGAATTTCTGTGTCCATCACGGCTTTGACTGGGAAGAGATCGACAAGGCGCTGGCGGAACACGCCAGGGGAAGAAGGCTGCGTGGCGCTTCCACCATCAGCCAGCAAACGGCACGCACCCTGTTTCTCACCTATCAGGGCGGTTGGGTGCGCAAGGGATTTGAGACCTATCTCACCGTGATGGTCGAGGCGCTGTGGACCAAGAAAAGGATCCTGGAGGCCTATCTCAATCTGGTGGATTGGGGGCACGGCAATTTCGGCGCCGAGGCTGCGGCGCGGGCTTATTTCCATAAAGGCGCGGCGCAACTGACGCGGGCAGAGGCGGCGCGGCTGGCGGCAATCCTGCCGGATCCGGACAAATGGAATGCCGGCGAGCCGGGGCCCTATGTGGCGGAACGCAGCCGTTATCTGATGGGCCAGGCGGCGGTGGTGGCCCGCGATGGTTTGGACAGCTGTATCAAATGAGGATTTTGCCTTCGAACAGGGTCTTGCGTAAGAACAGCTTATGCGCCGCCTGATTCATCTGATGCTGTCGCCCTCCTGCCGGCTCGCCCGCCTGATGGTGGCGGAAAAACGGGTGGCTTGCGATCCGGTCCTGGCCGAGGATGCACGGCATTCCATGCCGGTCTTCATTGACCTGGACGGGACACGTTGCGAAGGGGTGTGGGCGATCCTGGATCACCTGGAAGGGCATTACCCTGAGCATCCGCTGGCGCCGGAAGAGGCCGGTGAACGCCGCTTATGCTTGCGCTGGCTGGATTGGGCGATGGGACCATTCCATGAAAGCGTCACCCAGCGGGTGGTCTATGAAAAGGCGGGCCAGCGTTACACGGGCGCACCGGCAAAGCGGGCGCCCGACATGAATGTGATCCGCCAGGGACGGGAAGAATTGAAACTGGCGCTCAAGGCCGTGGGTGAAGCGGTGGAATTGAACGGCAATCTCGCCGGGCGGCTGCCTTCATTGGGTGACCTGGCGATGGCGGCGCATCTCTCAACACTCGACTATTTCGGCGAAGTGCCGTGGGAGGGTTTTCCGTCTGTTGAGGAATGGTATCTGCGGCTGAAATCGCGGCCCAGTTTCCGCTCCATTCTGGCCGACCGCGTGCCCGGCCAGCCGCCGGTGGCGCATTACGCGGAACTGGATTTTTGAAAAGCTTCCCTCTCACCCCTACCCTCTCCCGCTGAGGGGGAGAGGGATGCTTCGCATCTTTACCGAGCGGGCGCCGGGCGAGGCGCGGGCGGCGGGGCGTTGGGATCCACCGAACCCATGCCCACCACTTCGCCGGATGCCAGTATGTGATCCTTCATCGCGCTGGTGAGGCTGACATAGGTCGCCGAGGCATCCACCGGAATGGTGGTGTCGAGCGCGAAGACCTGAAGATGATAAGGATGCTTGGGGCCTGCGGGCGTGCGCGGACCGGTATAGGGCTGGGCAGCACCACGCATATTCGGGCCATAAGCCGAGCCGGATGGATTGCCGGTGGGTGCCATCCCGGCGTCGAGCTTGGTGACATTGGCGGGGACGTTCCAAAGCGTCCAATGCAGGATGGGATAGCCGTCGCGCATCGTGCCGCCGGTGTCCTGCATGATCACGGCATAGGATTTGGTGCCTGCGGGCCCGGCCGACCAGGACAGGCCGGGAAAGATGTTGCCGCGATATTGCGTGTTCTCATAAGGGATGTCGCCATTGTTCTGGAAAGCAGGGGTGATGACGGTGAGCTTGGCGCCGCCTTTGGCGGGAAATTCCACCAAAGCGTTGGGGTGGGGCGACTGACCTTGGGCTGGGGCCTGGGCAAAGGCGGGACCGGCGGCCAAGATCAGAAGGGACGCGGCTGCGATCAGGGGCTTCATGGGAGGTCCTTTAACATTGGATTCCGGGCATGGGATTCGGGGCCGGGATAATCCTCGATTTCCGTGAGGCGGGAAAGCCCGGGGTTGTTACAATGCGCCATGCCGGACGCTGGCGCGATAAAAAAAGACATAAAAGTTTGGGCCTTGGGCGCGGGCTTCCATGCCGTGCGTTTCACCACCGCCGATGCGGCGGCGGGCAGCCGGGAAGGACTTAGCGCCTTTCTGGAACGCGGCCATCACGGAACCATGGCGTGGATGGAGACCCGGGCGGAAGAACGCGCCGATCCCAGAGCTTTGTGGACGGCTGCGAAAAGCGTGGTGATGCTGGGACTGAATTATGGTCCGGGCCATGACCCGCTGGCTGTGCTTCAGCGCAAGGACCGTGGCGCGATCTCGGTCTATGCGGCGGGCGACGATTATCACGACCTGGTGAAGAAAAAGCTCAAGGCGGTGGCGGGAGAGATTTTCCGGAAATATCGCGCCCAGGTGAAAGTGTTTGTCGATACGGCGCCAGTGATGGAAAAGCCGCTTGCGCAAAAAGCAGGCACCGGCTGGCAGGGCAAGCACACCAATCTGGTGTCGCGGGATTTCGGCTCCTGGCTGTTCCTGGGCTCGATCTTCACCGACCTGGACCTGCCGCCCGACCCACCCGAGACCGACCATTGCGGCGCCTGCCACGCCTGCCTGGATGTCTGCCCCACCAAGGCGTTTCCCGCCCCCTATCAACTGGATGCACGGCGCTGCATCTCCTACCTCACCATTGAGCACAAAGGACCGATCCCGCGCGAGCTGCGCAGCCTGATGGGCAATCGCATCTATGGCTGCGATGACTGCCTGGCGGTCTGTCCCTGGAATAAATTTGCGCAAGAGAGCCGCGTCCTCAATCCGCGGGAAGAGCTGGCGGCCCCACGGCTCGTCGAACTGGCGCGGCTGGATGGTGCCGGCTTCCGGGTCCTGTTCCGCAAGTCCCCGGTCAAGCGGATCGGCCGCGACCGCTTTATCCGCAATGTGCTGATCGCCATTGGTAACAGTGGTGACAAGACACTGGCGGACGATGCGCGCGGGCTCTTACACGATGGCTCTCCCCTAGTCCGGGGCGCGGCGGTGTGGGCGCTTAAGCGCTTGTTGCCTGAGGCGGAGTTCGAACTGCTGGCCAAAGCCAGCCGGGATACCGATAGCGACGTCCAGGCGGAGTGGGACGCTATTTCGGCTTGAGGGGAGCTCTTGTGGCGGCATCCAGCGCGGCGAGATTGCGCCTTGCGGCATCGGCGGTTTCCGGCGCCGGTCTCGAGGCCAGCGCGGCCTGGAAGTCTGCCCGCGCATGAGCGAAATCGCCCGTGTCGCGTTCGATGCTGCCGCGCTCCACCAAAGCTTCGGCATTCCTTGGCTCCAGCGCCAGGGCCTGCTGAACATCGGCCCTGGCCTCGGTGATGCGGTGCCGGGCATGGCGGGCGCTGGCGCGCAGAACCAGAAAATCGGCGCGGCGGGGCGCCAATGCCAGCGCGGCGTTGAGATCGGATTCCACCTCCCCCCAGTCGGATTGCATGGCCTGGGCGCGGGCGAGATCACCATAAAGATCGGGATCGGAGGCGGTGAGCGCCAGGCCCGCCTGAAAACTCGCCACCGCCTTGTCGATATCGCCATGGAGCATCCAGGCATTGCCGGCTTGGTCGAACAGGGCGGGCCTGAGCGCGCCCATGCCGGGGGCGCCACCCAGGGCATCCAGTTTGTCCGCCGCCTCGGCATAACGCTTCAGCCCTACCAGAGCGACCGCGGCGCAATGCTGGGCCGGGCCGCCGCCCTTGTCTGCCACCCATTTGGTGGCGGCGCCGAGGGCGCCGGACGGATCGCGAGTGGCGAGGCTGAGGCAATTGTCGTAACGCAGCTTTTCTGCCGCGCGCCCGATGTCGGGTGCGGCTGAGGCGGGCTCGACAACCATGACGAGCAGGATAGGGACAAGAAAGCGGATCATGTCCGTCCACGGAGAATGGAATGATGTGCAGCGATGCCACATTGAGACAATCATGCCACGAGCTTTGCGGCAAAAACACGGAACTGGCATGCGATAAATCATCTGTTAGGGTGCCGGCGGGGAGGACGGGAATGGTATCGCGGGCGCGCCTGGTGGCCCTGATTTTGCCGATCGGCTTGATTTTGCTGATCGGCTTGGGTGGTTCAGGCATGGCGCAGGATTTGCCGCCCAGCCAGCAATTGCCGCCGGTGGCGGCACCCACCGTCAAGGTGGAAACCAACCAGCTTCCGGTGCTGGATACCACGCCGCAGTTCGATCCTCTTTCGGCCACCAATGCCTATCTGGACAGGGTGGGCGGCGCGGCGCGGGCCAGGTCCGATGCCTACACCAACGGAAATTACGGCTGGGCGCTGGTGGATTTCCTTTATGGGCTGCTGGTCGCGGGGCTTCTGCTCTGGCTCAAGCTTTCAGCCCGCATCCGCGACTGGGCGGCGGAGAAGACCAGGAGCCGCGTCTATCAGGTGATGCTGTTCGGTTTGATCTACGTGTCCGTCGTCACGGCAGCGACCCTGCCGCTCAGCATCTATGAAGGTTATGTGCGCGAACATGCCTATGGCTTGTCGAACCAGACGTTCCTGCAGTGGCTTTCGGATTTTGCCAAGAGTTTCGCGCTGACCCTGATCGCGGCGGTGGTGGCGCTTCCCGTCTTCTATGCCGCCATCCGCCGGACACGCGAAAGCTGGTGGCTGTGGGGCGCCGGCGTGGTGATCGCCTTCTCCATCCTGGTGCAGGTGGTCTATCCGGTTTTCATCGCGCCCCTCTACAACAGCTACACGCCCCTCCCCGACAGTCCGCTTAAGCAGCAGATCGAATCGCTGGCGCGCGCCAATGGCGTGGAGACGGACAATATCTGGCTGGTGGATGAATCCCGCCAATCGACCCGCATCTCGGCCAATGTGTCAGGCTTCCTGGGGACCACACGGGTATCCCTCAATGACAATCTCCTGAAGCGCGGTACCCCGGACGAGGTGCTCGCGGTCCTGGGCCATGAGATGGGCCATTATGTGATGGCGCACACCCTGCGCGGCATCCTTTTGATGGGACTGGTCACCCTGGTCGGTTTCGGCTTTGTGGCGTTCGCCTTCCGCCTCTCAACCGGGATTTTCGGCGGCAACTGGCAGGTGCGCGAGCCCGAGGATGTGGCCGGTCTGCCGCTGCTGGTGGCGCTGATGAGCATTTTCCTGTTTGCGGTCGCGCCCGTCACCAACTCCATCACACGCAGCATGGAGAATGAAGCGGACATTTTCGGCGTCAATGCGGTGAGGAAACCCGATGCCTTTGCCACCGTGGTGCTCAAGCTTGCGGATTACCGCAAGCTCGATCCGGGGCCGTGGGAAGAGACCATGCTGTACGATCATCCCTCCGGCCGCACCCGCATCTTCACCATGATGCGGTGGAAGAAGGAGCATGTGCGGGATCTCGATATCCGGGATAGTGTCAACGGAAACCCACATTGAAGTCTCACCCTTCGACAAGCTCAGGGTGAGGAACTCACTGACGCTGGCTTAGCTTTTCTTGGCGAGCAAAAGCGAGCCTAGAAAAGCTTGCCCCTCTTCGAGCGAAGCGAGGGAGGCGCGCTGGATTCCCTTCCCTCGCGCGCTTCGTGCGCTCGGCCGGGAATGACAGCAGAGTTAGCGAGGAAGCCTTTCCGCCAAGGCGGGATAGAGCGGACGGGCAGCTTTAGTCTCTAAGCGAATCAACAGAGTTTTCGCGGCCGCGCGAGTATCTTCATCCCAATCGGCAGCGAGGGAAGCGGCAAGCTGGGCCTGGCTTTTCAGTATCACGCCATCGTCCAGCACCTTGAGACCGTTGGCCTTCAATGTCGCGCCGGTGGTGGTGATGTCGACAATCACTTCGGCGGTGCCGGCGGCGGGCGCGCCTTCGGTGGCGCCGGCGGATGGTACGATGCGGTAATCGGCGATGCCGGCATGGGCGAAGAAGGCGCGGGTCAGCTGCGCATATTTGGTGGCGACGCGCAGCCGGCGGCGGTGCCGGGCGGCGTAAGCCGCGCAGACATCGTCCAAGTCGGCCATGGTGGAAACGTCGATCCAATAGCGCGACACCGCCACCACCACATCGGCGAAACCGAAGCCCATCGGCAGGACCAGATGCATGCGGGTTTCCAGTTCCGGCGCCTCTTCGCGCAGAAGGTCCTCGCCGGTGATGCCGAGATGGATGTCGCCGGCCAGGAGCGCGGCGGCGATCTCCGAGGCGGACAGCAGCATCACCTCCACCCCCGGCACACCCTGAAAGACGCCGCGATAGCCGCGCGCACCCGCGGTCAATTCCAGCCTGAGGCCGGCGCCGGCAAACCAGGCATCGCAAGCCTCTTTCAGCCGTCCTTTGGACGGAAGCGCGATGGTGAGCCCGCTCATGGCGCGCCTTCGAGGAATTTCCTGGCCACCAGCATCCGCTCGGTGCGCAGCGCGCAGCCGATGGCGGAGACGGGCGTTTTCGCGCCCAGGCTTTCCATCAATGTGTCGTAGCGGCCGCCGCCCGCCACCTGGACCGGGCCTTCCTTGTCGCGCGACCAGAGCTCAAAGACGAAGCCGGTGTAATATTCCATGTTGCGGCCGAAATGGGCGGTGAAGCGCACTTTGCCGAGGTCGAGGCCCAACCCGGCAATGGTGTCGAGACGCGCCTCCATCGCGGTCAAGGGTCCGTCGAGCGCGATACCCGCCCTGCCGAGGAGCCTGTGAATCTCATCCAGGGCCGGGCGCGCGGGACCGGAGATGGCGAACAGCTTGGTGATGGTCCCGGCGATGGCAGGGTCCAGGTGCAGGGCCGCCGCCTCCGCGCCACGGGCCAGCGCCCGCTCAATCACCTCGGCCCGCTCGCGGCCGGCGGGGGGCGCGTTGGGAACCTCGGCCAACTGGGCCTCGATCGCGCCCCGCGAAGGCGCTTTGCCGGCGCCCTGGCCCAGGCGTTGAAGCAGGGTCTCGACATAGCCGGCGCGCCAAAAATGGCGCTTGAGGCGGGCCGCCCAATGGGCGGGCAGCGCCAGCGCATCCACCAGGGCGCCAAACAGAGAGAGGTCGCCAAAACGCATCTCAAAGCCGGGGAGCCCGGCCAGGCGCAGAGCCTCAAAGGCAAGGGAGAGGATTTCCATTTCGCCCTGGGCGGCATCCGGCAAGCCCAGAAGCTCCACCCCGGCCTGGAAGAACTGGGTGGGACGGGAGGGCCGGTTGGGCTGATAGCGGAAGGCCAGCCCGTTGTAGCAAAGCCGGGCGGGGAACGGGGCGCCCGCCTCCACGGCATGCCGGCAGATGGGGATGGTGAGGTCGGGGCGCAAGGCAAGCTCGCGGCCGGAAGGATCGGTCAGGGTGAAGGTGCGGCGGCGGATCTCCTCGCCCGAACGGTCGAGGAAAATCTCCGCCGGTTGGAGGATGGAGGGTTCTTCGCGCGTATAGCCGCGCGCCGCGAACAGCTTGAGCAGCGCCAGGGCCTGGTCATTGAGCGCGGCGATGTCGGCCGCGGCGTAATAAGGAAAGGCTACCATCAGCCTTTCCTCAACATCTCTTTTATGGCGGCCACAAGACTGTCACGCGGCAGCGTGATCTGGGCCTGGCGGTTCTGGGTCCAGGCGGCGCGGCTTTCCACCGACTTGGCGAGCTCGGCGCCCAGCGCCAGGTCTTTGAGGGTGACTTCGCCGCGCGCACGCTCATCGCCGCCTTCGATCACGGCGATGGCGGCGCCGCGGCGGTCGGCATATTTCATCTGGTCGCCGAATTTGCCGGTGCCGGCATAGGTCTCGGCGCGGACGCCGGCCAAGCGCAATTCCGCCGCCATGGCAAAGGCGCGGGCGGATTCGGTTTTGTCCATCACCGTCACCAGCACCAGCGGCACCGGATCATGCAGGCCGCGGTTGAGCAGGGCCGCGATCAGCCGGCTGACACCGATGGAGATGCCGGTGGCGGGCACCTGCTGGCCGGTGAAGCGCGCCACCAGGTCGTCATAGCGCCCGCCGCCGGCGACAGAACCGAACACCACCGTCTCACCGACTTCGTTCTCGACCGGGAAAGTGAGCTGGGCCTCGAAGACGGGGCCGGTGTAATAGTCGAGGCCGCGGATAACGCTTGTGTCGATCTGAATGCGGTCATCATCATAGCCGCACGCGCAGAAAATTTCTCTAATCCGCCTCAACTCCTCGACGCCAATTTGACCAATAGCGCTTTCTTGGATGGCCGTTCTTATTTCATCAAGGATATCGCCTTGGGCGTTTCCTTCTGGCTTTATGAACACAAGGATGCGATTGA
This sequence comes from uncultured Rhizobium sp., assembly GCA_964511505.1. Lineage (GTDB taxonomy): Bacteria > Pseudomonadota > Alphaproteobacteria > Micropepsales > Micropepsaceae > Rhizomicrobium. Next base: position 77,622 of record CAZEFQ010000152.1, read on the forward strand.
TTTGATCAGCGCTGAGCCCTGCGCCCTTGGTGAAATCCCCGGACTCGTCTTTGCGTCCATTGCCCAGTAGCGCGCGAACGCCGTCAACCCCTAACCGGTCGAGTTTATCTATCGCGCGCATTACGATGCCGCGTCGAGCTTGATCTTTCAGGTCCAAGCCCGCAACTTCCAAAACACCGTCGAGCAACTTACGATTATTTAGTTTGACGATGTATTCGCCACGCTTGAGGCCCAGCGCTTCTAGAGCATCGGAGACCATCATCAGCAGTTCGGCATCGGCGGCGGGGGACGAAGAGCCCACGGTGTCGGCATCGAATTGCAGGAATTCGCGGAAGCGGCCAGGACCGGGCTTCTCATTGCGCCAGACCGGGCCCAACTGATAGCGGCGGAAAGGCTTGGTGAGATGCTGGAAGTTTGCCGCGACATGGCGGGCCAGCGGCGCGGTCAGGTCATAGCGCAGCGACAGCCACTGGCCGTCGTCATCCTGGAGCGAGAAGACGCCTTCATTGGGGCGGTCGAGATCGGGCAGGAATTTGCCCAGCGCGTCGGTATATTCGAAGGCGGGCGTCTCCAGCGGCGAGAAGCCGTAGGATTCGTAAACACGGCGCACGGTTTCCAGTACCGCGCGCTCGGCCGCGATCTCGGCCGCGCCCCGGTCGCGGAAGCCGCGCGGCAGCCGCGCCTTTGGCCGGTTGATTTTGGAATCGCCCATAAGGGAAATCTGTCTTGAATCGCAGGGGTTTGTAACGGGGGCCTATCAGCCCGGCAAGGAATGGGCACCATGCGGAGTAAATAACCGATTCTTCAAAGACTTATGGCATGAATGCGCTTGCCAAAGCCGGTGTGGCATGGCGTACATAATGCACTGCAGCGAGCGCAACCTAGAAAGCGCAAGGCCAGAAAAGACTGGAGGAAAACGTGGCAGGCAAAGTCTATCCCGACGCGAAAAGCGCGCTGGCCGGCATTCCCTTTGACGGCATGACGGTGATGGCCGGCGGTTTCGGCCTGTGCGGCAATCCGGAAAACCTGATCGAGGCGCTCAAGCAGAACGGGGTGAAGGATATCACCATCATCTCCAACAATTGCGGCGCGGACAATCGCGGGCTGTGGGTGCTGCTCAACAACGGCCAGGTGAAGAAGATGATCTCCTCCGATGTGGGGGAGAACAAGCTGTTCGAGAGCCTCTATCTCTCCGGAAAGCTGGAGCTGGAATTGAACCCGCAAGGGACGCTGGCCGAGCGCATCCGCGCCGGGGGCGCGGGCATTCCCGCCTTCTACACCAAGACCGGCGTGGGCACGGTGGTGGCGGAGGGCAAGCCGACGGAAGTGTTCGAGGGCGAGACCTATGTGCGCGAGCGCTGGCTCAAGGCCGACCTTTCCATCGTCAAGGCCTGGAAAGGCGACACCGAAGGCAACCTGATCTATCGCAAGACGGCGCGGAACTTCAATCCGATGATCGCCACAGCGGGCAAGGTCACCATCGCGGAAGTGGAGGAACTGGTCGCGGTGGGAGAACTCGACCATGACTGTATCCACACGCCCGGCATTTTCGTGCAGCGGATTTTCCAGGGCCATGACTACAAGAAGCACATCGAGCAGCGCACGGTCAGGAAGCGGCCCGAGGCTTCCTATGCCGCTGGGGAGGAAGTCTGATGCCCTGGACACGCGAAGAAATGGCGGCGCGCGCGGCGCGCGAATTGAAGGACGGCTATTACGTCAATCTCGGCATCGGTATTCCCACCCTGGTGGCGAATTTCATTCCCAAGGGCATGAAAGTGACGCTGCAGAGCGAGAACGGCATGCTGGGGATCGGGCCTTTTCCTTATGAAGGCGACGAGGATCCCGACCTGATCAACGCCGGCAAGCAGACGGTGACGGAGCTTGCCTCCTCCAGCTTTTTCTCCTCTGCCGACAGTTTCGGCATGATCCGCGGCGGCCATATCGACATGGCGGTCTTGGGCGCGATGGAAGTGTCCGAAAAGGGCGACATCGCCAACTGGACCATTCCCGGCAAGATGGTGAAGGGGATGGGCGGGGCGATGGATCTGGTCGCGGGCGTCAAGCGCGTGATCGTGGTGATGGAGCACGCCAACAAGGCCGGGCAGTCGAAGATATTGAAAAAATGCACCCTGCCGCTGACCGGGAGCGCCTGCATCGACATGGTGATCACCGATCTCGCGGTGTTCGCGGTGGACCGCAAAAAGGGCGGGCTGATGCTGATCGAATTGGCGCCGGGCGTCAGTCTTGATGACGTAAAGGCCAAGACCGAAGCGGCGTTCGGCAGCAAAATATAAGCGCCTCCCCCATTTTGAGAGAGGCGCTTATTGAGAGATCGATGGCCGGCCGGCCAGGAATTACCTGTTCTCCGGCGCCACGCCGCCGACCACGGGATTGCCGGTGCCGCTGCAGCCATCGGGTCCGTAATGGATCCATTTCTGGATGCGCTTACCCGTGTCGACCTCGGCGGTATAGAGGTTGCCTTTGGAATCCACGCTCACCTGGTGCAGCCAGTGGATCTGGCCCGCATTCTGGCCCTGACGGCCCAACCGGCCCAGTTCCTGAAGATTGGAACGGTTGAGGATGTAGATGGTCATGTTGGAATTGTCGCCGACATAGAGGCAGCTCTGCGCCGCATCGCGTGAGAAGTTCAACGACACCGAAGTGCCGGGCGGCGGCGAGTTGGTGTGCTCGCTGATCAGTTGCTCGGCGACAAAGCCGCACTTGCCGGGCTGGCCGGTGGGATTGCTGCAGGGCTTGCCCAGTTCGGGGCTGTTGGTGTCGAACACCTGGAGCCGGTCATTGCCGCGGTCGCAGACATAGGCCTTGCCGTCATTGGCGATCTTCACGCAATGCACCGGATTGCGGAAGAAAGCGGGCTTCTTGTTGCCCTTGGTGTAATCGTTCATCCAGGGACCGGCGGCGCGGGCGGCGGCGTCGTCGATCGGATTGTTGCCGTAAGCGCCGAAATAGCCGATGAACTTGCCGGTGTTGGCGTCGGCCACCAGGACGCGGCGGTTGCCGTAACCGTCCGCGACATAGAGGCGGTTGGTCTTGGGATCCACCGTCATGTCGGCGGGCTGGTCCAGCACCGGCGTGCCGTTGATGCCGCCATTGGTGTCATTGGAGTTGGGGCCTTGCGGCGTGCCGCCGATGCGCATCTTGAAATTGCCGTTCATGTCGAACTTCAAGACAAAGCCGTCGCCGCCATGGGTATTGGTCTGCCAGGGTGCGGGCGGTTCGGGCGTGCCGCCGCGGGCGCCACGGGCACCGCGATTGGCGCCGGAGTTGCCGGCCAGCCAGACATTGTCATTCTGGTCGACATAGATGCCATGCTCGGAATTGGGCCAGATGCAGCCGTCGGATTCCTTGCAATGGGTGGCCAGCCAGCCCGGATCGGAGGGACCACCCCAGGCCTTGAGCAGGTTGCCGTCGGTGTCGAACTCCAGGACCGAGGGCGCGGACTTGCAGCAATCCTCGATGGTGCCGTAGGGGCGAGGATGGCCGATGCCGTCGACCGGCACGCCCTCCGCGTTCTTGGCCCCGGGGACCGGCGGCTCCAGCCCGGCTTCGTCGGTGGTGAGCGTGCGCGGCCGGTTATAGATCCAGATATGGTCGTGGCTGTCCACGTAAAGGCCGCCGATCTGGCCCAGCAGCCAGCTGTGCGGCAAATTCTTGGGCCAGGACGGGTCGACCACGAACTCCGGCGTGGTGCCGGTCTTGGACTTGTTGTAGACGCCGGTATTCTCCATCAGGCGCTCGAGCACGCCATTCTTGGTGAGCGGGCTGGTGTCGGCAGCGAGAACCGGAAGCGCGGCCGCGCCGGTCATCATCAGCGAAAAAAACAGGCCGAATTTCTTCATCGTCAATTCCTTCCAAAAGCCTCCCCTACGCGGAGGCGGTTTTCCGTGTGGCCGGAGGTGTCGCAAAACCCGTCAGCCGGCCAGCGGTGGAAGCGCTGCCAGACGTGCCAGGCGTGTCAGCAAAAGTGCAAATCTTCGTCCCCGAACTATTTTGTTATGGCGCCAGTTTTGACTTCCGGTAACGCCTTGTCAATTCGGACAATTTGCCATCGCGGTCGGCCGACGGCGACCTAGAGGTCAATTTGTCAATGTCGGACCTTCGCTTTGCGGCTGCGAAGGCGGTTTGAGGGTCCCGGAAGGGTAGGATATCCCCAACTGATCCAGGTAGGACGCGTACTTGGCCGGGTCGTAATAGAACTTCTCCATCTGCGGACGCATCTTGGCCATCAGCTCGTCATTGATGTGAATGGCCGGCTGGTCGCCGGGCGCCAGCATAGAAACGTATTTCTGGCTCTTGAGCTGAGTGTTCTGGAAAAAATCCCTCGCCGCGGCCAATGTTTGCGGCGTCGTCATCAGGTCCAGGACCGTCATTGCCACCACCTTGGCGCCCGCGACGGCGCCTTTATGGGCAATGGGCGTGGCTTCGCTCATTGCCGCGATGGTGGAATGAGTCACCGCGCCCGGAATGTTGGACGGATAGTTGATGGTGATCGTGGGCAAGTTCCAGGTGACATCGCCGATATCGTCGGAGGCGCCGCCGGTGGCCTGACCCTCCGGCACCGCGGCGCGCAAAGGGCCGACGCCGGTCGCGAGGGGTTGGAGCCTGAGGTGGTTTTCGGTCTGGACCATCTTGGCAAAGGCCTGGTCGTCTTCGGTCCATTTGGGCATCCCGACCGCCTTGACGTTCTCATAAGCTGCTTCCGCCAGGGGACGGTTGCCGTAATAGGGCGCGGCCTCGCCCAGAAGTTGATGGGTGACGGTGGTGCCGCTGGCCATCGCCGCGGCTTCGGCGATGGTGTTGCCGGTGTCGTAAAGCTCCTTCACCGAAGCGAAGTCGTGCTCGCGGAAATAATACCAGACCGAGGCTTCCGAAGGCACGACATTGGGCTGGTCGCCGCCATTGGAGATCACCCGGTGCGAGCGCTGGCTGATATGCAGCACCTCCCGGCGGAAGCTCCAGGCCACGTCCATGATCTCAACGGCAGAAAGCGCGCTGCGTCCGTCCCAGGGATCGGCGGCGGCATGCGCCGATTTGCCATGGAAGGTGTATTCCACCGAGACCATGCCGGTGGAGTTGCTGGGCCCCCAACTGGTTCCCAGCGTGTTTCCGACATGGACGAAGAGGCAGGCGTCGACGTCTTTGAACAGGCCGGCGCGCACATAATAGGCCTTGGAGCCCAGCAATTCCTCGGCGATCCCCGGCCAGAGCATCAGCCGTCCCTTGATATGGTTCTTCTCCATCACCGCTTTGGCGGCGAGCGCGGCGGCGATTTGCAGCGGCATGCCGGTATTGTGGCCCTCGCCATGCCCGGGCGCGCCCGCCACCATGGGCTGAAGGTGGGGAATGCCGGGATATTGGGAGAGGCCGCGCAAATCATCCAGGTCGCTGCCCAAGGCGATCAAAGGTCCGCCATCGCCCCAGGTCGCGGTCCAGGCGGTGGGAATGCCGGCGATGCCGCGGCTGATCTTGAAGCCGTTCTTCTCGAGAATGCCGGTGAGATAATCCGAGGTGCGGAATTCCTGGTAGCCGGGCTCGGCATAGCTGAATACCTGGTCCACCATCTGCTGCACCAGCTTGGCATTGGCGTCCACATTGGCGGCGGCCTGCTGCTTCAAGGCGGGCGGCGCGGCGGCAAGCACGGGAAAAGGCGCAGCGGTGATACCGGCGCAGAAAAGGGCAGCCAATCTTTGAGAGGCCCGTCTTTGACAGGCAAGTCTTCGCCGGATCAGGCGCATGGAAGCTCCCCTTGCAAAGGTGCTCCAATATTAACCGCGCGAGCCGCGCTTGTCCTGTCAGGGAGGCGACAAAGGGGCACAATTGTGGCGCGGAGCCTTATTGCGGAACGGCACGGAAAGCCCGGCGCGGACGTTTATACATTCGTGTTCCAACCAAGGAGCCGAACATGGCTTTGAACAAGATTCTCATCGCCGGCACCGCCGTCATTCTCGGTCTGCCGGTCTTAACCGGCCCTGCCTTGGCGCAGGAACGGGTTATCGTGAGACCGCCGATCACCCGCTATGAAAACCCCCTGCCATTGAAAGGCGGGATGAAGAGCGAGACCATCATGGTCAGCCGCACGGTCCGTTATGGCGATCTTGATCTCTCCAAGCGTTCGGACAGGGCCATGCTCAACCGCCGCATCGATTTCGCGGCGCACCGGGCTTGTGCCCAACTGGATGCCAAATTTCCGCAGACAGTCTATGTGCCGGTGAATGATTCCGGGCATTGCGTCGGCGATGCCCGCCGTGAAGCGCTCGCCATGGTGGATTACCGCTATCGTGGCGACCAGTTCCCGGAATAAGCCGGCCCGGGCCATTCCTTGCAAGCCCCGCCGTCCGCCCGGACGACGGGGTTTCCTTATGCCGGGGACCTGCTTGACTGGTACAGTCGGGTGGGATCGAACCACCGACCTCCGGATCCACAATCCGGCGCTCTAACCAGCTGAGCTACGACTGCACAAACCTCGAGAATAGGCCTCGAAACGGGCCGGGAAACTATGAGCGGGGGTCCTTAAAAGCAAGCCGGTTGGCCGGTTCCCGTCCTCCATGGGGAAGGCTAGTCTAACCCCATGATCCGCAAAATCCTCCTGGCCGCCGCCGTGGCCATTCTGGCGGGTGTCGGGGTGCTTTATTGGTATATGCGGCCCCTGCCCATCCTGACGGTCACCAGCTGGGCGGGCCCGTATGGCCGGGCCCAGGCTGCCGCCCAGATGCGGCCCTATGCCGCCAGCCACCGTGTGGATGTGCATATCGCGGAATGGGAGGGCGCGCTCTCCAAGCTCAAAGGCGATGTGGTGGATTTCGAGCTGCCCAAGGCGGTGGAGGCCTGTGCCCGCGGCCTTTTGGAGAAGATCGATGCCAACAGCCTCTCCGCCGGAGAGGACGGCACCGCCGCTGCCAAGGATTTCGTACCGGGTGCGATCGGACCTTGCTGGGTGGGCAGCATCGTCTATTCCCAGGTAATCGTCACCGGCCGGTTTGCGGGAGCCCAACCGGAAACCCTGGGGGACTTTTTCGACACCGCGCGGTTTCCCGGCCGCCGCGCGCTCAAGCGCGGCAACGGCAAATACAATCTGGAAATGGCGCTGCTGGCCGATGGCGTGCCGCCCAAGGATGTGTATGCCACGCTTGCGACCGAGGCCGGGCTTCAGCGCGCCTTCGCCAAGCTGGAAAGCCTCGGACCCAGCCTCACCTGGTATGACCGGGACAGCGAGCCGCTCCCGATGATCGAAAGCGGACAGGCGGCTTTTGCCACCGCGCTTAACGGTCAGCTTGCCGATGCCGCCAGGCGGGGGACGGTGCCTCCGGTGATCTGGGACCGGCAACTCTACGAATTCGATGCCTTCGGCATTCCGGCCAACAACCCCAAGAAGGATATCGCCATGGACTATATCCGCTTCGCCACCGGCTCCCGGCCGCTGGCGGCGGTGGCCGCATTTGTGCCTTATGGACCGGCAAGGCGCTCTTCCTCGGCTTTCCTGGGGAAAAATCCGGACGGTCCCGACATGCGGCCCTATCTGCCGACGGCGCATTTCGCCACCGCCTTCGCGGTGGACGATCAATGGTGGTTCCAGAACGGCGCCCGGATCGATTCACGCTGGCGGATGTGGCAGACGTCGCATTGACAGGACGCCTGCTCCTGCCCTGAATAGGCTTGGAGATTTGCGGCCCGAACGGGGCTTGGTTGATGGCGGCTTATGCATTCCGGCGTTTCCTCGGCGCGCTGCCCACCCTGTTCGTGATCATCACCCTCACCTTCTTCATGATGCATGCCGCGCCCGGCGGACCCTTCGATTCCAACCGCCGCCTGCCGCCCGAGGTCGAGCACAATATCGAGGCGGCCTATAATTTGGATAAGCCGGTCTATCAACAATACCTGATCTATCTCTCCCGGCTGGCCCATGGCGATCTCGGCCCCTCCTTCAAGAACAAGGATTTCACGGTGAACCAGCTGATCGGGATAGGCCTTCCGGTCAGCGCCCGGCTGGGACTCTCGGCGATGAGCCTGGCCCTGATCCTGGGCAGCCTGATGGGCATCTACGCGGCGCTGAAGCAAAATCGCTGGCAGGATTATTCGGTGATGACCCTGGCCATGGCCGGCATCACCATCCCCACTTTCGTCACCGCTCCGATCCTCACCCTGCTGTTCGGCATCTATGGCGTGACGTTTTTCGGCCATGACATCTCGCTTCCGGTGGGCGGCTGGAACGGCGGCGCCTTGCGCAACATGATCCTGCCTGTCACGGTCCTGGCGCTTCCCCAGATCGCGGTGATCTCGCGGCTGATGCGCGGCTCCATGGTGGAAGTGCTGCGCGCCAATTATATCCGCACCGCCAGGGCCAAAGGCGTCCCCACCGCCCGCATCGTGATGCGCCACGCGTTGCGCGCCGCGATCCTTCCCCTGGTCAGCTATCTCGGGCCCGCCACAGCCGCGCTTCTCACCGGCTCCCTGATCGTGGAGGAAATTTTCGGGCTCCCCGGCATCGGCCGCTATTTCGTGCAGGGCGCGCTCGACCGGGATTACACCCTGGTGCTGGGGGTGGTGGTCTGCTACGCGGGCCTGATCATCCTGCTCAATTTCGTGGCGGATATCGCACTCGGCCTGCTCGATCCGCGAATCCGGCTCACATGACCCGCGCCATGATCGTGAAGCGGGCATGATCGCGACGGGCAGCACCGTCAACGCGGACCTGATGGAGCGGGTCCAGGCCGTCCAGGGCCGCAGTCTCTGGGTGGATGCAAGACGCAGGCTGCTCAGGAACCGCGCCGCCATGGCCAGCATCCTGCTTCTGTCAGTGATCGTGTTTCTCGCCGTCTTCGCGCCGCTGTTCTCGCCTTATGCCTATGACGAGATCAATTACGACATCGTCTCCTGCGCGCCCGACTGGTGGCCCGGCCAGGTCGCCTGCCGGGCCGGCGGCGCCCATTGGTTCGGGGCAGACATGGTGGGCCGCGACCTCTTCGTGCGGGTGCTCTATGGCGCGCGGGTGTCACTGGCGGTGGGGCTGGTCGCCACCCTGGTGTCGCTCCTGATCGGAGTGGTCTATGGCGCGACCGCCGGTTACCTGGGCGGCCGGGCGGACAATCTGATGATGCGGATCGTCGATATCCTGTACTCGCTCCCGTTCGTCTTCTTCGTGATCATCCTGATGGTGCTGTTCGACCGCAATTTCGTGCTGCTCTTCGTGGCCATCGGCGCGGTGGAGTGGCTCACCATGGCGCGCATCGTGCGCGGCCAGACCCTTTCCATCAAGCAGAAGGAGTTCGTCGAGGCGGCGCGGGCGGCTGGGGTGGGGAGCGCCGCCATCATCCGCCGCCATGTGATTCCCAATGTGGTGGGGCCGGTGGTGGTCTATGTCACCCTGACCGTGCCGGGTGTGATCCTCACCGAGAGTTTTCTTTCCTTCCTCGGGCTGGGCATTAGCGAACCCCTGACCAGTTGGGGGGTCCTGATCTCCGACGGCGCCGGCCAAATGGAAAGCGCGCCCTGGACCCTGATCTTCCCGTCCCTGTTCATGGCCGTCACCCTGTTCTGCTTCAATTTCATCGGCGACGGCCTGCGCGACGCCCTCGACCCCAAGGACAGGTGACGGGCGCCGATGCTGCTCTCCATCCGCGACCTCAATGTGCATTTCGAGACGCCGGACGGCACGGTCCATGCGGTCAAGGATGTGAGCCTCGACATCCCTGAAGGCTCCTGCCTGGGGGTGGTGGGTGAATCGGGTTCGGGCAAGAGCCAACTCTTCCTTGCCGCCATGGGGCTTCTGGCCGGCAACGGGCGGGCGAGCGGCAGTGTGCGTTATCACGGCGAGGAAATCCTGCATGCGCCGCAGAAGAGGCTGAATGCGCTGCGCGGCTCCAGGATCACCATGATCTTCCAGGACCCCCTCACCTCGCTCACGCCGCACATGACGGTGGGCGAGCAAATCGTCGAGGCGCTGGCGCTTCACCGCAAAATGCCGCGCGCGCAGGCACAGGCGCGGGCGCTGGAGATGCTTGACTATGTGCGCATTCCCGAAGGCGCCCGCCGCATGAAGCAATATCCGCACGAATTGTCGGGCGGGATGCGCCAGCGGGTGATGATTGCCATCGCCACCATAACCGGTCCCGATCTCCTGATCGCGGACGAGCCCACCACGGCGCTGGACGTGACGGTCCAGGCGCAGATCCTGGAAATCCTCAAAGCGCTCAAGGCCGACAGGAAAACCGCGATCGCGCTGATCAGCCACGACATGGGGGTGATCGCGGGCACCGCCGATCGCGTGGCGGTGATGCGAAGGGGCCGGGTGGTGGAAAAGGGTCCGGTGGACGACATCTTTTATGCGCCCCAGGACGCCTATACACGCATGCTGCTGGACGCGATGCCGCGTCCGGAGAAGCGCAGCGTGCCGCCAGCCTGCGGCACCCAGCCTTTGTTGGAAGTAAAGGACCTCAAGGTCTATTTTCCGGTGCGCCAGGGCCTGTTTCAAAAGCCGAAAACCTTGCGCGCGGTGGACGGGGTGAGCTTCACGCTGAACCAGGGCGAAACGCTTGGGGTGGTGGGGGAATCCGGCTGCGGCAAATCCACCCTTGCCCGGGCGGTGATCCAGTTGTTGCCGGCAGACGCCGGCCGGGTGGTCTGGCTGGGGCGTGATCTGGAAGGCAAAAGCCAGGAGGAGATCAGAAGCGCCCGCAAGGATTTCCAGATCGTGTTCCAGGATCCGCTGGCGAGCCTTGATCCCCGCCAGCCCATCGGGGTTTCCATCGCCGAGCCGCTGATCGCGCTGATTCCGGGGCTGCCGCGGGACGACGTGCGCGCCAGGGTGCGCGCGATGATGGATCATGTCGGACTCGATCTCTCCTGGATCAACCGCTATCCGCATGAATTGTCGGGCGGACAGAACCAGCGCGCCGGCATCGCCCGCGCCATGATCGTGGGGCCGAAAATGGTGATCTGCGACGAGGCGGTGAGCGCGCTGGATGTGTCCATCCAGGCCCAGATCGTGGCGCTGTTGAAACAGTTGCAGCGGGAGAGCGGCCTTTCGCTGATCTTCATCAGCCATGACCTGTCGGTGGTGCGCGAGCTTTCCCACCGGGTGATGGTGCTGTATCTGGGCCAGGTGGTGGAGATGGGCGGGGCGGAGACGGTCTATGGCGATCCGCGCCATCCTTATACCAGGGCCCTGCTCTCGGCCGTGCTCACGCCGGACCCCAAGGGGGAGCGGGCCAGGACGCGCATGCTGCTGACCGGCGACATGCCTTCACCGCTTGACCGGCGGGCGCCGCTCACCTTCCTCAAGTCAAAACGGATCGACGATCCCGACGCGGCGCAGTACCGGCCTCAACTGCTCGAAGTGGCGCCCGGCCATTTTGTGGCAGAACATGATTGATCGAAAAGCGCGCTAATCCTTGGTGACCATGTATTTCTCGGTGCCGACGCGCAGATAATGGTAGCTGGAAGAACTGGGCTCGATCTGCACGGTGTAAGTGGCGGCCGGCTTGTTCCAGCGCGCCAGATTGTTGTCCCCGATGTCCTGGTCCCAGACTTCGCCATTGGCAAGGGTGACGGTGAAATGCCCGGCGGCATCGAATTTATAGGCGGTCATCCGGGTGGGCGGTTCGGCAGTTTCATGCGTGGGGGTAAAAAGGCGGGACCAGAAACCCGGACGCTCGGCGGGTGGCGGCGCGGCGGCGTAAGCAGGGCCGGCCGGCGGGGCGCCCGCGTAAGAAGGAGCTGGGCGCGCCGCGGCGGCGCCGGGCATGGCGGCGGGTGCGGCCGGGGCGAAACCCGGCATGGCGGGGGGCACCAGCCTTTGCTGGGAGACGGGCGCCGGCGGCAAGCCCAACTGGGCACGCATCGGCTGCGCGGCGCCATAGACGCAATCGAGCCAGGTGCGGTCGTCGGCAATGCCGCCGCAGCGCGAGATGCCGTAAAGCACGTCATCGCGGGGGCCGGCGATGGCCGGGACGGTGAACGCCACAATCGCCAATCCGGCGGCAAAAAACACTTTCATAAGTCCCCTCCTCTTTTCCTGGCGCCGACATGCTCCCGGCGCCAAGCCGCCCGATGCTTGGCGGAACCAGGATGACAGCATGACCCTCTGACGCAGACCAGATCAAGCTTTGTATGCTAGCCTAAGCCCATGAAAAAAACCCAGGAACCGGGCTGGACACGGCGCTTGGCGCTGGCGGCCGGCGGCGCTGCGGCGTTGGGCCTCGGTTACGCTGCCTTCCGCAAGCCGCCTGGTTCCGGATTTCATCTATCAAACGCCAGCCCCCGCATCCTGCAGCGGGGCAATGCCGCCGAGCCCACCACGCTCGATCCGCAAAAATCCACCACCAGCTGGGAAGACTGGATCATCGGAGACCTGATGATCGGGTTGATGCACCATGACGCCGCAGGCAATCCGGTCGCTTGCGCCTGCGAAAGCTATCGCGCCTCGGCGGACGGCCTGACCTACACCATCAAGCTGCGCGAGCACAAATGGTCGGACGGGACGCCGGTGACGGCGGATGATTATGTCTTCACCCTGCGCCGCATCGGCGATCCCAAGACCGCGGCGCAATATGTCTCCATCCTTTATTTCATCAAGAACATGCAGGAGGCCGCCGAAGGCAAGGTTCGCCCCGAGGACGTCGGCGTGCGTGCCATCGACGCGCGCACGCTGGAAATCCAGGTGCTCTACCAGGTGCCTTACATCGACCAGCTTCTGATGCATGCCACCATGTATGCGACGCCCAGGCATGTGGTGGAGAAATATGGTGATGCCTGGGCCCAGCCCGGCAACTACGTCTCCAACGGCCCCTTCATCCTCAAGGAATGGGTGCCCAACGGTCATGTCCGGGTGGTGAAGAACCCGCTTTTCTATGACGCCGCCAATGTCCATTTCGATGAAATCTTCTATTACCCGACCCAGGATTCGGCGGCGGCGTTGAAGCGCTTCCGCGCCGGCGAACTCGATCTATCCAATCGTTGTCCGGCCTATCAGGAGATTCCGATCCTGCGCAAGGTTATTCCCAACGAACTTAGGATCACGCCGATCGTCTCAAATTACTGGCTGCCAGTGAATTGCAAGCGCAAGCCTTTCAGCGACCTTCGTGTCCGCCAGGCGCTGGCGATGTCGATCGACCGGGAAACCCTGGTGAACAAGGTGCTGCGAATCGGCCAGACACCCGGTTACACCTTTGTGCCGCCCGGCATGCCGAGCTATCCCTATTCGTCTTATACATTTTTCCGTGACCTGCCGCATGCAGCGCGCCAGAAAAAGGCCAGGGCTCTTTTGAGAGATGCCGGTTTTGGCCCCGATAACCCGCTCACCTTCGATCTCACCATGTACAATGCCGTGGAATGGCGGCTGATAGCGATCACCCTGCAGGCGATGTGGCGCGAGGTGGGCATTGAGATGAAACCGGCACCGGTGGATTCGCAGATCCTCTACGATCTGTTGCGCAAAAAGGATTTCGATGTCGCTTCCGCCGGCTGGATTGCGGATTACCGCGATCCACGCAATTACCTGTTCCTGTTTCTCACCTCCACCACCGATCTCAACTACAGCCAATACTCCAATTCCCGCTATGACCAGCTGGTGGCCAATTCGGATTTCATCCACGATCCCGTGGAACGGCAAAAGACCATGGCCGAGGCGGAACAGATATTGCTGGACGAAGTGGGCGTGATCACCCTGATGAACGATGTCACCCGCGACATCGTCTCGCCCCAGGTACAGAACTGGATCTCCAATCCCACCAACTTCAACCGCAGCCGCTGGCTCAGCCTCAACCGCGACATTGTGAGCGTTTGAATGGCGCGGAGATTTGCTCTCGCCGCGCTCCTCGCATTGCTCCCTTTTGTTGCGGCGGCGCAGACCCTGAATCGCGGCAATGGCGCCGAGCCGGATTCGCTCGATCCGCATTTCGCCGGTTCGCTGGCGGAAGAGAATATCCTCCATGACCTGATGGTGGGGCTCACCACCCTGGATGCGGGCGCGCGCCCGATTCCGGGTATCGCTGAAAGCTGGACGGCATCGCCGGACGGCCTCACCTGGACCTTTCATCTGCGTGAAGCGCGCTGGTCCGACGGCCGTCCGGTCACGGCCGAGGATTTCGTCTTCGCCTATCGAAGGCTGCTCGATCCCAAGACGGCGTCGCGTTACGCCTACAATCTCTGGATTCTCAAGAACGGCCAGGCGGTGAACAGCGGCAAGCTTCCCGGCGCGGCGCTGGGTGTGGCCGCGCCGGATGCCGGAACCCTGGTGTTGCGGCTGGAGCATCCCGCTCCCTACCTGCCGGAGCTTCTGACCCATGAAAGCGCCCTGCCCTTGCCCCGACATGCGGTGGAAGCCAAAGGCGCGGGCTAGGCACGGCCGGGAAATTACGTCAGCGACGGGCCTTATCTGCTCAAGGAATGGGTGCCCAACGATCACATCGCGCTGGTCCGCAATCCCCGCTTCTATGAGGCGGAGAAGGTGGCCATCGCCACGGTCAATTATTTCCCCACGGCGGATGCCGACGCCGCCCTGAAACGATTCCGGGCCGGCGAGCTGGACGTGCAGACGCCCGCGCCGGTGCGCGAGATAGGCTGGCTTCGCGCCAACATGGCCGCTGCGCTGCGCGTCACGCCCTCGCTGGCGCTTGCCTATGTGGCGATCAATCTTGCCGATCCCAAATTGAAAGACGCTGGCGTGCGCCGGGCGATCAATCTTGCTTATGACCGCGAGGCGGTGACGGACAAGGTGCTGAAAACCGGCGAGACACCGGCATACGGCTATGTACCGCCGGGGACCGCCAATTATCCCATAAGCCAGAGCGGCAAGGGCGCGGCGATGGATTTTCGGGGGCGCCCCTTCTCCGCCCGGCTTGGCGAGGCGCAAAGGTTGATGCAACAGGCGGGCTATGGACCGTTCGAGCGCCTGCATCTGCGCTATAAAACCACGCCCAATGGCGACAACCGCCGGCTGGCGGTGATCTTCCAGGCCATGCTCAAGCCCATCTATATCGATCTCGCCATCGAGACGGTGGAAGCGCCGGTGCAGCTAAGAGACCTGCGCCTGCATCAATTCCAACTTGCCTCGGCCAGCTGGTATGCCGATTTCAACGATGCGGCGAATTTCCTCGATCTGCTGCGCTCCGGCGGCGGCAACAATTATGCCGGCTACCGCAATGAGCGCTTCGACGCGGCGTTGGAAGCAGCGGAGAGGGAAAACGATTTGGCCAGGCGCGGACAAGCGCTGGCGGCGGCGGAAGCGATGGCGCTCAAGGACTATCCCTGGGTGCCGCTGCGTTTTCCCGCCCAGAGCAACCTGGTGAGCCCCAGGGTGACGGGATGGACCGCCAATCTCCGCAATTTCCAGCCGACAAGATGGCTTTCTCTCCAAAAATAAGGCATTTGGCGGGTGGCTGACCCACAGCTCAGCGGGCGCGGCCAAGCGCCGAGGGTCCGAGGTGCAGCCAGGGACCGAGGACGCGGTTTCCAGGCCCTTTACCCCTCGCATCAACTCGCCGATATTGGACGCGTGACCCCATAGCTCAGCAGGATAGAGCGGCGGTTTCCTAATAATAAAAACAGGTGTTTCAGCCTGTTCACCGCTGTTTCACCTGATCGGCGTCCCCTAGAGGACCTTGGAAATCGGGTTACAGATCGTTTCACGCGCATCCGGGCAGTTTCGGTTTTTTGTGCCCCATGTGTGCCCCAAACGTACCCCGCCAGGACAATCGATCCGACCGACGGTGACGTTCTAAGGAGGCCTGAACCCCGTGGCGAATCCCCCCCTGACCGATAACTTCATCAAGGCCCTGACGGCCCCCGCTGGCAAGCGGGTCGAGATTTTTGACCAGAAGATTAGCGGGCTCGTCCTGCGGGTATCTAGCCAGGGTCGAAAGACCTGGGTGCTGCGCTACCGTACAGAAGGCGGACGCCAACCCCGCTTCACCATCGGGACTTATCCTGCCCTCAAGCTTGCTGACGCCCGGGACGAAGCGCTCAGGCTGCTCGCCCAAACGAAGACTGGGGACGATCCCGCTTCGGAACGGCGCCGTTCCCGTCAGGCGGTCAAATCAGCACCCGTGCGAACATTCGGGGAACTTTTCGATGCTTACATTGACGCCAGCAGGAAAGGACATTGGAAGCCCCGGAAAAAGCAAAAGCGCGAGCGCACCATCTCCGATGAGGAGAGCGTCTACAGGCGCTACTTAAAGGCGAAGCTAGGTACGACGTTCATCGAGGATATCCAGCGGTCCACCGTAAAAAAGATTTTGCGTGACCTGATGGACAAAGGCATCAAGGCTCAGACCATCCAGGTGCAGGCAGTTATCCGCCAAACCTTCGCGTTTGGAATTGCTGAATACGACGACCTCATACTTATTAATCCGGCAACTGGTTTCGGCGTGATTGGCACGACCAAACCTCGCACCCGGACACTCAATGATGCGGAGCTGCGGGAATTCTGGCACGCGGTTCTGGACCCGCCAAAATTCTTGGCGCCAAACAAGAAAGGTAAGATCCTCCCCCTTTACCTTAGCCGCTCGATGGGAATTGCTCTCCAGCTTTGCACCCTTCTTCTCGTTCGGGAGAACGAAGTCGCCGGGATGCGCCTTGATGAACTGAATTTCGATACCAAGACCTGGCTGATTTCCGGCGATCGTATGAAGGCCGGCCTTCCGCACTTGGTCCCACTGACGGACGAAGCCATAGAACTGATTGAAGAGGCCATTGCCATTCGGCCAAGCGATTAGCTCGATTACGTTTTTCCATCGCCGCGCTGGCGAATCGAAAACAAGGGCGTCCTGCCCAGCAGCATCTACCACGCAATGGTTGACGTTATCGGCGCGAAGAAGATGAAGCACGCCACACCGCACGATCTTCGCCGGACAGGTTCAACCGCACTGACCTCCGAGCGCATCGGAGTCCTTCCCT
>CAZEFQ010000153.1:0-15622 GCA_964511505.1 uncultured Rhizobium sp.
ATCAACCTGACCGGCCAGATCGCCAGCGTCAGCAACAACACCATTCTCAATCAGTGCAATCCCAGCCTGCCGAGCCAGCTTTATCCGGGGACGATGGGCAACGCGAACGATCCGCTTTGCGGCCACCTGATATTCGGGGGTCCCGGCGGCGCCCTTTCGGGATTGATCAATTCACCGATCAATTTTGCCAGCCTGACCACCTCCGGCCTGGACATGCAAGCCAATTACACCATGGACTTCTGGGAGGGTTCGCTTGCCTGGTCCGCGATCGCCAACCTGAACGACGAGCAGACCCAAAGCCAGCCCGGTACGCCCACCAATGACAGCGCCGGCACGCCGAAATGGAGAGGTATCGTCTCCGCCGACTACACCACCGGACCTTTCTCGATCACAGTCCAGGGCCGCTGGTACGGCAGCAACAAGTACACCAACACCGCCAATACCGGGAACCTTTCGACGGCGGCATTGGCCAATCTTTATGATCCGAACGGGTTCGAGCTGCCTTTTGTCGCCTATCTCGACCTGCGCGGCTCATACAAATGGAATGACAACATCCAGTTCTATGGCGCCATGGACAATGTCACCAACGTGCCGCCGGCGATGTTTCCGTCGGTCGCCGGCAACGTCAAGGCGCAGGGATCGCTCACCACGACGGTTCCGGGCACCTATGACATGCTGGGCCGCTATTTCCGCCTCGGCATCCGATTCAATTATTAGGGCTTTCTTCAGCCCCCGCGATGTGTTGATCTGACGGCGCTTCTGAAAGCTGCTGAATGCGCATGGCTGAAGGCGCCAATATATTTCGGCGAAATGTTGCGAAGCTCACCGGAGGACTGCCTCTGGCCGCAGCCGGCGCTGTGGCCGGACTGGCGTTTTTTTCGCCGGCCTCGGCGCAGTATGTTTTCGACCCGAACAACGCAGACGAGAATAGCGGCGGCATCAAGTATTTCGGTTCGGCAAAGGACGATCAGGGCGCCCTGCTGCCCGGCGTGACCGTCCTGGTCGGGCGCGAACTTGCGCTGGTCACGGACGAACAGGGGCGGTACCGGGGATCGGTAGATCCCAGATTCACCACCGAGACGGTTCCAGTCAGTTGCGCCAAGCCCGGCTATCAGTTCCTGCGCACGATCGTGAGGGCCGGGCCGCCCAACGCGGCGCGGCAGACCGTGGAGGTCAACTGCATCCTCCACCGGACCCGTTAAGCCGGCGGGCCGTGCCCGCCGGCTTTCCCGGTCAGGAATTCCGCGCCGGCACGTAGGCCATGTCGATGCGCTTGGGGCCCTTGCCCACCGGAATTTCGGAAAGCACCTTGTAGCTCTTGCCGTCGATGATCGAAACGCTGTCGCTGCCGGTATTGGAGACGGCGACATATTTGCCGTCATTGCTGATGGCAAACCAGTTCGGGCATTTGCCGACCGCAATCGGCTGCGAAAGCTTCTTGGTCTGCAGATCCAGGACATAAACGGCCGCGCCGGCCACGTCGGTGATCCAGAGCTTCTTCATGTCGGGCGTCAGTCCGATGCCATGGGTGGGCGTATTGGACGGCTCCAGCGCGCAATCCCCCATCAGCTTCGTCTTCGGCAGGACCACCTGCTCGACCATCTTGTTGGGCACGTCGATGATGGCGACGCCGCCGAGATCGCTCAGCGCCACATACATGGTCTTCATGTCCGGCGTCACGATGAAGGGACGCGCCTCGCCGTTGACATTGAGCTTGTCGACAATCTCCATCGTCTTCATGTCGATCTTGGCCATGGTCCAGCTGCGCTGCTCCTCGCAAAAGACGAAGTCATTGCTGCCGCCAAAGGGCGTGGCGCAATTGTGCGGACCCCGGATCGGCAGGGTCTTCACGAACTGGTTGGTGGTGGTGTCCAGGATCACCGCGGTGTTGTTGCCGCGCAGCGGTACCACAACATAGTGCCCGTCCTTGGTGACGGCGCATTCGTTGGGATCGGCGGGAAGCGGCCAGGTGTTGACCACCGTGTTGGTCGCGGTGTCGATGGCCTTGAGCGCGAATTCGCGTTCGGTGGTGGTATAGACAATACGGCCATCCTCAGTGGGGCAGACGGCGTGCGGCCGCTCGCCGACCTTGACGGTGGCGATGACCTTCTGCTGCGCCACATTGATCACCGAGATGTCGTCGCCGACGCTGTTGTCCACGTAGAGAGTAAGCGTGGCGGCGGCTTCCGCCGAGACATCCTGTGAGATGCCCAGCATGGCGGCCGTCATGGCCGATGCCAGGAGCAGAGACTTCATACGCATGGACATGGGTTTCTCCCTATTTCGGTTTGTTCAGGAATCCCGGAGGCGTTTCCCCGGTGATGATATCGCCGACTTTCACGCTGGTGGTCGGGGTAAAGGGTTCATTGCCCGGCTTGGCGCCGTTCGCCTGCAGGATAAAGGCCACGATGTTGACGTAGGCCGTGGTGGCAAGCGAGCCGCCCTGGCAGAAGGGCATCGAAGTCTGGATATATTTGTATAGATCCGCCGTCGTGCCCTTGCCGAAACTGCTGGCCAGGAAGTCCTTGCCCGCAAGCGGTGGCGGCCCTTTGCCTTCCAGATTGTCGCCATGGCAGGAGGCGCAATTATCCGCATATTCCTGGCGTCCGGCATCAGCCTGGGCCTGGGTGAAGGGCGCCGGCGAGACAGTCTGCGCCAACGCAGAACCCGCCCACAAACAGGCCGCGGCGGCGGTTGCCAATCTTTGAAGCCAACACGAAAACGTCATTGCAGCAAACCGTCCATCATTGCAGGAAAGCGCCTTTCCGCCGGCTGCCGGCGCGCGATCTTCAATTCCGCCATCAACCTTGTCTATTCATAATAGCCGAGGCGTTCAACGCACGCCAACCGGATGATTTCTGTGTAGGTTAAATTCCTAGTGCGATTTGGCGGTTTTTCCGGAAACCATGTGGTTATTGGCGCCGATAATACATAAAATTAGCAGGTGGGCACGGAGGGACAGCCAGGATGTTGCGCGCAATTTTTTATGGCGCCGGGCTTGCAGCCGGCATTGTCATCATTGCCGGCACGGCAACCCAGGCGCAGGAAGACGTTGCCCCAAAACCGTCGAATCTTCCCAACCCTTATCGCCTGGTGGACGGATGGCCGACGCTTCCCGCAACGATGAAAGGCCCCCAAGGACACAAATGGGGGGAAGTCATCCGCGTCCATCTCGCGCCGGACGGCAATATCTGGGTCTTCCAGCGCTGCTTCAACGATAAACCCGCCGGCGACGCCACTTGTGTCGGCCGTGGCGATACCAACCCGCCAATCCTGGAGTTCAGCCCGGAGGGCAAGCTCCTCAAAAGCTTCGGCGTCGGCCTGTTCGCCCATCCGCACGGTTTCACCGTCGACAAGGACGGAAATATCTGGACCACCGACACCAACGACGACGAAACCATTCTGGGAATGTCCGCCAAGAACGCCGCCGGCGTCACGATGGGGCAGGAAGTGCTCAAGATCAGCCCGGAAGGCAAGGTGCTGATGACGATCGGAAAGGAAGGCGTGGCCGGCAACGGACCGTATGAATTCGACCGGCCTACGGGCGTCGCTGTCGCGTCCAATGGCGACATCTTCGTTGCCGACGGGCATGGTGGCAACAAGCTCAAAAGCGCCCGCATCGTCAAATATGCGCCCGACGGAAAATTCATCAAGAGCTGGGGAAAGCTGGGATCGGAGCCGGGGAATTTCCGCGAGCCCCATGACATCTATGTGGGCGGCTCCAAGGGTTATGTCTATGTCGCCGACCGGCAGAACAACCGCATCCAGGTCTTCGATCAAGAGGGCACCTTCATTGCCGCCTGGAAACAGTTCGGCCAGCCGAGCTCGGTCTATGTCGACGACCATGACAATATTTTCGTCGGCTCGGTGTTTCTCGATCCCAAAGCCAACGGGCGGCAGAATGTGACGGCGCGCAGCGACGGGCCCAACAACCGCGGCATTGTCGTAGCCGACGCCATCACCGGCAAGCTGAAATATTTCATTCCCGATCCGGGCGATCTCAGCAAGATGACGGATACGGGAACCTCGGCATCCGGCGTCGCCGAGGATGCCCAAGGCAACATCTATGCCGCCGATGTGGGCGAGAACAATCTCAGGAAATATGTCAGGGCACAGTAGGCAGAAGGGACTGCGTTCCGGGCCGAAAGCCTATTCATCGTGCCCGATCATATTTTCGGAAGACCGCGGGCGCCTTTTCACCGGCTAAGTGCGGATTTGCGGAAAATGCTGCCGGGCAGCCAAGCGGGGGTTGAATCCGCATTGGCGACACGCAGGGCGATCGCGGCGGTATAGGCGTCGAGCTTCACCGCCTCCTCCTTGAAGATGCCGGGCTGTGCGAGGTCGTCGGACGGCGCGTGATAGCGGGTGGCCCGCCAATCATGCTCGATCTGGAACTCGGGCGTGTTCTTGCGGAACCCGAATTTCATGAACAAAGCCGGGATGCCCCGGCGCACGAAGCTGTACTGGTCGGCCCGGATAAAGACATTGCGATCCGGCAGGGGATCGGGCACCACCGTCAAACCTCGCCGGGCGGCGACGGCACGGGCGTCTGCACCAAGGCTGCTTTCGGATTCTCCCGGCAGATAGACGCTTTTGAGCGTCCAGAGCGGCAACGGCATGTCG
Organism: uncultured Rhizobium sp.; assembly: GCA_964511505.1. Taxonomy (GTDB): domain Bacteria; phylum Pseudomonadota; class Alphaproteobacteria; order Micropepsales; family Micropepsaceae; genus Rhizomicrobium. The sequence continues at coordinate 4,624 of CAZEFQ010000153.1, forward strand.
AAGTTCAAGTCCGCCACAATGCCGTTCTGCGGCACCGTGGGATGCGCCGTGAAGTAGCGCGAGCCCAGAAGGCCTTTCTCCTCGGCAGTGAAAATCACCAACAGGATTGAGCGGCGGGGCCAAGGCCCCGCCTTCAGCCGATGGGCGATGTCCAACACCGCGGCCACGCCGGAGGCATCATCGATCGCGCCATTGTAGATACGGTCACCCTTGATCGGTTCTCCCACCCCCAGATGATCGAGATGGGCAGAAATGGCGACATATTGCCCGGCCAGCCTGGAATCGCTGCCTCGCAGACTGGCCACCAGGTTCGGCGAATCAAGCCGTTGCCGATCCGCTTCAACCTTGGCCTTGAGGCGAAACGGGAGGTTGAAGCGGGGCACTTCCTTCGATGCGTCGGACAGCGCGGCCAGTTCCGCGAAACTATGGCCGGTGCCCCGGAAAAAGGCCTCCGATTTTTCCGGATCCACCGTCGCGGTAAAAAAGCCGTCTTTCATGTCGCGCAACTTCGCGTCGGCCAGATACATTCCCGGCTGCCGCGCAATCAGTTTTTGCCGGGCCCAGGGAATTTCAATCTGATGCGGCGCGGTCAAGCTGATCACGCCCATCGCTCCAAGCTTGCCCAGCTGTTCGGCCCGGTTGGAGCGGGCATCGGATTTGATCGCGCCGGAGATCGTGCTTGGTCCGCCGCTCAGAACCACGGCGATCTTGCCCTTGAGGTCAAGGCCGGCGAAATCGTCATATCCCTGTTTGGGAAGGTTGAGGCCATAGCCCAGGAAAACCAAGGGCGCGTCCGCGTCGGCAGGGCGGGGGCCGCCTCCCGCCGTGATCAGCAAATCCTCGCCGACCTTGAGAGGGAAAGCTCCGCCCTTCGCATCCACAAGTTCGGCGCGCGACATGTCCTGGTGCACAAGCTGCTGCTCGAAGCCAACCGGCTGCAGATAACCCTCCGTGCCCGCCGGTGCGAAGCCCTCCGCCTTCAGGCGCGAAATCACATAGTCGGCGGCGCGCATATATCCGGGGGAACCGGTCTGGCGGCCCTCATTGGCATCGCTGGCGATGGCGCTGATATCCGCCCACCATTGTTTTGCGGCCGGCGACAACGCCTCGTTCGGCGCAGCGGCACAAGGGATCGTCACGAGCAGAAGGATCGGAAGGAAACGCCGGCGTGCAGACATCAACGATTTCTCCTCCACCACAGTGTAGCTTTGATCCGGCGCGCTTCCCAACAATGAATCTTGCCGCGCGGTGCGCAAATATTAGACATGGACGCAAATAAGTTGGGCAGAAAGGCGCGCCAACACGGCGCGTGTGAAATGTTGCGTTCGATAAATCCGATCGGCGTGCGCTGAATCAATTGTCCTCGCCTTGACAGTCCATTGTCGCGCTATAACAATTTCCGACCATAAGAGCGCTGATCGCGCCAGGCCGCCGGCCTTTTGGGAGACTCCCGGGAAAAGAAGGAAAAGCGGATGCCTCGCGCGCGGGGCGCGTGTTGGAGGGATGTATGAGCGAGCAGAATTCCTCGGTTATGAGCCGCCGATCCTTGTTCAATATGATCGGCACGGTGGCGGGCAGCGCGGTGATGTATCACGCCATGACCGAATTGGGTTATGCCGGGGAAAGCGGCTATAGCGGTCCGATCAAGCTTTCAGCGCCGCCGCCGGGAACCTCGGCGCTCATTCTAGGCGCCGGCATTGCCGGCATGGTCGCCGCCATGGAGTTGCGCGATGCCGGATACAAGGTCACCGTGCTGGAATATAACGGCCGCGCGGGAGGGCGGAACTGGTCGCTCTATGGCGGCGACACTTATACCGAGTTGGGCGGCTTCACCCAGAAAGTCGGGTTTGCCAGGGGACACTATCTTAATCCCGGTCCTTGGCGGCTGCCCTACCACCATTACGGCATCCTCAGTTACGCCAAGCGCCTGAACGTCGCGCTCGAGCCATTCACCCAGGTCAATTACAACGCCTATCTGCATTCCACCGAGGCTTATGGCGGCAAGCCGCAGCGCTACCGCACCATCCAGGCCGATTTCCAGGGCCATGTCGCGGAGCTTCTTTCCAAGAGCACCCGGCAGAGCGCACTCGACCAGTCGGTGTCCAAGGAGGACCGGGAAATCCTTTTGGCGGCCCTGCGCAATTGGGGAGCGCTGGATGCCAACTATCAATATGTCAAAGGGCTCGCCAGCAGCAACCGGCGCGGCTTCGATTCCGATCCCGGCGGCGGCATCGATTCGGTGCCCATCCCGTCCGAGCCGCTGGCCTTGTCCGAGTTGCTGAAGTCCAGGCTCTGGGCTTCGATCGCGTCCGGTCAGGGTTATGAATTCCAGAGTTCGATTTTCCAGCCGGTGGGCGGCATGGGCATGATCGGCAAGGCCTTCGGCAAGGAGTTGGGCGAGCTCATCAAATACAATTGCAAAGTCATCGATATCCACCAGGACGACAAAGGCGTCGCCGCCACCTATGTCGACAGCCTGAAGGGCGGGCCGCCGCAAAAGGTTACTGCCGAGTGGTGCGTCTGCACCATTCCGGCCTCCATCCTGAGCCAGATCCCCATGAATGTGGGGACGCCGATGAAGAACGCGATCAACCAGCTGCCTTATGAGGCGGCGCTCAAGATCGGTTTGCAGTTCAAGCGCCGCTTCTGGGAAGAGGATGAGCAGATCTACGGCGGAATCACCTTCACCGACCAGCCCAACGCCATGCTGGGTTATCCCAACTACAAATATTTCACCAAGGGACCGGGCGTCATCCTGGGCTCTTACACATTCGGACCGAACGCCTTTATCGCCGCCGCCAAGCCGCCGGCGGACCGCATCAAGGACGCCCTGGATTACGGCCAGAACATCCATGCCCAATACAAAAAGGAATATGACTGCGGCGTGGCGGTCGCCTGGCACCGTGTGCCATGGACCCTGGGATGTGCCGGTCAATGGACGGATGAGCGGCGCGAGGCGCATTACAACAATCTCTGCGCGCTGGACGGGCGCATCGTGCTTGCCGGCGAGCATGCTTCCCGCATTCCCGCCTGGCAGGAAGGCGCCGTCACCAGCGCGCTCGATGCCATCGGCCGGCTGCACAAGCGCGTGATGACGGCCTGAGGTTCTCATGAAAAATGTATTGCTCCCTTTTGCCACGTTTCTCCTGCTGACGACGGGCGCTTCCGCGCAGGAGATCCGCGCCGGCAGTTTTCCGCAGCAATCGGGTGAGGATATTTTCAAGGGCGTCTGCCAAGGCTGTCACATGCCCGACGCCAAGGGCGCGACCGGGGCGGGGAGATATCCGGCGCTAGCCGGCGACCAGAATCTGGCGGTCGCGGCCTATCCCGTCGGCGTCGTTCTGCATGGCCAGAAGGCGATGCCCTGGTTCAGCGACTATTTCAGCGACGATCAGGTCGCCAATGTCGTCAATTATGTCCGCACCCATTTCGGCAACAATTACACCGACAAGGTGACGGCGGCAGACGTGAAACTGCAGCGTTAGGAATCCAACCCATAGCAAGGAGTGGTCATGCGAAGGATCAAGACACTGGCGTTACTGGGCTTGTTGGGCGTGAGCGCGCTGTGCGCCCCGGCGGGAGCCGCCGATATCGAGAGGCTGAAGGCGGATTCGCCGACATCGCCTTTCTCCGAGATCGTGGCGGTACCGCCCGGCTACACCACATATTATATCAGCGGCATGCTGGCGAAGCCGCTCAAGCCTGCCGCCGGCGGCAAGCCTGCGGACTGGGGCGACATCGCCTATGCGACCAAGGGCGCGTTGGAAAGCCTGAAGGCCCAGATGACCAAGGAAGGCCTGACCTTCGGCGATGTGGTGGCGGCGCATGTCTTCATGGCGCCGGACCCGCATGTGAATGGCGGCATCGATTTCGCCGGCATGAACAAGGTCTGGCTCACCTATTTCGGCACCAAGGACCAGCCGAACAAACCGTCGCGCGCCGCTTTCAAGGTCGCTTCGCTGGCATCGGTCGGTCCCTTGGTCGAAATCGAGTTCGTCGCCGCCAAGAAGGCGAAATGATCTTCGCCGCCGCCGGGAGGCAAGATGAGGACAAGATGAGGAATAGTCGCGGCACGGGCCTGGATCGCCGGCATTTGCTGCATGGATCGCTTGCCTTGGGCCTGTCCGGCTTGGGTGGCTGCGCCGTCACGCCGAAGGCCGTGGCGCCATCGCCTCTCGCTTCGCTTGCAGTGGAGGACATCCCTCCGCCGCTCGCGCCTATTCGCGCCCATCCCGACCGCATCTTCGATATACGCTGCTGCATCCGGCCGTTCCGGGTCAAAGGGCCTTGCTTTGATACCGAGCAGATCGGCGATGCCCTGATTGTGCATAATTACGGCCATGGCGGCAGCGGCTGGTCGCTGTCATGGGGATCCGCCAATGTCGCCGTACAAAAGGCAATGTCGGTCAGCCCCAAGGAGATTGCCGTCATCGGTTGCGGCATTGTCGGCCTCACCGCCGCTGTCGTCGCCCAAAGGGCCGGCGCCAAAGTCACCATCTACACCCGCGAAATGTATCCCAGAACGCGGTCGGTGCGTGCCAATGGAAGCTGGACGCCGGATTCCCGCATTTCCCTCACCGAGCCGGCGGGCCCGCAATTCGGCGACCTCTGGGAACAGATGGCGCGCTATTCTTACAAGATGTTCCGCTTTTACATGGGCCTTCCCGGCCGGCCCATCGATTTCGCCGATCAGTACCGGCTTTCGGATACACCCTTCGGGCCGGCCGAGCCGGAAGCCGATCCCAGCATCAAGGACAGCTACGCCACAAAGGGTCTGCCGCAACAGAATTCCGAATTCGGCCGCTATAGCGATCGCATCCGGGATCTCACGCCGCGCCCCCAGATTCTGCCCGAAGGCGCCACGCCGTTCCCGGTGAAATATGTCTCGCGTTCGGAAATCATGTTTTTCAACTTCGGCTCTTACGGTCATGTCCTGCTCAGTGAATTTTTCGAAGCCGGCGGCAAGATCGAAATCCGCGAATTCCACAGGCCGTCCGAACTGGGCGAACTCAAGGAAAAGGTCGTGATCAACTGCCCCGGCTATGCCGCCAAAGATCTTTGGAAAGACAAATACATGATTCCGGTCAGGGGGCAGACCGCGTGGCTGATTCCGCAGCCCGAAGTCAAATATGGACTCAGCTATAACGGCGTCAGCATGCTTTCCAAGAGCGACGGCATCATGGTGATGGACCCTCCGGGCCCCGCCAAGGGCGACATGGTGGGCATCAATGACGCCAATGAAGTCGAGAGCCGGGAAGAGGCCGAATCCGGTGTACAGATCATTGAGCAGCTTTACGCGCGTTTCCCGAAGCCGGCTTGACCAGATCATGAAAAACAAATTGCAGGCAGGATTTCTTGTGATGGTGCTGGCGGCGGGGCCGGCCGCCCTGGCCCAGACCAGCCAGACTCCAACCCGGCCATCCGTATGGGACGGCGTCTATACCCAAGCCCAGGCGCAGCGCGGGCGCGGACAATATGTCCAACACTGCGCCATGTGTCATGGTGCCTATCTGGAGGGCAATGGCGAGGCTCCGCCGCTGACGGGCGAATTCATTCCCGACTGGGCAGGCATGACGCTGGCCGATCTCGACGACAAGATCGCTGCCACCATGCCTTTGAATGCGCCGGGAACGCTGCAACCGCAGGCCGCGGCGGATATCCTGGCTTACATCCTTGAGCGGAATAATTTCCCGGCCGGCACCAACGAACTTCCGATAGACGCGGATTCGCTGAAGGCCGTCAGCTTCGATGCCTTCAAGCCGAAGCCGGCGCCCACGCCCATGCCGAAGAAGAAGCGCTGATTTTCCGGCCGTCCGGGAGCGTTTTCGCGCATACTTTTCCTGCAACTGCTCTAACCTATGCCAAAGCCGCGGGGAGGCTCGCCCGAGCGGGCAATTTCCGTCATCCGGACATAGGCGGCTTCCAGGCTGCGGCAAAAGCGGACGCTATCGAAGAGGCTGCCGGCCTTCCGCTGCAGCCGGTCGCGGAAGGACCGGAGCAGGACGGGTTCGCGCGCCAGGCGGAGCGCGAGGGCCTCGTAATCCGCCAGACATTGCGTTGCCAATCCGGGTACTCCGGCCGCACCGACAAGGCTCGCTGCAACGCGGCCCGCAAAACTTTTGCCCATGCACGTGACCACCGGCAGTCCCATCCATAGGGCATCGCTGGCGGTCGTGTGCGCGTTGTAGGGCAGGGTATCCAGGAAAAGGTCAGCGTGGCAGTGCCGGACGAGGTGGTCGGCCTGCGAGGCCCGGCCGGCGAAGACGAGCCGCTGAGGATCGATCCCGCGCGCGGCGGCCTCGCGGCGGAGATTTGCCCGGGCGTTTTCTTCCCCGGCCAGGAGCCACAGCACGCTGCCCGGCACGGCCGTCAACAAACGCATCCAGATATCGAAAAGGCCGGGGCCTATCTTCCAGCAATTGTTGAAGCAGCAGAAGACGAAGCCCGTCTCCGGCAATCCGCAGGCCTGGCGGGAGGGCGGAACTTGCGCCACCTCGCGCGCGGCGTTCACTTGATAGCAGTGCGGCAGATGGACGATTTTTTCAACATAGAAAGCTTGCTGCCCCGCCGGCAGTACGGTTTCGTCGGCGATTATATAATCGATGAAACCGGCTCCGATCGTTCCGGGGTAACCCAGGAAATTCACTTGCACCGGCGCGGGTCGATGGGCGAGAATTTCCGGACGGGCGCCATAAGTATGGCCGTTCAAGTCGATCAGCACGTCCACGCCCAGCGTCGCCAGCAACTCAGCGGCCTTGCGATCGCTCAAAAATCTTGCGTCATGGAATTGGTCGAAGGCCCTTGCCAGCCGCGCCCGCATCGCGCTGCCGTCATCCGGGCCAAGCGACATCCCCAGAATCTCGAAGCGGGACCGGTCGTGACGCTCGAACAACTCCGCCGTCAGATAGGCGGTTGCATGTTCCTTGTAGTCCGCGGAAAGATAGGCGAGGCGGATCCTCTTCTCGCGGACCGCCGCCCGCGGAGCCGACCATTGCGGGCCGCCAATCTTGTTTTCCACATGGCGACGGGCGCATTCGAGATGCAGAGCCGGCTCATCGCTATAGGCAAGCATGACCAGGGGCTCGACGGCTCCTTCCGTGTCGCGCAATGCCTCGGCCGCATGCGCCACCCGCGGCCAGTCGCAAAGTTGCATAGCGGCGCTCAAAAGCCCGCCCGCCGCGCGCGCGTGCTTGGAATCCATCGCAAGCGCGGTCTGATAGCCGGCGGCCGCCTCCGCCGGCCGGTCCATCATCTGCAGGGTCTGGGCACGCTGATACAAGGCCTCGCCATTGCGGGGATCGGCCGCGACAGCCGCGTCCAGGCTGGCCAAAGCTTCCCCGAGGCGCCTATGCTCGCGCAGCACGATCCCCCGGTTGAGAAGTATTTCCGCATGGCCGGGCTTGAGCGCCGCCGCGCGCTCCAGGCTCGCCAAAGCTCCGGCCATGTCTTTCAGCTCCCACAGCACGGCGCCTCGGTTGCTCCAAGCTTCGGCATGGGAGGGTTGCGACCGGATTGCGCGATCATAGCTTTCCAGCGCTTCTTCGGAGCGTTTCAGCCGCCGCAACACATTTCCGCGATTGCTCAGCGCTTCGGCGTGGTCCGGCATCACGGCCAAAGCCTGGTCGAGGCTGTCCAGCGCCTCGCTATGCCGCCCCAGGCTTTCGAGGAGAACACCGCGATTGTTGAGAGCGTCCACATGGCGCGGCTGGAGTTTGAGGGCCGCCTCATAGCTGGCAAGCGCCTCCGCACCGCGACTCATTTGCCAGAGAAGGTTTCCGCGCCTGCTCAACAAGTCGGCGCTTCCCGGCGCCAGCGACAGAGCCTTTTCCAGGCTTGTAAGCGCTTCCTCCCGCCGCCCCAACGCCTGCAGAACCAGGCTGTAATGGGCAAGCGCCGGGGACGAATCCGCCTTGGCCTTCAAGGCGCCGCCGATCAGCTCCAAGGCCTCTTGATGACAGCCTCGCTGGTGCCGGGCCACGCCCAAAAGATGGCGGGCGTTGAAATCCCCAGGGGCGATGTCAAGCATCCGGCGATAAAGACGTTCCGCTTCCTCGAACCGTTCTTCCCGGTGCAAAGCCAGCGCGCAGTGAAGCAGTTGCACGAGCGTTACCGGTTGCCGCATGGCTGCAAGCCTGCGGCGCCTCTCTCGGACTTTCAATTCAGACAAAAGATCGCGGAACGGGTTTTGCCCACATCTTGCGCAAGAAATGCCTCATCTTGCAGATCAATTGTGCATGTCATTCCTGACATGTCAGCGGCGGTTCCCTTGTTTTGATCTGCACATAGACTGAGCACTTGTCTTCAAATTAGCCGCGCCGTGCGACCGCGCTTCCCCTCCAGCATAGACTTTAAGCAGCCGGTCTTTCATCGACGGCGCTTTCGCCTCTGCCGCCGTGCCGGATGAAAGCAATCTGCCCGAAGTCTGGTCGGAAGGCCGCGAAACTCACCCGGGCCGAAAGGCTTCTCTGCCTTCGATATATGCAATCGCTTCCTATCCGGCCCGCGCGCGGGTCTGGCACATGGCTTGCTAACCATCCTCGTTGAGCGGAGAGGGGTTCACTCTGAAAACAGAGAACCGCTGCTTATGGGGAAATGCGTCCGGGTTGGTTCATGCAACTGAACAACCGGAGGTAAACAAGATGGTACGTGTTGAAACGGGTCGTGTGGCCAGCAAGCTTCTTTTGAGCGTTGCGGCCATGGTGCTCTCAAACGCTTCTGCCTATGCGCAACAGGTCGCGCAGTCCGACGCCACCGAAACCGTGATCGTGACCGGTACGCGCGTGCAGGGCCTGACGGCGTCCGACAGCCCGACCCCCATCACCGTGCTGAGTTCCGATGCCTTGAGCCAGGGCGTCGGCACAACCGACCTTCGCCAGGCTTTGGGCGAGACCGTACCGTCCTTCAGCGCCCAGCAATACGCCAATGACACGGCGGAATTCTCCCTTTCCGCGGCTTTGCGCGGCGTTTCCCCCAACGACACGCTGGTGTTGGTGAACGGCAAGCGCCGCCACTATACAGGCAACCTTCATGTCGATGCCGGCGGCTTCGCGGCCGGCAGCTCCTCCCCGGACATTTCGCTGATCCCGGAAGCCGCCATCGATCATGTCGAGGTGCTGCTCAATGGCGCCGCCGCCCAGTACGGCACCGATGCCATTGCGGGCGTGGTGAACATCATCCTCAAGAACAATGCCTCGCAAGGCACCATCTCGACCACCGCCGGCCAGAACTACAGCGCCCAGGGCGCCACCTTCGATCTCTCCGCAAATCTCGGCCTGCCTTTGTTCAGCAAGGGGTTCGTCAGCATCAGCGGCAACATGCAGACGCATGATTTCACCCACAATGGCGGTCCCGATCCCCGTTACATAAATGCGGAGGGCAATCCCGTCCCGGTCGGCACCGTGGGAACCACCCCCAATGCCGCCGGAATCATCGCCTGCTCGGCGGGCAATTGCATTCCCACCACCGGCCCCTATGCGGTGACGACCGATTTCAACTATCCCCGCGTCAATCTCATCGCCGGCGACGGCGAATATCAGCTCACCACCGGGGTGGTGAACGCCGGCTATGATTTCACCGACACGCTGGAGCTGTACGGTTTCGGCAGCATCTCGTACCGCACCGCCCGGTCGCACCAGAATGTCCGCCTCCCGACCCAGGTGATCGCCGCTCCGGGATCGAGCGCGCCTTGCAGCGGGGCCAATCCGCAGGGCTACAATACGGCGCAGACCGCAAGCGGCACGCCGGCTTGCGCCATCGGGGTTTCCACCACGGGGTCGGCCAGCGGTGCCGGCGTTGCCGTCCTGGCGGGCTCGGCGGCGGGAACGCCGGGTGTCAACGCCAACGGCCTGATCATATCCTCCGGGCAGGCCGGCACACTGTTCACGCCGGGCGAGCTGGTGATGTACCCGCGGGACATGGAGCCGCTCGAAGGCCTCCGGGAAGAAGATTATCAATACAATCTCGGCCTCAAATTCCAGGTCGCCGGCATCTCCCTCGACGCCAATGCGGGTTACGGCAAGGACATCGACAAGATTTCCACCCTGAATTCCGGCAACCGCTCGCTGTTCATCGACAGCCATACCTCACCGGCCAATTTCTATGATGGCCAGTTCCAGGCGAGCCAGCTGACTTTCACCCTGGATGCCACCCGCAATTTCGACGTCGGCATGGCTTCACCCTTGAACATCGCAGCCGGTTTTGAGGCTCGCGAAGACACCTACAAGATCACCGCCGGCGACCCCAGTTCCTATTACAAGGAAGGCCCGCAGTCCTTTCCGGGCTTCGCACCGGCCAGTGCGACCGACCATAGCCGCAAGAATTATGCGGGGTATATCGACTTCGCTATCGCCCCTATCGACGAAATGCAGATCGACATCGCCGGCCGCGTCGAGCATTTCAGCGATTTCGGAGATACCCAGATCGGCAAGATCAATGCGCGTTATGACTTCAGCCCGCAATGGGCGATACGCGGCACCATTTCGACCGGATTCCGCGCTCCGACGCTGGAGGAGGAATATTATACCGCCGTCAACGTGTCGCCGACCTCTGCCACGGTCCAATTGCCGGCCAACTCGGCCTCCGCCAAAATTCTCGGCCTTCCCAATCTGGCGCCGGAAACCTCAACCCAATACAGCATCGGCATCGTCGCCCATCCCATTCCGCAGCTCTCCATCACGCTGGACGGCTACAGCCTGACCCTGGGCAACCGCATCGTGGCCTCCAGCACGGTGAACAGCTCGGGCGGCTCGATCAATACGCCCCTTGTCACCACGGCGATCCTGGCCGACGGCGTTTCGCTCGATCCCACCGCCACCCAGCAGGGCGTGACGGCATTTCTCAACGGCATCAGCACGCTTTCACAGGGCATCGATCTGGTGGCCAACTACCCGACCGACTTTGACGATTACGGGGTGGTGAACTGGACGCTTGCCGCCAACTACAACGACACCTCCATTTCCAAGGTCAATCCTGCCCCCGCTGTCCTGCTTGCATCCAATCC
>CAZEFQ010000154.1:0-6334 GCA_964511505.1 uncultured Rhizobium sp.
GCGGGCATTGCCGCCCTTGCCGGTGCGCGAATAGACAAAAAGATGACCGGCCGCATTCATCGACACGCCTTCCGTTTCGCCCAGCGTATGGCCGGGAATGCGCAGCGGCAGCACCTCCTCGCTCACCTGCAACTTGGGCAGGGAGGCTTCCAGGGCCTCCTGTTTCTGCTGGGCCGCCAGGCGCGCGGCACGCGCCTCCGGCGAACCGAAGCCGCCGCCGCCCTGGGCGCAAAGCGGAGAGGTCCCCAAAAGCAGCAACGCGGCAATGGCCGCAGTCTGGCGCAATGTCATCACGTTTTCTCCCTCTTCGCTCAGGACGATCTCTGTGACGTGTCTCTTATGACGGCGGGCTGCCTTTGAACGTGATCTTCTCGACATTCCATTCCGAGCAGGCGCCGCGGAGCAGGGTATTGTCGTCGATCGCGTGCATCTCATGGATCAGGCAACTGGTCTGTCCCTGGCCCAGCCCGGTCTGCACCACGCCGAGCACATTGCCGCTTTGCTTGTCGATCCGGTAGATCTTTCCGGTGCCGCCGTCGCCGCTATAGATGTATTTCGGCGTCACCTGCACGCTCCAGGGCGCGCCTATGCCCTTGATGTATTTCTTGAAGTTCAGGTCATAGTCATAGACCTGGATGCGATTGTTGTTGCGGTCCGCGACAATCACCAGATTGTTGGCCTGATCCACCGCGATGCCGTGCGGGGTCTGGAACTGCCCGTCGCCGCCGCCATGGGTGCCCACCGCTTTGAGCCAGGTACCGTCCTTGGCGATCTTGACCACGCGGGAATTGCCGTACCCGTCGCTGACATAAGAGTTGCCTTGCTGGTCCCAGGCAATGTCGGTGGGACGGTTGAAGGTCCCCATATTGCCGTTGGGATAGCGGTTCTCGACTTTTTCGCCCCGCTCCAGATAGCTTTCCAGATAATCGATGGCCTCGGGCTTGCGGCCATATTCCTTGACCAGGTCGCCATCGGGCCTGGCTTCGACCACCATGTTGGAGCCTTCATCCACGATCCACACATTCTGGTCGGCATCGACACGCACCGAATGGGCGAAGGAAGCGCCGTAAGAATCGGGGAACCATTCCTTGACGAATTTATAATCGGGCGCCGGACCGAATTCGAACAGCTCCGCCGCCGTGCCGCCGCGGGCGCTGCCGCCTTTGCCGGTGCGCGAATAGACGAAAAGATGGCCGGCCTTGTTCATCGAAACGCCTTCGGTCTCACCCAGCGTGTGGCCGGGAATTCGAAGCGGCAGGACTTCTTCGGTGTAAGGCAGCTTCGCATAGGTATCGTCCAGCGCCCTTTGCGCCCTGGCCGCTTCGGCGCCGCCGAAGGCCTGGCTGTTGCCCGGAAGGGTGGAGAGGACTGTGCCGGCGAGCATCAACGCGAACATGGTCGCGGTCTTGCGAATGGTCATGGCGTTTCCCCGTAGAGTTGGCCCGCACCACCGCGAGCAACATTGCAATTTTTTCATGAAGAGACGTGTACGTCAATCTGTCGCACGTGGTGGCCCAATCGCTTTGAAAAAGGAAATATCCCGCCTCTGGCCGGCATAACGGCAGCGGGAAAATCTCCTGCTGCCGCGGCCGATCGGAAAAGGCAGAAACGCAAAAGAAAAGGGGCCCGAACCTTGGTTCGGGCCCCTTCCAGGGATTTACTCCCAACCGGTCTGCTCTAGGCCGGCGGTTGCGCCTTCAGGGTGAGCTTCTGCACATCCCACATGCTGGCTGAACCGATATAGACGGTATTGGGATCGCGGCAATCCAGCGAGTGGATCAGGTCGCCGGTGTCTTCGGAGCCATGATCCTGACCGGTGACGGTCATGCCCAGGACCTTGCCGCTCATGTCCATCTTGTAGAGTTTGCCGTTGCCGTCGCCGCTGTACATGATCTGCGGCTTGGTGTTGGTGATGCAGATCGCCCAGGGCGCGCCGATACCGGTGATGGAGCGCACGAAGTTGAGATTGTCGTCATAGACCTGGATGCGGAAATTGCCGCGGTCGCCGACATACACATTGTTGTCCGCGTCCACCGCGATGGTGTGCGGCGTGTTGAACTGGTCCTTGCCGCTGCCATTGGTGCCCACCGCCTTCAGCCAGTGGCCATCCGGCGAAATCTTGACCACGCGCGAATTGCCATAACCATCGGAGATGAAGCTGTTGCCCTGCGAATCCCAGCCGATATCGGTCTCGCGGTCGAATTCACCCATCCTTCCGACCGGTTTGGTCTTCAAGGGCGTGGGATGGGCATAGCGGGAGATCTCGACATTGGCTTCGAGATAATCGATCGCCTCCGGCACCCGGCCCAGCCAGAAGACATGCTGGCCTTGCGGATTCCATTTGACGACCATGCCCGAGCCTTCATCCACCGTCCAAACATTGTCGTTCTTGTCGACGCGGACGGCATGGGCGAAGGATTCGCCGTAATTGTTCTTGCCCCATTCCTTGACGAATTTGAACTTGTCGTCGAATTCGAACAGCTTGGCCGCCTTGCCGCCCCGCGCGATGCCCTGATTCTCGGTCCGCGTATAGACGAACAGGTGGCCCTTGGAGTTCGTGGTGACACCCATGGTCTCACCCATCGTCTCTCCGGGAATGGCAAGCTGGAGATATTGGTCTGAAACCACCTGAAGCTGCGGATAGGTCTTCTCAAGCGCTGCTTGCGCGGCCTGCCGCTCGGGCGAGCCATTGAGTCCCTGCGCATTGCTTAATGCCGTGCCGGCGAGCAGCACCGCGAGCACGGTGGCGGTCTTACGAATTGTCATGAACGTTTCCCCTTGTTGGGCCCGCATCCGCAGGCCTTCCCGGCAACTGTTCCATGCCGCCCGTCCCTCGTCAATCACGGCTTGGACAGAAAAATTACAGAAAATTTAGAGGCTTAGCGATCCGTTTGTGCTGCATTGCGGCAAGCACCATTCGCTTTTGTCTTTGAATGGGATATGTGCAGGACGAGCAATGATAAGCGTGGTCATCCCCACCCTGAATGACGGCCGCAAATTGCCGCGCTGTTTCGACAGCCTGATCGGCGCGGCGGTGGGCGGCGTGGTGCGCGAGGTGATTGTCGCCGATGGCGGCTCCTCGGACGACACCCTGATGATCGCCGATGCTGCGGGCGCCCATATCGTCCATACCGGAAAAAACCAGAGCGCCCGGCTCCAGGCCGGCGCCGCAGTGGCCAAGGGCGATTGGCTTCTTTTCCTTTATCCCGATTGCGCCCTGGAATCGGGCTGGGAAGCGGAAGCCGAATCGTTCATCAGCCAGGCGATGCCGGAGCGGCCCCAGGCGGCCACATTCCGCTTTGCGCTGGAAGATTTCGGCGGCGCGGCCCGGCGGGCGGAGGCGAAAGCGGCGCTGCGCGACTGGATACTGGCCCTGCCTTATGGCGATCAGGGTCTTTTGATTTCGCGCCGCTTTTATAAAAAGCTTGGCGGCTACCGGACCCTCAACCGGATGGAGGATGCCGATATCGTCCGGCGTATCGGGCGGCGGCGCCTAGTCCGCCTGCGCGCCCATGCCGTCAATCTGGCGCGACCGCAGCGCGGCCTTTTCCGCGGCGTCTGGCTTTCGTTATTGCATGCTCTCAGGATTCCCAGCCGGGTCGTTGCCAGGCTGTGAATAGCTGACATCGCTCAAGGCATCGTCGGGCGGGGGCGCTTCGCTCTTGGGAAGCGGCGGCGCGGCCGGCGTGGCGGGATGGTAGATCGGCCAGGACCCGCGCGCGATTTCGTCCAGGCTTTTGGCGTCCTGGCCCAGCCGGCGGCGATACATCCAGTGATATTCCATCAGGTGTTTGACGTAATAGCGCGTTTCCGCGACAGGGATACTTTCCACGAACAGCAGCGGATCGTCGCGTCCCGCCTTGGTGTTGTACCAGCGGTTGACCGCGCCCGGCCCCGCATTATAGGCGCCGCCGATCTTGAGCAGGTTGCCGTTCAGCGCATCGAGCAGTTCGGCGATGTAGCGCTGGCCCAGCGACAGCGAATAAGAAGGATCGTAAAGCTGCTTCTCGGCTCCTTTGCCGCCCACCAGACGGGCGGTCCGAGGCATGAATTGCATGATGCCGCGCGCGCCCACCGGCGACGTGGCGCCGTTCTGGAAACGGCTTTCGATGCGGGCGAAGGCCAGCACCAGGGATGAATCCACCCGGTACCCGTCTTCCGGCGCATAAGGGGGAACGGGGAACAGCCCGGTGAGCAAAAGACCGTGCGACACGCTTTGCTCGCTGGCGCGCAATTCGACATTGGTGACGCCCAGGTCGTGCGCCAGCGCCGCCATGGCGGGATCGAGGCGCGGGTCATTGTCGACAAAGGCGTGGTTGAGTTCAGCGCCGACAAAATCGTCCTCGCCCGCCTGATAAAGCGCCACCGCACGGCGCACATAGGAAGCCGCGCTCAGGGCTTGGAAATCCGTCTCCGACAGCACCGCATCGGAAAAACCGGCGCGCGTGTCCATGCCCAGCATGCGTTCCGCGACCAGGCCGTAGAAAGTGGGTTCCTTCTCCGCCGCCGCCTTCAGCAGGGGCACGATTTTTTCCGTTTCGCCCGATTGCATATGGGCGCGCGCGGCCCAGAAAGCGCCTTGCGCCCGCAGTTGGTCTTGCGCCGCGTCGTTCCCGGCAAGCTTCTCCAGATGCGCCGCCGCCTCGCCATAGCGCGAGAGTCGATAGGCGGCGAAGCCGGCATCCCAGTCCAGTTGCGGCGCGGCGGCGGAGGAAATTGCGTTGGTCAGCGCAAACGCGTCTTCATTCTTGCCTTCGGCGAGAAATGAAGCGGCGATACGATGAGAGAGGATGGCAATATCGTCGGAAGGCGCGCTGCCCGCGGCCTGAAGCGCGGCAAGGCGGGCGCGCGCCTTTTCCGGCGCTCCCGACTTGATGTCGGCCTGCACCCTGGTCATGACGGCATGCGCGGCAGCCGAAGAGGGCACAGGCTCCGGCAGTTCCGCATCTTCATAACCGCCGGTGCGTTTGCCGGTCGCGACAGGGGCTGGGACATCCGTCACCACCGCCACGGTTATCAACTTTTTCCCGCGCCGCACTTTCTTGGTCGAACGGGATACCGCCAGCCGGTAAATGCGGTCGGCCACCGACAGGTCGCGATATTGCGAAAGCCATTTGACCAATGTGCTCTTTGCGGGGCGTTTACCGGCCAGGATGGCTGCGGCCTCGACATAGCCTTGCAGGATCTTGTCGTCGGCGCGTTCCACCATCGCGCGCGCCTTGACGACCTGTCCGTGGCGGGCGGCAGTGAAGGCCTGTTTGTAGAGCGCAACATCGGCATCGCTGAGGATGCTGGGTTTTATCGGTTGGGAAACAGGCGCGCCGGAGGGGGCGGCCGGCACGGTGCCTGGGGCGCGATCCCCGGCCTGGTCTCGGGTCTGATCGCTGGTTTGCGCCAGTGCCAGGCCACAAGTGGCAATCATCAACCCAAACGCCAACGCGATCCGCAAAACCCGGGTCCCTTCGACAGTGCCCAACGTCATGATGCCAGCCGAGATTACCAGGGCGGGCATTACCCGGCAGTTAGCCTATGCCAGGACGGCGCAACCCACAAATCACGCCATTTGAATCTAATTATCCTCGGACAGAGGTTCCGGCAACCCGAGAGCTTCCATCCGCGCCGCGAGGGACTGCAGGTCCCTCCAGGCCAGCTTCTTGTGCGCCGGCTGGCGCAAGAGGTAGGCGGGATGGAGGGTGGGCATGACCGGCACCATCCGCGTCCCCACCCGGTATTCCATCCAGCGCCCCCGGCTTTTCATGATGCCGTCGGAAATGCCCATCACATGCCTTGCCGCCACTGCGCCCAAAAGCACGATCACGCCGGGATCGGCCAGCTCGATATGCCGGCGCAGGAAGGGCAGGCACATGGCGGCTTCTTCAGGCGAGGGATCGCGATTGTCCGGGGGGCGCCAATTGATCACATTGGTGATGTAGGTGTTGATCCGGCGGTCAAGTCCGATCGAGGCCAGCATCCGGTCCAGCAATTGTCCGGCGCGGCCGACAAAGGGTTTGCCGCTGCGATCTTCGTCGCGGCCCGGCGCTTCGCCGATGAACATGACCCGGCCTTGCGCCGTGCCGTCGGCGAAGACGGTATTGGTGGCGGTGCGTTTGAGGGCGCAACCCTCGAAACCCTCCAAGGCGATCTTCAATTCCGCCAGGCTGGTTGCCGCGGCGGCAAGAGCCTGCGCATCGCCAATCGCATCGCCCTTGCTTTCCCCTCTCCCCACGATTGGGGAAAGGGCGTCCGCCCCACGCGTTGCCGGTGGCGGGCGGGGGTGGGGGCGATTTTTTGTGGGCGTGGGGTGGGGGGGGGCCCCGGGTTTGTGGGCGGACCT
>CAZEFQ010000155.1:0-10031 GCA_964511505.1 uncultured Rhizobium sp.
GGGGCTTCGACAGGCATCTGTAAAGTTCCAGGAGGCGGGACGGCGCGGATAATACAAGCTAAGATTTGGGGGGCAAGGGAAGGATTTGCGATGGTCAAACTCAATAAAAACTACACAAAAAAAGGCGATTCCGGAGAGACCGGTTTGAGCGACTGTTCGCGGCTGCCCAAATATGCGCTGCGGGTGGCGGCGATGGGCGCTGTGGATGAAGCCAATTCCGCCATCGGCATCGCCCGGCTGGAAAGCCAAGATGAGATGGATGCCATGCTGGCCCGCATCCAGAACGACCTGTTCGACCTGGGCGCCGACCTCAGCATGCCGGAGAAGGCTTCCGGCAAAGCGGCACCACTGCGCATCACCGGTTCCCAGGTCGAGCGGCTGGAGCGGGAGATCGACGCCATGAATGCGAAGCTCGAACCGCTCACCTCCTTCGTGCTGCCCGGCGGCACGGCACTGGCGGCGCATCTGCATCTGGCGCGCGCCATCGCCCGGCGGGCGGAGCGGCTGGTCGCCCAGCTGGCGGCTGCGGAAAAACTCAATCCTGCCGCGCTTAAATACGCCAACCGGCTATCCGATCATCTGTTTGTGATGGCGCGCACGGCCGCCAACCAAGGCATGGGCGATGTGCTTTGGGTGCCGGGGGAAAATAGATAACTGTCATTCCCGGCCGAGCATTGGGTAGCAATGCGAGGGGAAGGGAATCCAGGTACTACCATCGCTCAGAAATTAGAAATTTAGTTATACGGTCAAAATGGTCACGGAATGAGAATCTCAGGCTTGAACTCAAAAAAATGCGCCATTGCTGCCGTCACGCTAATTGGCGCAGTGCTTCCAACACAGGTTTTGGGACAATCTATTGTTTGCGGTCCTCCACGACCCGATCCGTGCCGTGGACAAGGAGATTGCGTCGTTCTTGACGACGAATGGCAAATAGCCATCGAACCAACCGGCGAGATATATTTAGGCCCCGAAAAGGTCAGCCTCAGCAAACTCGAAGAATATGCCGCTGCTTGGGCCAAAAGCGGTACTTGGCCGATCATCGTTAGCGGACGTCCGGGCGCGACGTACGACCAGATCGCCTCCATTGTGTCCGTGCTCAAAAAGGCGGGGGTGTGGTCAGGCATCTCGTGCGTAAGTCCGAAGCCTTAAGCCGTGCTAAACTGAGCCACAGTCTAGAATTTTCCACCTGGATCCCCTTCCCTCACATCGCGCTCGACGCGCGATGTTCGCCGGGGATGACAGATTGGATTACTCCGGCCCCAATTTCCGCCCGAAAACAAACGCGAGAATAACTCCGATCACCCCGGCCACCGCCCAGCCGGGCAGCGCAAGCGAGGAATAGACCGTCTGCGCCAGGAAGGGCAGGTCATGCTGCACCCAACTCTTGAAGTGGGTGAGCCCGTCGCCATCGATCAGTCCCCAAACCGTGTCCAGGGAACGCACCGTGATCTCGCCGCCCTTCTCCAACGAAGTCACGGTATCGGCGCCCAGCAGCATCAGCGCGAGCAGGATCAGGATAAGGCTGATAAGACGCATCACCACGGCCATGGGCCGGCACGCTAACGTGACGGGACGCGCCAGACAAGAATAACGCCGTACGACAATGACCGTCAGCCGCGCGCGCGGGGCGGATACGGCGTTCCGTCCTTGTGCCGCCAGCCGCCTTCGCCGACGACCAGATGCAGGTCGATATCCGGATAGACCACCGTGTCCTTTTCGCTGCGTGTTCCGATTTCCAGATAGGTGGCGTCGCGGTCCGTCCGGTTGATGAAATGATGGCCGTTGGGCGTGTTCTTGGGGAAGGCGGCGCAATCCCCCGCCACCAGGCGTGTTTCGCCCGCATCGGTGATCAGCACCAGCTCGCCGGAGAGGACATAGACGAATTCATCCTCCAGAAGATGCCAGTGACGCTGGCTGGACCAGTTGCCCGGCGGCAAAGTGACCAGATTGACGCCGAAATCGCTGAGTCCGCCGGCGTCGCCCAGCGCCTTTTTAATGCGCTCTTTCGCCGTCTCATGAAAAGGCGCCGGATAGCCCGAACCCTGGCGCGGCTTTATGGCATCCAGATCGATTTTGCTCATGTGGAAGGCCCCCTGGAGCGCGATCCGGAAAAGTATGGAACGATTTTCCGTAGAGCGCGCGACAATTCGATAAGCGAAACGCCCGCCAAGCCTAGGCCTGGCGGGCGTAGAGGCGCAAATGCTTTAGCGGCGGATCAGCTCTGCGGCGCCTCGGCGGCAGCGGCGGCAGGCTTCTTGCCGATATCCTCACCGGTCACCTGATCCACCTGTTTCATGGACAGGCGCACCTTGCCGCGATCGTCGAAGCCCAGGAGCTTGACCTTCACCGCCTGGCCTTCTTTCACCACATCCGAAGGCTTGGCCACGCGCTGCGCCGCCAGTTCGCTGACATGGACCAGGCCATCCTTGGGCCCGAAGAAATTCACGAAAGCGCCGAAATCCATCACTTTGACGATCTTGCCGTCATAGATTTCGCCCACTTCCGGCTCGGCGGTAAGCGACTTGATCCATTTGACCGCGGCCTTGATCGACTCGCCGTCGGCGGAGGCAATCTTCACCGTGCCGTCATCCTCGATATTGATCTTGGCGCCGGTCTTTTCCACGATCTCGCGGATCACCTTGCCGCCGGTGCCGATCACGTCGCGGATCTTGTCGGTGGGGATCTTCATCTGCTCGATGCGCGGGGCATGCTCGCCCAGCTGCGCGCGGCTGTGGCCGATCGCCTTGTTCATCTCGGAAAGGATGTGCATGCGCCCGCCCTTGGCCTGGGCCAAGGCGACTTTCATGATCTCCTCGGTGATGCCGGCGATCTTAATGTCCATCTGAAGGCTGGTGACGCCGTCTTCGGTGCCCGCCACCTTGAAATCCATGTCGCCCAGATGATCTTCGTCACCCAGAATGTCCGACAAGACCACATAGCGGCTGCCTTCCAGGATCAGGCCCATGGCGATGCCGGCGGTGGGTTTGGTGATGGGAACGCCCGCATCCATCAGCGCCAGCGAGGTGCCGCAGACCGTGGCCATGGAGGAGGAGCCGTTGGACTCGGTGATCTCCGAGACCACGCGGATCGTGTAGGGGAAGGATTCCGCGGTGGGCAGCATGGGATGGATGGCGCGCCAGGCCAGCTTGCCATGGCCGATTTCGCGCCGGCCGGGCGAGCCCATGCGGCCCACTTCGCCCACGCTATAAGGCGGGAAGTTGTAGTGCAGCATGAAAGTCTGTTTGATGGTGCCTTCCAGCCCGTCCACGAATTGCTCGTCTTCGGCAGTGCCCAGGGTGGCCACCACCAGGGCCTGGGTTTCGCCGCGGGTGAAGAGGGCCGAGCCATGGGTGCGCGGCAGCACGCCCACTTCCGCCACGATGGGACGCACGGTCACCAGGTCGCGGCCGTCGACGCGCTTCTTGGTATCCAGCACGGCGTTGCGCATCACATGGGCTTCCACATCATGCATCAATGAGGAATAGGTGTTGGCGGCAACCTGGCCTTCGCCTTCGCCCACATAAGTCTCGGCGAAATTCTTGCGCACCGCGGCGATGGCATCGCGGCGGGCATGCTTGTCGGCGATCTGGAACGCCTTGGCCAGATCGGGCGAGGCCGCGGCCAGCAGTTTCTGCTTGACCGGACCGTTGGTGTCTTCCGGCAGGGGGCGGGGATCCTTGGCGGCCTTCTCGGCCAACCGGATGATGGCGTCGATCGCCAGCTGCATCTGCTTGTGACCGAACACCACCGCGCCCAGCATGATTTCTTCGCTGAGCTCCTGGGCCTCGGATTCCACCATCATCACCGCATCGCTGGTGCCGGCGACGACCAGGTCGAGCTTGGAGCTGGGATATTCGTCGATCTGGGGATTGAGCTTGTATTCGCCGTCGATAAAGCCCACCCGCGCCGCGCCGATCGGGCCCAGGAACGGCAGGCCGGAAATGGTGAGCGCGGCGGACGCCGCCACCATCGCCACGATATCAGGATCGTTTTCCAGATCGTGGGAAAGAACCTGGGCCACCACCAGGGTCTCGTTCTTGAAGCCTTCCGCGAAGAGCGGGCGGATCGGCCGGTCAATCAGCCGCGAGATCAGGGTTTCCCGCTCGGTGGGCGCGCGCTCGCGCTTGAAATAGCCGCCCGGAATCTTGCCCGCGGCGTAATAGCGTTCCTGGTAATTCACGGTGAGAGGGAAGAAATCCTGGCCCTCCTTGGCGGAAGCGGCGCCGACCACCGTGGCCAGCACAATCGTCTCCCCATAGGTCGCCAGCACGGCGCCATCGGCCTGGCGGGCGATCTTGCCGGTTTCAAGCGTGAGGGTCCGGCCGCCCCATTCGAAGCTTTCCTTGTGTATGTTGAACATTGTCGTTTCTTTCGTCATTCGCGCCGCCATATTGCGTGCGCCATCGTCATGGTCCCCCTATGGGACCAGCCTTTGCGGAAGCTCATCCCCCGCAAAGACAAAGCGGGGGCCCGCACCATATGTGCAAGCCCCGCCAATTCTGTGTGATGTGGACCTCAGCGGCGCAGGCCCAGGCGCGCGATCAGCGCCTCATAGCGCTTGGTGTCGGTCCGCTTCATATAGTCGAGCAGGCCGCGGCGCTGGGAGACCAGCTTGATCATGCCACGGCGGGAATGGTTGTCCTTGACGTGAGACTTGAAATGCTCGGTCAAGTTGGCGATGCGCTCGGAAAGCACCGCGATCTGGACTTCCGGCGAGCCGGTGTCGTCCTTCTTGGTCGCGTATTCGGCGATCAGTTCTTTCTTGCGTTCAGGCGTAATCATCGGTCATCGGTTCCTAAAGTTGGAAAACACGGAAAGGACGAAGCTCGCCTTCGGCGATCTCGGCCAATGCCACGGGCCCGTCCGCCTCATCCTTGATGAAGACGGTCCGCCCCTGGAGCCCGTCTTGTCCGGCGAATCCTTCTTTGAGCCTGGCGAAGAGATTCGCGCGGATCAGGATGGGATTGCCGCTCCGAAGGCGGACCGTATCGTTGCCCGATACGGCCAGCGCCGGGATGCCGTCCAGCGCGGTCGAAAGGGGCTTCAGATACGCAAAAGCGGCGGGACTATGCATAAAAGGGGTCAGCTCTTCCAGTAGAACCGCGTCTTTTTCCTTGAAGCCGCCCAGGCGGGTGCGGCGAAGGGCAGAGACATGGCCCAAAGTTCCCAGCGCCAGCGCCAGGTCCCGCACCCAGGACCGGACGTAAGTGCCTTTGCCACAAAGGATTTCGAACTCAGCCGTGTCTTCTTCTGCCGCCAAAAGACGGGCCTCGAAAACCTCTATTTGCCGGGGCTCCAGGGTCACTTCCTCGCCCTCCCGGGCCAGGTCGTAGGCACGCTCACCCCCTATCTTGACCGCCGAGTAGGTCGGTGGGACCTGGGACAGGCGGCCGGTGAAGCGCGGCAGCATCGCCTCGATCTGCTCTTGGGAAGGCCGCGCAGCCGAGGTGCCGGCGACCTTGCCCTCGGCATCGTCGCTGTCGCGGGCTTCGCCCCAGCGGGCGGTGAAACGGTAGATTTTGGCCGCGTCCTGGACGAAGGGCACGGTCTTGGTGGCTTCACCCAGGGCGATCGCCAGGATGCCGGTGGCCATGGGGTCAAGCGTGCCGGCATGGCCCGCTTTCTGCGCTTCAAAGATGCGGCGCACCGCGGCCACCGCCTGGGTTGAGGTCATGCCTTTGGGCTTGTCGAGAACCACCCAGCCGTGAACCGGGTTGCCCTTTTTGCGCCGGCTCATTTTTCAGCCCCCATCTGTCCGCCACGCGGGCAAGCCCGCCAGCGGACATCTTCCCCCGCCAGCGCTTCGCGCGCGGGGGAAGAAAGCCTGTGCGTTTGCACTCATTCGCCGTCTTCACCGTCGTCTGGCGCCGTGAGATCACGGCTGACGCGTTCGGATTTGAGGATGGTCTCGATCTTCTCCGCCTCGGCGAAGCTTTCGTCTTCGACAAAGCGAAGTTCCGGCGTGAATTTGGTGGCGATCATGCGGCCCATCTCGCCGCGCAGGAATCCTTTGTGGCGGTTGAGCGCCGCGACAATCGCCTTGGCGTTCTTGCCGCCCAGGGGTTCGCAATAGACCGTGGCATAGCGCATGTCGGGGGAAGGCTTGACCTGGGTGATGGTGACCGAGACGCCGTCCAGCTCGGGATCGCGGATTTCATTGTTGCGCAGAATATCCGACAACGCATGGCGCAACATCTCGCCGACGCGCAGCTGGCGCTGGGACGGACCCAGATCGCGCCGGTCATGGCGGGAACGGGTGCCGCGGCGGGGAAGACGATTGCGGGACATCTCACTCACTTGTCATTCCCGCATTCGCGGGAATCCAGGACTTGAACCTGAAACGAACGAAGCTCCTAAAGCGCGCGCTGGATGGTTTCGACCTCGAAACACTCGATCACGTCGCCTTTCTGCATATCCTGGTAATTGGCGAAGGCCATGCCGCATTCCTGTCCGGCCAACACTTCGCGCACTTCGTCCTTGAAGCGCTTCAAGGTGGAAAGCTCGCCTTCATGGATCACCACATTGTCGCGGATCAGCCGGACCTTGGCGCCGCGGCGGACCACGCCTTCGGTGACGCGGCAACCGGCCACCTTGCCCACTTTGGAGATGGCGAAGATTTCGAGAATCTCGGCATTGCCGAGGAATTTCTCGCGCGTCTCCGGCGCAAGCAGGCCTGAAAGCGCTGCCTTCACGTCATCCACGACATTGTAGATGATGTTGTAATAACGGATCTCGACATTGTCGCGCTTGGCGCGTTCGCGCGCCTGGGCATTGGCGCGGACATTGAAGCCGATCACCGCCGCCCCGCTCGCATGCGCCAGGATCACATCGCTTTCGGTGATGCCGCCCACCCCGGCCTGCAGGATCTGCGCGCCCACTTCGTCGGTGCCGAGCTTGCCCAGCGCGCCTTGAATGGCTTCCGCCGAGCCTTGCACGTCGGTCTTGAGCACCAGCGGCAACAGGCGCTTCTCGCCCGCTTCGCGGGTCTTGAGCAATTGATCGAGGGTCTGGCGGCTGGACGAAGCCTGGCGCGCCTCGCGGCGCTTGCGGGCGCGGTATTCCACCACCTCACGGGCGCGGGATTCCGATTCCACCACCACCATCTCATCACCCGCTTCCGGCGCCGCCGACAGGCCGAGCACTTCGATGGGTGTGGAGGGACCGGCTTCTTTCACGGTCTCGCCGCGGTCATTCTGAAGCAGGCGCACCTTGCCCCATTCCGCCCCGGCGACAACGATATCGCCCACCTTGAGCGTGCCGCGCTGCACCAGCACCGTGGCCACCGGGCCGCGGCCCTTGTCCAACTTGGCCTCGATCACCGCGCCTTCGGCGGGACGGTTGGGATTGGCCCGGAGGTCCAGGATTTCCGCCTGGAGCAGGATCGCTTCCTGCAGCTTGTCCAGATTCATTTTCTTGGTGGCGGAGACTTCGACCGCCTGGGTCTGGCCGCCCATGTCTTCGACCTGGATCTCATGCTGGAGAAGCTCGGTCTTCACCCGTGTGGGATTGGCATCGCCCTTGTCGATCTTGTTGATCGCCACGATCATGGGGACATTGGCCGCCTTGGCATGGGCAATGGCCTCGACCGTCTGGGGCATCACCCCGTCATCGGCGGCCACCACCAGGATGACCAGGTCGGTCACTTTCGCGCCGCGCGCGCGCATGGCGGTGAAGGCGGCATGGCCGGGCGTGTCGAGGAACGTGATCTTCTCCCCGGATTTGAGCTGCACCTGATAGGCGCCGATATGCTGGGTGATGCCGCCCGCTTCGCCCGCGGCGACATCGGTCTGACGCAGCGCATCGAGCAGCGAGGTCTTGCCGTGATCGACATGGCCCATCACCGTCACGACGGGCGGACGCGGCTCCAGCGTCGCCGCCTCGTCGGCTGCACCGGCCAGGCCTTCCAGCACCTCGCTTTCCGCCACCCGCTTGACCACATGGCCGTATTCGGTGGCGACCAGTTCGGCGGTATCGGCATCGATCACGTCATTGGGCGTGGCCATCATGCCGTTCTTCATCAGCACCTTGATCACGTCCACGGTGCGCCGCGCCATGCGGTTGGCGAGATCGGAAACGGAAATCGTCTCCGGAATGACGATGTCGCGCGGCCCGGCGGGACCGGCAGGTTGTTGTTGATGCTGCGCCTTGTTGACCCGCTGCAGATGACGGCGATAGGCGGCGACGGAGCGGATGCGCTCGTCATCGCCTTCCAGCGCGCGCGCGACGGTAAGCTTGCCCTTGCGGCGCTCACCCTCGCCCACCTTCTTGGGCGCGGGCGCCTTGACCGGCACCAGCTTGCCGCCGATTTTCTTGGTCGCGGTTTCTTCTTCCTCTTCGACAACCGGACGGCGGCGGCCCGTTTCAGCCGGCGCCGGTGTTGCGGTGGCCGGCTTGGCTTCGGTGCGGCGGGCGGCTTCGGCCTCGGCGCGGCGGCGGGCTTCCGCATCCGCGGCCTTGCGCGCGTCTTCTTCCGCCTTGCGCTTCTCGGCGGCGGCATGTTCGGCGCGGAGCTTTTCTTCTTCCGCCGCCCGGCGGCGGGCTTCTTCCTCGGCATGACGCCGCGCTTCGCTGTCGGAAAGCTTGGCGTCGGCAAGTGCGGCGGCGCGGCGCGCCTTTTCTTCCTCGGAAAGCTGGCGCAGCACCACGCCGCCCCGGGGCGGTGCCTTGGGTGGCGCAACGGCCGCCGGCTTGGCTTCAGCCACAGCGGGCTTATCGGCGGGCTTTTCCTTTGCGGCCGTCTTGGCCGGAGCGGGCGCGCCCAACGTGCGCTTCTTCTCGACCACAACCGCCTTGGTGCGGCCATGGCTGAAGCTCTGCTTGACGGTGGAGGTTTCCGTCTTCTTCAGCGACAGGGTCTTGGGGCGCCTTGTTTCGTCAGTATCGCTCATGCATCTCTTTCACTTCGCAACGCGGGTATCCGCAAACCTGCAAGACGTTGCGCATCCATGGCCAGACGTTCCGCAAGACCGCCCGGCTGGACGGCCGCATGTATCACATTCTCGCGTCCCAGCGCCAAGCCCAATTCCGCGCTGGAAAGGCCTTCTACAACAGCGGGTTTCAGCCCGCGCGCATGGGCGGCATTGAAAAGCTTGCGCTTGCCGTCGCCGGACCCGTCGCGCGCTTCAATCAGAAGCGCTGGCGGGCTGATGCCGTCGAGCGCGCGTAGCACATTGTCGAAACCCAGGACCAACTGCCCGGCGCGCCGCGCCAGGCCCAGATCGCCCAGCATGCGCGAAACCAAGGCTTTCTCGGCGCGGTCGGCGAGACCGGGCGCGGCAGAAACATGTGCTTTGGCGGCACGGGCGAAAAGTTTCTTGTCTGCCGCCGTCGCGATGGCCTTGCATGAGGCTTCCACCCACAGCCCGCGCCCGGGCAGCCTGGCCGCGACATCGGGCACGACCTCGCCGCCTGGCGCCACGACAAAACGGATCAGGCGATGTTCGGGCATGATTTCGCCCGTGACGATGTCCCGGCGCTCTCTTTCATCCGCTCCGCCTCTGCCTTCGCTCGCTCGAGAGCGAGCTACGGCATCTCCCCCTCCATGCGCTTCGCGCAGAGGGGGAGTTTGGCCGGTGCGTGAATTGCGAACCGCCGCTGCTGCCATCAGGAGTCAGCGCCCTCCTCGGCGGCATCGTCCAGCGCCTCTTCTTCCGCCACCGGTTCTTCGATCCAGCCGATCTTCACCCGCGCCTTCATGATGATGGCATTGGCATCGTCGGAGGAAAGATTGAACCCGTCCAGCGCGCCGGGCACCCGCACGCGCTCACTGTCCTTGGCGCCCTTGGCGGTTTCGTAATAGCCGAGCAGGTCGTCGGTGGCCGAACCGGCCAGGTCTTCCAGCGTCTTGATGCCGCCTTCGCCCAGCGCCACCGCCATGCCCGGGGTCACGCCTTCCACTTCCAGCACGGCATCTTCCACGCCGAGAGACTTGCGCTTTTCATCCAGCTGGGCATTACGCGCTTCCAGGAATTCAATGGCACGGTTCTGAAGTTCGTTGGCGGTTTCCTCGTCAAAGGCTTCGATCTGGGCCA
>CAZEFQ010000156.1:0-23590 GCA_964511505.1 uncultured Rhizobium sp.
GATGCTGATGGAACCGGAAGACCCCATTGTTGCCGCCGAAGGCTGGATCGCGGCGGGCAAGGCGCACGACGCGGCCAGGATGCTTACTGCGCGGCTCGCCGAAGGAAAGGGTGGCGCACTCGCGCGGGTGATGCTGGTCAAGGCGTTGCTGGCCGCCGGTGAAGTGGAAGCCGCGCTGGCAGAGGCGCGTGAGGCCGTCTCGCTCAATCCCGGCCTGCCCCAGGTGCTGGTGGCGCTGGGGGAAGCGCTTCTCGCGGCGGAAAATCTTCCCGCGGCGATTTCCGAACTGCAGCGCGCGCTGCGGCAGGACCCCGATCACCCTCAAGCGCGCCTCCTCACCGGCCGCGCCTGGCTCGAGGCCGGCGAAGCGGACAAGGCGCTGGAAATCCTCGCCCGGCTCGATCCCGGGATGCCGGGCATCGCCGATTTGCGGGCACGGGCGGAAGCGATCAAGCAATGCGCCCGTTCCGATCCGGGTTATGTGCGGCATCTCTTTGATCAATTCTCGGCCGACTATGATGCGCGCATGCGGGGGCCGCTCGCCTATTCGGCGCCGGAGATACTGGCGGAGCTGGCGCAGTGGGTGATGCCGGGCCGTGAGGCACTGGATGTGCTCGACCTGGGTTGCGGGACCGGATTGGCGGGCGCGGTGTTCAGGCCGTTGGCAGCGCGGCTGGACGGCATCGATCTTTCTCCCGCCATGATCGAAAAGGCACGCGCCAAGAATCTCTACGACGCGCTTTTTGTCGGCGACATTGAAAAAACCCTCGCGTCGCCCGGCTCTCTATATGACCTGATCATTGCCGCCGACACCCTGGTCTATCTGGGTGATCTCAAGCCGGTCCTTGCCGGTGCGCACGCACGGCTTAAACCGGAAGGTTATTTCCTGTTCACCGTAGAGGCCGGCGAGAAGGATTTCACCTTGGGTCCCAAGCGGCGTTGGCGGCATGGCGAAGCCTATCTGCGGCAGGCGGCCGAGGCAGCCGGATTCCGGGTCATGGGGCTGATTGGCGCTTCGCCGCGCCAGGAAGCGCAAGCGCCGGTGGCGGGTTTTGCGCTTGCGCTCGTCAGGATTTGAGGCAGCGATTCCATCCTTTGAGCGTTGTACTGCAGAAGAACATCAAAGCAGGTCTCGCCTTGTTTGCCGTCACCCATAACCATCATGCCGGGGCGCATCCTCCCGGGACCCAGCCGATCCTGAATGTCAAAGTCCCGCTTGCCGGCCTCGTGGGGATGTCAGCAGCGCTTCTGGCCCTCGGCGCCATGGCCAGCCATGGTTTCGATCAGGCCGGGATCGGCCTTGCCGGCGAGTTGACCTGGCGCTTTGCCAGCTTCGTGTTTTTCGCCGCCGCCATTGCCGGACCTGTAAGCCGGCTGCTGCCGCTTACCATTTTCAGACCGCTCAATGCGTTGCGCCGCCAGCTGATCTGGAGCTTCTGCGCCGGGTATGGCGTTTTCCTGGCCACGCTGCTCTTGCCCAACGGGCTGGGCGGGGTCACCCATGACGATGCCACCTCGGGCATGATCCTTTTTGTCCTGTTCGGCGGTTCGGCCATGGCGGTCATGGCCTATGCCGCCAGCCGGGAAGCCAAGGCGCGCTTCGGCGAAAAGGCGCGCCGGGCCCTTCTTTGCGTTGCCGCATCGTTTTTCTGGCTGACCTACGCCCTGACCGGGCTCGCGCACATTTCCGGTCCCCATCGTCCGGATGTCTATTATGGTACCAGCTTGTCCTTGATGATCCTTGCCCTTCTGCTGCGCTTTGCCGACCGCTTTGTCGCAAAACTTCGTGGAACTCTGGCCGTGCCGGCGCTTTGAGCGGGCATTTCAATCGGCCGGGCAGGGGGATAATGCGCCAAAAGCCGCGGACTTGGCATGAACCAGCCCGCTATGCTTTTATCCCGCCGCAATCAGGGGGCAACCCCAGGGAGTCGAACGAGGAGTCGAACTTACAATGCTGAGAAATGTTGGATTGACCGCTGTTCTGTTGGCCGCTTGCGCTGCTCCAGCCATGGCGGACGACAGTTGTCAAAACCCGGTGGTGCCGGCCGCCGTGGACGGTGCCACCGCGACCACCGACGCGATGCGTGCCGCGATCAAGAACGTGAACGACTATCAGGCCTCGGTCGAGAAATACAAACAATGCGTTTCCGACTATGTCACGGCGCAGAACGCCGCCGCCGACAAGGAAAAGAAGCCGCATGACGCGACCATGATCCAGGTGGAAGGCGACAAAGTCACCGCCGCGGATGCTGCCAAGCAAAAGGCGGTGGACGGGATCAACGCTTCCATCGCGGCCTACAAGGCCGCCCACGCCAAGCCTGCGGGCTGACGCGTCCCTTCATCGTCAAACCGCGCCGGTCTGAAAAGGGCCGGCGCGGTTTTTTCGTGCGAATCACCTATCATGGGGGGCATGAGCGGGATTCGGGCATTGCGCAAACCGCGCCCCCTGGGCGTCTCCAAGGCAGCCTCGCGCTCCGCCATCCTGGAGGCGGCACGCCGGGTGGCGGCGCGGGACGGCGCCCGCGACCTTTCCTTGCGCTCGGTGGCGGCGGAGGCCGGTTTCGCACCTGCCGCGCTTTACGGCTATTTCCGCGGCAAGGATGACTTGCTGATGGCGCTGGCGGCCGAGGATCTGGCCGGGCTGGCGCGCGCGATGCGGGACGCGGGCGGCCTTTCCGGCGCGGCCAGCGCAGCGCTCGCGCTCCTGGGCGATACCGAGACGTTCGCGGCGGCCTCTGCCGCTCTGCCGCGCGCGGGCGGCGGCGGCGAGGCGGAACGCCTGTTCAACGGCCGCATGATCGCGGCCTTGCGCGCCCTGTCCGAGGCAGGCGGGCTTCCCTCGGAAAGCCGGGAAAATCAATGCGATGTGGTGCTGGTGGCCGCGTCGCTTCTGGGACTGGCGCTCTTGGCGCGCTCCGGCCGGCTGAATGCCCTGGGCTTCAGGCCGGAGGAAATCCTGGCCCGCCTCGACACCAGGTTCACCCAGCGCCGCTAAAGGCCGTTCATGCTGGCGGTCCCTTTCGAAAAGCTGGCGCAACTGGCCGGTTCCGAGATCGGCGTCTCGGATTGGCTCACCATCGACCAGGCGCGGATCGATCTTTTCGCCGAAGCGACGGGCGACCGGCAATGGATTCATGTCGATGCGGGTCGCGCGGCACGCGAATTGCCCGGCGGCAAGACCATCGCTCATGGCTATCTCACCCTGGCCTTGATCCCCGCCCTGATCCAGGGGCTGCTCAAGATCGAGGGTCTCACCCGCGGCATCAATTACGGCGCCGACAAGGTCCGCTTCACCGCGCCGGTGCCTGAAGGAAGCCGGGTGCGGGCGCGGCAGAAGCTCCTTTCCGTCACGCCACGCGGCGGCGGGCTGCAACTCACCAGTGAGATCACGGTCGAAATCGAAGGCGAAAAGAAACCGGCCTGCATCGCCGAAACCATCGCCATTATCTATAATCGCTAGACGCTATTTGCCCGTGGCGCTGCGCACCTGGAATTGTGCGGTAAGCGGCGGCGCCCCCTGGAACGACAGCGTCACCGGCACGGTGGCGCCCACTTTCAACGCAGGCTTCTCGCCCATGCACATCAGGTGATAGCCGCCGGGCGCGAATTTGAGCGTCCCACCGCCCGGGATCTCCACCGCCTTGACGTCCTGCATGCTGCTCATCCCCCCGGTGTTCTCGCTTTTGTGCATCATCAGCATGCCGCAGGCGGGCGTATCCGCCCCGGTCAATTGCACCTTGGCGGTGCCGTTGTTCTTCACCGTGAAATAACCGGCGGCATTGCCGGGGACGAGGCGGATCCAGCCGTCACTCACCGCAAGCGGCGATTGGGCCAGAGCGGGAAGCGGCGCTGCGAAAAGAAGCGCGGCCAACACGGTTCTATTGCGCATAGTGAATCTCCATCACAAACGTCCGCTGCGGGAACGGGTGGAACAGGAAATATTTGTCGTTGTTGAGATTATCAATGCCGGCGGCGACACTCCAATTGGCGTTGACTTGATAATGGATGCGCGTGTCCAACACCATATACCCGTCGAAGCCCTGATAGGTATGAGAATAGGGATCGGAATTGTCTATGGTTCCGAAGCTGCGGTCGCTGTAGCGCAGCGCCAGTGAGAACGCCAATGCGTCCGTGGCATGATAGGTGGCCTCAGCCTCGCCGCGCAATTTGGGCAGTTGCGGAATGAACTTGCCTCTGGCGGCCGGGAACGCAGTATCCTTTGCGATCCTGCCTATCACGTAGGTAAGACTGGCCTGCAGGTCCAGCCCGTCGATAAACGAATTCTCTTGCCCGCCCACCAATTCGATGCCGTTGCTGCGGTCCCGGTCCACATTCTGCACATAGTTGAACAGGGTGGTCGAGCCTGGCACCAGCGGCGCCGATTGCGACAGGAGCGCGTTGGCGATTTCCTCCCGGAACAGGGACAGGCGCAGGCGCGCGCCGCCGGTCCTGTATTCCGCCGCCAGTTCGTAGCTGTTCGCCCGCTCCGGCTTGAGCTTGGGATTGGGAACCGTGAGGGTCGTGCCGGTTGTGACGGCCTGATACAGCTCCGTCACCGTCGGCATTCGGAAAGCCTCGCCCCAGGAAGCCGAAATGTTCCAATCGTCATCGGCCATCCAGGAAACCGATGCCTTGGGCGAAATATCGCTGGTGTGGAGCGAAGGCTGTCTCGCATTGAGGACGGGTGAGGCGGAAGAGTTGAGCCCGTCATAGGCGCTCCACTGCTCGGCCCGCGCGCCCAGGGTCGCTTTGAGGTCCGGCAGAACGGTCCGGATATCCTGAACCCAGATCGCGTTCGTGGCGGTGCGGCCTTGCGCGTCGGTGTTGATGCCTGTGGGCGCGCCATGAATCCAGTCGGCGAGATTGTATTTGATCTGGGAGAACATCTCCTGATCGCGATGCAGGCCGAAGCTCAGTTCATTGGCCCGCCAGCCCCGCCAGATGCCCTTGGCGTCCAGTGTGTACCAGCCGGTGCCATTGAGGCGGTTCATGGTTCCAGCCGCGCGGCCAAGCGCGGCTGGAAGCGCCGCCGACGGGACGCGCTGCTTGTCGTCGAGATAATCATAGCGGCTGGCGACCATTTCCCAGGCGAGTTCGCCGTCCGTGCC
Organism: uncultured Rhizobium sp.; assembly: GCA_964511505.1. Taxonomy (GTDB): domain Bacteria; phylum Pseudomonadota; class Alphaproteobacteria; order Micropepsales; family Micropepsaceae; genus Rhizomicrobium. Next base: position 5,109 of record CAZEFQ010000156.1, read on the forward strand.
GGATTTCAGCGTCAAGCCCTGCGCCAGATGGGTTTGGTTCCAGGCATAGACATTGTTGGAGAAGGAACTGGCGGCGATGTTGTAACTATAACCGCTGAGGTTGGTGCTGCCGGAATAGACCGCTGTTCCCGCGGCCGTCATCAGCCAGGTTTGCGCTTCGGCATCGTCTCTCTGACGGAACATGCTGGCGGTGTAGGTCGCCTGCCAGCCATTGTCGAAATCATAGGCCAGCTTCACCGTATCGGTGTCCTGGACCTGGGCTTCGATTCCGCCTGCCCCGATATCCACGATAGGGGCGCCGGTGCGGTTGAAGTCGGCGACGGCGCCGGCCGCCACCGTGCCGGCGCTGCCGGTCGCGGCGGGACGGGTGAGGGTGACAAGGCCGAGCGGCTGGCCCACAGTATCCAGATGGGTGGCGGAGAGGCGCCAGGAGAAATTTCCCATCCTGTCGCCGATGCCGCCTGAAAATTGCCAGGTGCCATAGTTGCGGTCGGTGCCATAGAGCTGGAAAGGCTGCACCGCCCCCAGCATGCCGGCATAGAGCTCGAATTCGGCGGGCATGCGTGTCGTGATGTTCAGCACCGCGCCGATGGAGCCGCCGCCATATTCGGCGGCGAAAGGTCCGTAGAGCACCTGGAAATTGCTGACGTCTTCCGGCTGGGCGATGCCGAAATGCGGGCTGGCATAAGTGTTGTTGTTGCCGATGGGCGAAGAGATCAAAATCCCGTCCACGAACACCAGGCTGCGGGCTGAGGCGCCCACGCCATTGGTGCGCGTGGCGAGCGGATCCTGCGTATCGCCATAGTGGCGTTTGCGCACCACAATGGAAGGCATGTATTTCATCATGTCCTCGGTGTTGACGGCATTGATCCCGATCTGCGCGTCGGCTGCGTCGACATTTTCGATTCGGTTGGGCAACTGGGCTTCGCTGCGCTGGCCGGTGACGATCACGGTTTCGGGCACGGTTTCGGCACTGTTGGCGGCGACGATCTGGGCTTGAGCGGGCAGGCCGAGCGCCATCAAGGCGATGCCTGTGGGAAGACGGATTCCGAATGACATGGGAAACTCCTGATGAAATGAGAAGCGCGAGGCGAAGCCTCACGCTGGGACAATTGTCTCAATTCAGGAGCGGAATGGCGGGGCGCGGGACGATGGCTTTAGAAGCAAGGCCTGGCGAGGTTTGATGCCCGCTGGCAGGGTCGGCGGCGCGGCGCTGGAGGAAAGCTCCGGCGCCGCCAGAACGGCGAATTGATTGGCTTGTGTTGGCTGGGCCGCCGCGGCAAACGGGCAGCTTTCATGCGCACGGGGATCGTCCTTGCCCGGCAGCGCCTTGCCGTCCATCACCGACACCGGCCCGTCCATGGTGCAGATCACGAAAGCGGTTTCGCCCACGCCTTGCGGATTGGGCATCCAGCCCGCAGGCAAGAATGCGCGCAGGATCAGGGCGGCGAGCGCAAGATGGACAAAGACGCGGCGAAAGCCCGGCATGCCGGAAGAATCCGTTTCTCCGGGCAAGCCGTCAACAACCTTGGTTGCCGCCCTATTGCGGCAAAAGCGTCAGCTTGTGCGCCGCCTGTTTATCGACCGCCGCCCGCGTGAAGGGCAGGTTGAAATAGACGCCGTTTGCGAGCTTCTCCCGCCAATTGCCGTAATAGGGGCTGCCCGGCTGTGCGGATTCGCCGGGCGCGTCGGTCGCCATCGTCTTGTCCAGGTCCGACAGATCGATGATGCGCCTAAAATGCGCGCCGGTGGCGTTGACGTCGTTGAACCCGCCCGGCCTCTCGACGGGCTTGAGGCTGTACCGGTCGATGAACATGTGCTGCAACTTGCTTTCATTGATGCGCCCATAGCGCCATTGCGTCTGGTCGGCGCCCCAATCCTTGGTCATCCGGTCCAGTGCTTCCTGCAGGCCCTGTTCGACCAGCGCATGCTGGGCGGGACCCGGCTTTGCCGCGACCGCCTCCCGGCCTGAATCCGTCGCCGTCCACCGGACATAAATGGCGCCGGGCACAGTGTCCTTTGTCAGGATGTCGTCCCAGCCGGCAATTGCGGCGCGCGCCTTCTCGGCTTCGGGATCCTTGGCCGTCCATCCCTTGAACAGCGGCGAGTCATGCTCGGCACGCAGCGAATAACTGTCCCATTGAATGCGCTCCATGTCCTCGATGGTGAACGGCTTGTGTTCGGCAATCTGCTTGTCGAGATCCTGCTTGATGCGCGTGATGCGGGCATTCGGGCCGTCACCACCCCTTGTGGCGTTGTAGAACACAGGCGCGCCCTTGAAATTCGCTGTCGCCTGGGTGTTGTTGTTGGCAGTCGCGATATAGCCGCCCGGCGGATTGTAAAGGCGCGGCATGTCGGGACGGCGTCCTTTCCAGTCATACTTCCCCGTTCCAGGCACGGGCAGCCGCCCATCATACCCGACGCGCTCGGGGGCCCAGCCCGAGACCTGCAGCGCGATGTTCCCCTTGGTGTCACCGCAGATCAGATTATGAGACGGCAGCGTCCAGGCCATGGCGCGCTGGAAAAAGTCCTCGCAGCTTGTCGCTTGCGCGAGCATGGTGGCGCCCCTGAATGGCGCGGTCCCTGGTTGCTGATCCGGAGACCTGGCGGCAAAGGCGATGTGCTGGGCCGGGTCCTCGTAAAAGACCGGGCCATGCTGCGAGAATTTCAGCTCCACGTCCCGGGGCTTGTCTTCGCCTTTGACCATGATCTGCTCATGGATGATTTTCATCGGCACCCATTGGCCGTTGAACTTCGTCTCGTTGGGGTTGTCGGGGTTGGTCTGTTCGACATAGGTGTCCACCTCGTCGATGAACGCGAAGGTCACGCCCCAGGCCATGTTCTGGTTGTTGCCCAGATCCACGCCGACATAAGGCGGCTCGCCGCCGCCGATCACATGCCAGTCCGGCGAATCCAGTTCCACAAAGTAACGCAGCGCCGGCAGCGAAACCGTGCGGTGCGGATCGTTGGAGACGATGGGCTTGCCGCTGGCCGTGAGCTTGCCGCTGACCACCCAATTGTTGCTGCCGTCCGGATCCTGCATTTGCGGCATCAGGCGCGCTTCCTGTTTGGCCGACACCAGCGGGCGATAGGCCGCCACGATCTCGGGGGAAGGCAGCTTGCCGGGTTCAAACGGATCGCCTTCGCCCTTGCGTGAAGCCGCCAGCGCCTCCGGCGTGATCCAGTTCAGGTCGAGACCGTCAGGCACCTTCAAGTCGCCATACGGGTCCGGCGCGTTGCGTTTGTTGGCTTCCTTGACCCCGTATTTTTTCACGTCCAGCGCGAGTTGAAGCTCGGCGCTTGGCCCGCCGCTGGTGCTGTCGATGTTGAGCTGCGACCAGCGCAGCGCCACGGTTTCCGCCGTCCAGGGCTCCGGCTTGACCCCGGTCAGCTTGAATTCCACCGGCAGATTGTCGGCATGGGCGGCGATATAGGCATTGTGGCCGTTGGCCCAGGCGGTGAACAGCCGTTTCGCGTCCGGGTGATAGCCGGTCCATTCCTTGTCGTCGAAGGGACCGCGAAACTTCATCAGGCGCGCGCGCGCGTCGTAGTCGAAAGCCGCCGGGCCAAAGACCTCCGCCAGCCGCCCCTCGCGCCAGCGGCGCCACATCTCCATCTGCCAGAGGCGGTCCTGCGCCATCACATAGCCTTGCGCGAAAAACAAATCGTCGTCGTTCTTGGCGAAGATATGGGGAATGCCCTGCTGGTCGCGGATGATTTCCACCGGCTGTTTCAGGCCGGGGACCTTCAGGCTTCCATCGATGGTGGCCAACGACTGCTTGGCCAGTTCATCGAGCGAGGCAGGCGTCGACACTTTCGGCGCAGGCTTGGAGCATCCCGCCGCGAACAAGGCGATGGCGCCAAAACTCAGAAGGCAAGCAGAAATACGGGACAGACGCATCGGACCCTCCCCCCGGGATGTTGGTTTGTAGCGGATTTTGCGGCGTCCCCCAAGCCAGCGCCGGAGAGAGGAAAATATTTCCGGTTTTTCTTCCCGCATGACAAGATCGAAGGACCAAGGAGCGGAGCGCTGAACCTTCCCTGCGGGTGACGCCAGCCGGGAGCGCATGGGCCATGTCGAAAAATGCCGACATCACCGTCGTGGTCACGTCCTGCAACCGGCATGACTTGCTGGAACGCACCCTGGCGAGCTTTGTCCAACACGAGACCGAGCATCGCGTCGCCCGCATCCTGGTGGCGGAGGACGGGGACGCCGATCCGGGCCCGGTCTGCAAAAAATTCGGCGCGGAGCATTTCATCGCGGGCAAACGCCTGGGCCAGGTGGCGCTGATAGACGCGGCTTATGCAACAGTCGAGACGCCCTACATTTTCCACCTGGAAGACGACTGGGAATTCTTCCGCCCCGGCTTCATGGAAAAAAGCCGCGTGCTCCTGGAGCGCGATCCCAAGCTGATCACGGTGCAGCTCCGCCACTGGAACGCGGACGAGAAGCTCACCTATATCGCGCCCGACGGCTCATGGGCGCTGGTCGATCCGGCGCCCGATACCGCCTGGCACGGCTTTTCCTTCAACCCATCCCTGCGCCGGCTTTCCGATTACAAGCTGTTGGGAAGCTTTTCCAAACAGCGCCTGACCGTGCCGCTCATTCCCATGGTGGCCTCCGCGGCGCTGCCTTACGAGGCGGAAGCCAGCGAGTTCTACTTCCGGCGCGGTTTCTATGCCGCCATCCTGGACAGGCCGGGCTATTATCGTCATATCGGCGAGGAGCGGCATGTCACCCACGGGGACGATTTCACATCCATTCCCGTGAGTCTGCCGCGCAATGTGCTTTGCCCGTGCGGTTCGGGACAAAGGTTCAAGCATTGTCATGGCAAGCTGTGAGAGCGGCGATTTGAAGAGGGGCCATCATGAAGTTGGAAGCAGCGATAGTTAGCGGAGTCGTGCTGATCGGCGCTTTGCTGATCGCGGCCAGCATCTTGTTTATCGAGCGCTACCAGATCAGCGCCATGGGATATGGCTGGTCGGGCGGAGGCGAGGGCGGCTCTGACACGTCGGAGGAAAAGGTTTTCCGCCTGGACCGCTGGACCGGAGAGATCGAATATTGCGCCATCGGCGGCGGCGATCCGCAAGACTTTTCCGACCAGGCCCTGAAAACAGGACACGCCGTTTTCCGGTGCGGTTTTCCCAAGGCCGAGCCGGCTCCCGCCAGGGACATGGCGCCCTGAAGATGGCGGCCGCGCCGGCCATTTTCCCACAAGCGGCTGAAGCCAGCGCCGATGCGCGGCTGAAGGCGCTCTACACGGCCGAATGGGCTTGGCGCGAGCAACAATTCGCCGATGATGAGGCCAGCCACAAGCCTATCCTCGACCACCTGCCCAAGGTGGATGCAGCAAGCCAGGAGGCGCGGCTCGCCACCTGGACCGATGTGATGCAGCAGTTGGACGGGATCGGGCGCGGCGAACTCTCAGCCATGGAGCAGGTCAATTACGACATCTACCGGCATCAGATCGCGGTGCTGATCGCCCGTCAGCTTTTTCGCAACTATGAGATGCCCGTCAACTCCGATAACAGCTTCTGGACCGCCATCAGCTACACCGCGACCAAGCGGTTCAAAACGCCCGCCGACTACCGGAAGTTCATTGCCAAATTGCGTGACGTGCCGCGTTATTTCGACGAGCAGATCGGGCAGATGCGCGCAGGCCTCGGGCGCGGCTTCACCGCGCCGCAAGTGACGCTCAACGGCCGGGACGTTTCACTGACGGCGGTGACGGAGCCAAAACCGGAAGAGACGCCGTTCTACGTGCCGTTCAAGGAGATGCCGCCCGCCGTGCCCGCCGGCGAGCAGGCATCACTCAGGACCGAAGTCATCACCGTCATCCGCGACCTGGTGCAGCCGACTTACGCCAAAGTGCTGGCTTTCATGCGCGATGAATATCTGCCGGGGGCGCGCCAGAGCCTGGCAGCAGAAGCCTTGCCGGACGGCAAAGCATGGTATCGCGCGCAAATCCTGGAATACACCACGCGCGACCTGGACCCCGCCGAAATCCATCGGATCGGGCTCTCAGAAGTGGCCGCGCTGCATGAAAGCATGGTCGCGGAAATGAAGGCGGCGGGATTTGACGGCGACTTTCCCGCCTTCCTGCATTTCCTGCGCACCGACCCGCAATTTTATCCCAAGACCAAGGATGAGTTGCTGATGCGCGGCGCCTGGATCGCCAAGACCTTCGACGGCAAGGCGGCGCAATATTTCGGCCGCCTTCCCCGCGAACGCTTCACCATCAAGCCGGTGCCGGACGACATGGCGCCCTTCTACACGGCGGGACGCGGCGGCGCGACCTATCTGCTCAACACTTACAACCTCTCCATCCGCCCGCTCTACAATCTCACCGCCCTGACCCTGCATGAAGCCGATCCCGGCCATGCCTTGCAGCTCGCGCTGGCCAGGGAGCACAAGGACCAGCCCGAATTCCGCAAGCACACTTACATCTCCGCCTATGGCGAAGGCTGGGCGCTTTATTGCGAGAGGCTAGGCCTTGAGATGGGCATGTATGAGACGGCTTATGACCGCTTCGGCATGTACGGCTATCAGATCTGGCGCGCCGCCCGCCTGGTGGTGGACACCGGGATGCACAGCCTGGGTTGGACACGCGGACAAGCGATCCAATATCTTCTCGAAAACACGGCGCTTCCCCGGCATGAGGTTGAAACGGAAGTTGACCGTTACATTTCGTGGCCGGGGCAGGCGCTCTCTTACTATCTGGGTGAGATGACGATCCTGGAAGGGCGGGCAAAGGCCGAAGCCGCGCTGGGCGCGAATTTCGACATCCGTGCTTTCCATGATTGCGTGCTGGAACTGGGCTCGGTGCCGCTGCCGATATTGGAAGCGCGCATCGACCGCTTCATCGCCGAGGGCGGCAAGGGACCCTATCCGCATGAAGAATAACCCCGCCGGGTTTGCCGGCGGGGTCGCTTCCGGCATCAGGCCGGAAGATAAGTTCGGGATTGCTCCCGCTTTTCAGGTCAAATTTTTGGCTGCCAGGTCCGTTTCAAGGCCCTGTTGGCTCCGCATGCATCCCGTTCGGGAGGCGGAGCCTGTTCGGCTCGCCCGGTGGAGTGCTTTCCGTCATGGAAACCTCCTGTTGCGCGTTTCTCGCGCGGGGCCGGTCTTGGCAGAGGCTGGCGGGCGCAAGGAGCAAGCCGGCAATTCGGCTTCTTCCAGTAGCGGCCCGCTCCGAAAGAGCAGGGCGCGCGCACTTCATCAGCACATCCAGGCCTTAAAGACCGTCTCGCGACAGAAAAATCAAACACCCGCTTTCGGGTTTCGTCAATCCGGTATAGCTCAAGTTCCATGTGGCTGATCTACGCCTTTTCCGGCCCGGTTTTCTGGGCGGTCTCGACTCATATCGACAAATATCTGGTCGATCGCTATTTCCGCCACGCCGACACCACCGTGCTGATGGTCTTCACTGCGTTGCTCAGCCTGGTGTTCCTGCCGCCCATCGCAATATTGGATTCCGCGGTCTTCAAACCGGGCGCCGGCGCCATCGCCGTGATGACCGTAGCCGGCATCCTTTACATGGGGGCGATGCTTTTCTATCTGCGCGCGATCCAGCGCGAGGAAGCCTCCGTGGTCGCGGCGCTGTTCCAGGCTTCGACCCTGTTCACCTTTTTGCTGGGCTGGCTGTTCCTGGGCGAGAAACTGGGATGGGCGAAAGGCCTGGGCTGCGCCGCCATCGTGCTGGGCGCGCTGGTGTTGTCGCAGGGCCGGAAATTCTCCTTGAAGAAGTTCAAGTTGCGCCTGGTGCTCTTGATGCTGGCCGCGACCTTTGTGCTGGCGCTCTCCAGCGTCTTGTTCAAATTCTTCGCGGTGAAGGACGATTACTGGACCACCACTTTCTGGAATTTCCTGGGGGAAGCGCTGTTCGGTCTGGCGATCCTGACGGCACCGCATTACCGGCAACAATTCGTCCACCTTTTCAGAAGACATCCCGGCGCGGTCCTGGGCGTGAACCTGGCCAATGAGCTGATCAATCTGGGCGGCGGCTTGGGCGTGCGCTATGCCATGCTGTCGGCGCCGGTGGCGGTGGTTTCGGCGATTTCCGCCACCACCACCTTCTTCGTCTTCGCCTTCGGCATCCTGCTCACCCTGCTCGCGCCTCGGCTGGGGCGCGAAGACCTTTCTGCCCGCAACCTGATCCAGAAGACGGTGGGGGCGGTTTTGATTACCGCCGGTGTGGTGCTGGTCGAGGCGTTATAGGGTCTGAACTCAATTATCCCGCGTCCCTCCGGGCTGCGGGAGTTCAGACCCTGGCCATTTTGCCCTAGCGAAGACGCAGCTTTTTGTTTTCGCCTTGGCATCTTGTTTTGTCGCGGCGCTTTCGCGCATCTTCCGCTTCCGGAAGGGGTCGGTCATGAAAGCTTTTTTGCGGTACAGCCTCGGTCTTGTTGGCGGGCTTTGCCTGTTGGCGGTTCCATCCCTGCTGGCAAGAGCCCAGCAGTCGGACATTCCCAACAATCCCTTTGCCGGCAATCCCGCCGCGGTTTCGGCCGGCGGCGCGCTGTTCAATTCGACTTGCGCCGCCTGTCACGGCACCGGTGCCAGGGGCGGGCGCGGTCCCGACCTTACCAGCGGCCGCTTTGTCCATGGCGGCAGCGATTACGAGATTTTCACCACCATCAAAGGCGGTGTCGCCGGCAGTGAAATGCCGTCTTTTTCCCAGCTCCCGTCCGACGATGTCTGGCGGCTGGTCACTTATATAAAGAGCCTCTCGGGAGGTTCGGCTCCGGCGCAGGCGGCAACCGGCAATGCGGCGGCGGGCCAGGCTCTGTTCTTTGGGCCGGGGAATTGCACCTCCTGCCATGAGGTGAATGGGCAGGGCCGCGCTTTCGCCCCCGATTTGTCCGCCGAAGGCCAAAGCAGTCTCGCATCCATCCGCACCGGCATCCTCCATGCCGGCCGCCGCGGACGCGGTCCTTTTCCGCGCTTTCTCACAGTCACCTTGAAGGATGGAAGGAGTTTTACCGGCTTCACCCGCGCCGAAGACAGTTTCGCCATCGACCTGGAACAGAATGACGGCAAGCTGGTGATGCTGGACGCCCAGGACATCGCCAGCAAAACCGAGGCGGCCCCCAGCATGCCCGCCAACACATTGACGGCGCAGCAGGTCGATGATCTTGCCGCCTATCTCGCCGGCCTTAAGACGCGCGATTTCTCGAAAACCGCTGCGGCGAATCCGGCACCGGTGGCACCCTATGACCGCATCCTCAACGCCAAATCGGAGCCGCAGAACTGGCTCACTTACTGGGGCAGTTATGACGGCCATCATTATTCGAGCCTGAGCCAGATCAACACCGGCAATGTCGCAACACTCAGCGCGCGCTGGGCCGCGCCGTTGATCGGGGAGAATATCCTGGAAGCGGTGCCTCTGGTGGTGGACGGGGTGATGTATGTCTCGGGCTCGCCCGGCGAAGTCTATGCGCTGGACGCGCGCAATGGCGCCACGCTCTGGAGCTTCCGGCGCAAGCAGGACATCAAGAACCCCTACCAGATCAATCCGTTCAACCGCGGCGTGGCGGTGTTGGACGGGCGGGTCTTTGTCGGCACCCTGGACGACAATCTGATCGCGCTGGATGCCCATACCGGCCGCGAATTGTGGGAGAAGCGGCTGGCCGACACCATGCTGGGCTACACGCTCACCGGCGCGCCTTTGGCGATCAATGGAAAGATCATCGTCGGCGTGGCGGCGGGCGAGAGCGGCGTCCAGCCCTGGGTGGAGGCGTTCAATCCGGCCAATGGCGACAAGCTCTGGCATTTCGACATCGTGCCACAGCCGGGCGACAAGAATTTCGGCACCTGGGAAGGCGACAGCTGGAAATATGGCGGCACCGCGTCCTGGCTCACCGGTTCCTATGACGCCGAAACCAACACCCTGATCCTGGGCACCGGCAATCCCGTGCCCGACTACAATCCGGCGCTGCGCAAGGGCGACAATCTCTAGAGCGATTGCGTCATCGCGCTCGACGCCGATACCGGCAAGCTCAAATGGTATTACCAGCACACGCCCAATGACGGCCATGACTGGGATTCCACTGAGGACATGGTGCTGGCCGACCAGGTGATCGACGGCAAGCCCCGCAAGCTCCTCCTGCATGCCGACCGCAACGGCTTCTTCTATGTGCTGGACCGCACCAACGGCAAATTCATCTTTGCCAAGCCTTTTGTGCGCCAGACCTGGAATCTGGGCTTCGACAAGAACGGCCGTCCCAAGGTCGATCCCAAATCGATTCCGACCTATACCGGCCAGGTGGTATTCCCGGCGGTGGGCGGCACCAATTTCGAGGCGCCGTCTTACGACGACAAAACCAAGCTGCTCTACCTGACCTATGCCGACGGCCCGGTGCTGGCGATCAGCGCGCCCGCCACCAACGAGCCCGGCAAGGAATATCTCGGCCGCGGCGTCGGCACCCTGCCGCCGGGCACGCCGGCCGCAGAGCAGGGCGTGATGGCCATCGACACCACCACCGGCACGGTGAAATGGAAATTCCAGCTCACCCAGGGCTCGCTCAAGGCCGGCGTGCTGGCGACCGATGGCGGGCTCTTGTTCGCTTCGACCAATGAAGGCCGCTTCATCGCACTCGACAAGGCGACGGGAAAGCCTTTGTGGAGCTTCCGCACCGGCCAGCCTGTCACCGCCTCGCCCATCAGTTACGAGGTGAACGGCCGGCAATTCGTGGCGGTCGCGTCCAGCAATATCGTGTTCGGCTTCGCCCTGCCGGAAAAGAATTGAACCAGGAGAGGATCATGATCCGGAAAATCCTGCTTGCTTCGGCTGCGATGCTTTTGTGCGGGAGCGCCATGGCGCAGGCGCCCGGAACCAGAGCCTCGCAAGACCTGCGCATCGTCGCGGTGGATGTGGAGGGCGGCGCGGCCACCCTCTTTGTCACCCCGGAAGGCAAATCGCTCCTGATCGATTCCGGCTGGGCGCCCGGCGCGGGCAGCGCCCGGCTCAACGCCAAGGGACTGCCCCCCGCCACCAGCGCCGACAAGATCGTGGCCGCGGCGCACGATATGGGCATCACCAAGATCGATTATTTTATCATCACCCATTATCACGGCGACCATATCGGCGGCTTCAAGTCGCTCACCGACAAGATCGAGATCGACACTTTCATCGATCACGGTCCCAATGTGCAGGCCGATCCGCCGAACCTGGATCCCGCCCGCGCCGCCAATACCAGCGAGGGTATGTACAAGACCTATGCCGGCATCATCGCGGGCAAGAAGCATATCGTCCCCAAGACCGGCGACACGCTGGATATCGGCTCCATGCATATCCGGTTCATCAGCGTGGCGTCCAATGTGATCTCCACCACTTTGCCCGAAGGCGGCCAGGCCAATCCCGATTGCGCCGGCGTGCCGCAGATGGAACGCGATGGCGGCATCGAAAACCACTATTCCGTCTCCTCGCTGGTCACTTTCGGCAAGACCCGGATCGCGGCGTTCGGCGACCTGCCCTGGAACGAGGAGATCAAGCTGCTTTGCCCCGTCAACAAGATCGGGCCGATCGACCTTTATTTCGTGACCCAGCACGGCATGGACCTCTCCTCCAGTCCGCCGACGCGTGCGCTCGATCCGATCGTCAGCATCATGGCGAATGGCGATCTCAAGGGCGGGGACGAGGCGCCCATGAAAATGGTCGAAAGCTATGCCCACCACGATCAGGCCTTCTGGCTGCTGCACTATACGGCGCGCTATCCCGCGCTCAATCCCGAGATGAATTTCATCGCCAATCCCGATTGGGTGCCGGACCAGAATTTTTATCTCACCGCCACGGTCACGCCCTCGGGCCGGATCACCGTCACCAATCAGCGCAATCACTTCAGCCGGACGTATAAGGCCCGCGCCGGGCTTTAGGACTGCCCTTCTCCATGGCGCGCTATGCGCCAGGGCGGGCGCCTGCCGGCCCGATTCACGATGGATTAACCCCCGGCCCCTACGCTTCCGCTTCGCCCGCGAAATCGTTTCGCGCGCATTTTAAGCAATCTTCATGGCGGTTTCTCCTCAGGCGCCCCGCTTCGCAAAGTTGGCGGAACTCTCGCAGCAGACCACCAGCGAGGGCAGGCGCGAACTTCTGCGTGAAGTCACCGAAGCGCTCAGCCAAAGCGCCAGGCCCGAGACCGACATCGCCGCTTTCGACCAGCTCCTGACCTCGGTGGCCTCCGATTACGCCACCCAGGTTCGCGCCGATCTTGCCAAGCTGATCGCGCACAATCCGCAATTCGCCTGTTCGGCGCAGCTTTTCGCCATGGACCAGCTGGAAGTCGCCGAACCGGTGTTGCGCCATTCCCAGGTGTTGAGCGAAGAGACCCTCCTCAAGGTGATCGCCAGCAAGTCCCAGGGCCATCTCAAGGCCGTGACCGGCCGCAAGGAGATCAGTGAGCGTGTCTCCCATGCCCTGGTGGAGAAGGGCGACGATGAAGTGGTTTTCTCCCTTCTCGCCAACGACAAGGCGAAGATCGCGGCGGACACGTTCGAAATGGTCGCCCAGCGGGCCCAGGACAGCGCCCTTTTGCAGAAGCCGCTGGTCGAGCGGCGGGACGTGCCCATCGATCTTCTCAACGATCTGTACATGAGGGTGGAGAAGGGCCTTCGCCGCCAGATTCTCGGTAAATTCCACCATCTGTCCGAGGCCGAGCTGGACCAGGCCTTCCGCCGTTCGCGCGAGCGCATGTCGAAGCGCATCGGCGCCATCCCCGAAAATTTGCGCGCCGCCAATGAGCGGATCGAGGCGCTAAGCCGCCAGGGCGAATTGAATCCGCTGGTCCTGATAGGTTTGTTGCGGGAGGGCAAGACCGGCCGCACCGCCTTCCTGGTCGCCTTCGCCCGGCTTACCGGGGTCGATTTCGACACGGTGCAGCGGGCCATCGCCGCCCATGACCTTGATACCATCGCGCTGCTTTGCCGCGGTTCCAATTTCGAGCGCGCCCTCTTCATCACGCTGGCGATCAACCTGGACGGCCAGGACCGCGGCCTCAACGCGGCGGAGGAGTTCGGCAAGCTTTATGAGGCGGTTCCGGTGGTGGCCGCCCAGCGCGCCATCCGTTTCTGGAAGGCCCGGGCGGCGGCATAAAGCGCATCCCTCTGGTGCGCTGCCGCAATGCTTAAGAAACCCTTAGCCCGGCTCTCTCAACCGTACACCTGATCTTAAACTCCAGGCCTCACATTTCTTGGGTCTTAGCGCCTTCGGACGCGGGCCTCGGGGAGAGAGCATGACGGCCAACGTAAAAGCTGTTTCGCAGCCCGCCAGCGAACGGCGTATCTATGAAAGGGTGGCGACGGCGCTCACGGGAAAATTCTTCGTGCCGGCCGAAGAAATCACCCTGGACTGCGAGATCGTCAATCTTTCCGCCGGCGGCGCGGGGGTGCGCTCAGCCGAACCGCCCCCGCTCAACACCTATGTCGTTCTCTATATCGACGGCTTCGGGCGCTTCGAATGCGTGGCCACCCGCTTTGTCGACGGTCTGCTGGGACTTCATTTCGTCTGCAAGGAGGCCAAGCGCCAGCGCCTGTTGCGGGACCTTGCGCTTTATGTGGCCAGCGGGGCGGCCGGGGTGACCAGGCTGAGGCGGCATCCGCGCAATGCATCGGCGTCCGTCGGCTATTTCAAGCGTCCCAACGGCGAACTGGTCCGTTGCGATGTGCTCGACATCTCGCTGCAGGGCGTTTCGCTGAGGACTGCAAGCCGTCCGCCCATGGGCGAGATCATCAATTTGGGCCGAACCTGGGGCCGCATTGTCCGTCATCACGAAGAGGGCATCGCGATCCAATTCCTCGAACTCGCCTCTCCGGACCCGGAACATGGCGGTTGATCGCACCGTCCGCAGCCTTTCCTCGCTTTCGGGCGCTTCCTCCAGCCGGGTGCTGAATCTCCTGGCGATCGGCCAGGCGCAAGCCGGCAATGAAGGCCACCGCAACGCGCCGCTGTTCGAATCCCCCATCATCAACAATTCGATCATCCTGAAGCACCGGCTGCGCGCCGACGAACTCGATCTCTTTCCGATACGCCGCGTCCTCGCCACCAAAGTGATCATCCCCTTCGAAAGAAGCGACCTTAAAGTGGGCGGGCGGGCGATGTTTGTCGGCCAGCAGGGTTTCGACACCATGCTGCGCGAGGTCGGCAATTACCGCGACGAAGGCAGCATGAAGCGCGACATGGATGTGCTTCAGCTGATTGACGGCGTGCCGTCACTCGATCCCTTCCTGCTGCGCGAGCATCTGCGCGGCAGCGACATCCATCCGGACGCGAGCTATTTCGAGATCTCCGCCGCCGACCAGCAGCGCATGCATGATTATGCCGCCACCGAAATCAGCCGGCTCACCGCCATGGCCAGCGGCCGGGCCGCCGGCGTGCGCAGCGCCTCCACCGCCCGCATGGTCCAGGCGCTGTTGTCGAGCGAAGTGAATGAGAAACTGGAGCCCTTGCGCGCCACCTTGAAACTGGAGCCGGACGAATTCAGCGAAGGCGTGTTCAGCTGGCGCGGTTTCATCTACTACAAATGGTGCCTGGGCGAATTCTGGCCCAACCTGATCGGCGTGCTCAAGGAGTTGAAAGCCATCCGGCCGATGGGAAAGGTCAGCTTCGACGACACCGCATTCCTGAACGCCAGCAAGGACGCCATCATCCGCGGCGCGCGCGACAATTCCAACGCGGTGCGCAGCGTGATTTCGGTCTATGACAATGCCTATGCCAGCCTGATCGAGCGTCAGGACCCCAAGACCTTCCGGGAATTCCTGCTGAGCGCGCCCTCCCTCTTCCTGGAGATCGGCGAGAAGATGGGCGCCATGTCTCATGTCACCAGCTTCTGGCAGTACCGTTTTCCGCCCGGCTCGCCCAAAATCGCCGATGTCGACGAGCTCACCATCATTTTCCAGGATTTCACGCGCAGTTTCGGCCTCGACAACATGGTCGCCGTGTAGAGCAATTGATCCCGCTTGCTCCAGGCGGGGAATTATTCCCTTTCCGTTGTCCTTGCGCGGCGCCGCTGTTGCATTTTTGCGGCAAACCCGATTCCCACAATTCCCGCACACGACAGATTCGATTACTGACGAGCTGTCATTGACATTTCCTGTCCCCGCCCTCAAGATTACTAAGTAAATGCCGGACGGTCCTGTTTGGTCCGAGTTTCAGCGTAGGCGTTTTCACAACTCCAGATTTCATAACAAAACAACCCAGGGGGACACATGCATAATCTCTTGCAAAAGCTCATGTTGGGCGGCTCCACGGCTGCCCTGGTTGCAGCGGCTCCCTTGGGCAGCAATGCCTGGGCACAAGGCGGCGATACCGATGTGGAGCAGGTGGTGGTTTCCGCCTCGCGCATCACGATTGCCGGTTACACCCAGCCTACGCCGGTCACCGTCGTAGGCGCCGCCCAGCTGGAAGCGGCGGCAAAAGCGGACATTACCGACTCCATCCGCGAGCTTCCCGCCGTCGGTGCGTCTTCCTCGGCCCAAAACGGCGCCGGCAATGGCGGCCTGTCCGGCGGCACCGGCGGCGTCTCCACCGTCAATCTGCGCAATCTCGGTCTCACCCGCACCCTGGTTCTGTTCGACGGCCAGCGCGTGGTGCAGTCCAACACCACCGGCGGGGTGGACATGAACACCATTCCCACCAGCCTGTTGAGCCGGGTCGATGTGGTGACGGGCGGCGCCTCGGCCGCCTGGGGTTCGGATGCCGTGGCCGGCGTCGTCAACCTGGTGCTCAACAAGAATTATACCGGCGCGATGGTCAACTTCGAGGGCAGCGACACCTGGAACGACAGTTACCGGCAGTTCAAAGTCCAGGGCAATTGGGGTTTCGACGTGCTGGGCGGCCGCGGCCATGTGATCTTGAGCGGCGAATACCGCCTTACGCCCTTTGCCGCGATCCAGGTGGAAGAGAAATGGTACAACGACATTTATCTGGTCAATAATCCGGCCTACAACGCCACGACCAATCCCGGCGTCCCCAAGCTGCTGCATAAGCCCAATGTGGGCTTTTCCACCGCCAGCGCCGGCGGGTTGATCACCTCCAGCCCCGCCGTCACCGCCGCCAACAGCCCGACCGGGGTTGCGGTGGCCGCCAATATCCTGCGCGGCATCAATTTCGTGGGCCCTAACGCCACACCCACCAAATTCAATTTCGGCAATATTTCCGGAGGCCTGGCCTGGGGCGGCGATGCCAATCTCTATAACAGCGAGAATTGGGACTACATCCTCGCGGTGCCGCAGCGGCTTTTCACCTTCTTCGGTTACGGCAGCTACAAGCTCACCGACACGGTGAAGCTCAGCGTCCAGGCCAATTACGGCCACACCTGGAACGCCGGTGCCGCCAAGACCGACATCAACCAGGGCCTGGTGATCAAGTCGGACAACGCCTTCATCCCAGCCTCTGTGAAGGCGACCATGACGGCGAACGGCATCACGTCTTTCACCATGGGCACGCTCAACAGCAACAATTACGACGTCCACAGCACGGACGGCGAAAACTTCATCCACAATTCGATCCATAACATGGCGGGGTCGGTGGAGTTCAGCTACCGCACCCTGATGCGCGGCGTGATCAGCCTGGACGGCACGCTGGGCAGTGATTGGGGCTGGAACGCCTATTACCAGCACGGCACGGTGCGCTATCGCGCGGTCACGCCGTCCAATCCGAACACGCCGCTGGTGCTCCTGGCGCAGGATTCGGTGACGGTGACCACGGCCAACCGCGGCACGTCGGGGCTGGCGGTCGGCAGCATCGCCTGCCGCAGCACGCTGACCAACCCGTCGGATGGCTGCGTGCCGATGAATCCGTTTGGCGAAGGCACCGCCTCGCAGGCCTCGATAGACTATGTCAACGGCTATGGCTCCGGCATCGGCGACAAGCAGGGCTTGGACACCGAAGTCATCATTCTCAACCAGGATGTGGTCGAAGGTTCGATGCAAGGCGTGCTGCCCTGGCAATTGCCGGCCGGCGCACCGGCCATCAGCTTCGGTGCGGGCTACCGCAAGGAAGCCGGCGTCACCATCGCCGATCCGCGCGGCGCGCAATCCGCCTGGACCAACGCCAACTTTACCAACTTTCCGTCCTCTTCCTACAATGTGATGGAAGGCTTCACGGAGGTCACCGCGCCGCTGCTCAAGAACGACAGTGTCCAGAATCTGGAATTGAACATGGCCGGGCGCATGACCAGCTATTCGACCTCCGGCCTGGTCGAAACCTGGAAGGTGGGCCTGACCAGCCAGGTGGACGACAATATCCGCCTGCGCACACTGTGGTCGACCGACATCCGCGCGCCGCTGTTGCAGGAATTGTTCGCGCCCCATGCCTTGAACCAGGGCTCGGCGATCGATCCCAAAACCGGCAAAAGCGTGAAGATCTATTCCGACGCCACCGGCAACCCCAACCTCAATCCGGAAGTGGCGATCACCGTCTCGGGCGGTGTCGTGCTGACCCCGCAATTCGTCGAGGGCCTGCAGATGTCGTTCGACTGGTACTCGATCAACATCCATGGCGCCATCGTCGCGCCCAGCACCACCCAGATTCTGCAGCAATGCAACTTGGGCAATCAGATTTATTGCGCCGATCTGATCTATGACGGCACTGATTATCCGGGCGCCCTGGGTCATGTGGTTTCCAGCGGCATCAACGCCGCCTCCCAATCCACCTCGGGATTAGACTTCCAGCTCGACTATCCGATGGATTTGTTCAGCGGCACGCTCACCTGGCATGTGTTGGGCAATTATACCGACGAGACGACCCGCCAATTTCTTGGCCTCACCGTGGACTCGGCCGGTTGTCTTGCCCCGGACTGCTCCATCACCGGCGTGCCCAAGACCAAGATTCAGTTTGCGGCAACCTATGCGGACGGCCCTTATTCGGTTACGGCCCAGACCCGCTTCATCGGCCAGGCCAAACTCAACAATGCCTGGAAGTCCGGCGTGGATGTGGACAACAACCAGGTGCCGCCGGTCGCCTATTTCGACCTGCGCGGCTCCTATAAGCTGAACGACAGCGTGCAGTTCTATGGCGCGATCGACGATTTCTTCAACACGCCGCCGCCCGCCATCGTCCAGTCAAACGCGGTCAACAGCTTCGCCAATCCCAACACCCGGGCCGACATTTATGACGCGCTTGGCCGCAATTTCCGCGCGGGTATCCGCATCAACGTCAATTGATGCGAAAGGTGAAACCGCCCGGAGCATCGGCTTTGGGCGGTTCTTTCCGAAGCTCCGCCGGCACATTTGCGAGTTGTTCGCAAGTTTACGCACCGATCAGATTTTTTGTCAGTCGCTATGGGGAAGGCCCGGTTTTGGTGCTAGAAAGTAAACAGCGGTGCATAAGCCGGACTTTCAAAAAGGGCAGGGAGCGTTTGTTGAATTGGAAGCGCGGGATATTGGGGTTATCGGCTTTTGCGGCTGGTGGTCTTTTTGCGGTTGGGGCGTTTGGCCAGGGTGCTGGTCCGACTCTGTCGGTGCCGTCTCCGTTTGAGATGCCGGA
>CAZEFQ010000157.1:0-8733 GCA_964511505.1 uncultured Rhizobium sp.
CACTTTCGGCGTCTATAACGGCCATAAGCACATCCCGGTCCTGGTGACCGAGGAGATGGTGGGCCACAAGCTGGGCGAGTTCGCGCCCACCCGCGTATTCCATGGCCATTCTGCCGCATCCGGCGGCGGCGCGGCGGCGGCCGGCGACAAGAAAGCGAAGAGGGCCTGATGGGCAAGGAATCCCGCGCGCGCGTGCTCAAGGATCATCAGGCGGTCGCCATCGGCCGCAACATCCGCATCTCGCCCAGGAAGCTCAACTTGGTGGCGCAATCGATCCGCGGCAAGCGGGTGGACCGGGCGCTCAACGAGCTGACTTTCTCGCCCAAGCGCATCGCCCATGACGTCAAGAAGGTGCTGCAATCGGCCATCGCCAATGCCGAAAACAATCATGACCTGGATGTGGACGACCTGGTGGTCTCCCAGGCCCATGTCGGCAAGAATCTGGTGATGAAGCGCTTCCACGCCCGTGCCCGCGGCAATTCCGGCGGCATCGAGAAATTCTTCAGCCAGATCACTAACGTGGTCGAGGAAAAACGCGAAGAAGAGGCTAAGAAGCCCCCCGCGAAGAGCCAAGCGGAAGCCGGGGAAAAATCCGGCGCCAAGACGCCCGGCAAGAAGCCGGCGGCGAAGAAACCGGCGGCTAAGAAATCCGCCAAGGAGAAAGCGTAATGGGTCAGAAGGTCAATCCGACCGGTTTGCGCCTGGGTATCAACCGCACCTGGGATTCGCGCTGGTATGCCGGCAAGAAGGAGTATGGCAAGCTCCTGCAGGAAGACATCAAGATCCGCGATTATCTCGGCGACAAGCTGAAGGCGGCGGGCGTTTCCCGCATCGTGATCGAACGGCCGCACAAGAAATGCCGGGTGACCATCCACTCGGCCCGTCCCGGCGTGGTGATCGGCAAGAAGGGCGCCGACATCGACAAGCTGAAGAACGACGTCCAGAAATTCACCGCCGACGAAGTGCATCTCAACATCGTCGAAATCAGGAAGCCCGAGATCGACGCCAAGCTGGTCGCAGAGAACATCGCCCAGCAGCTGGAGCGCCGGGTTGCCTTCCGCCGGGTGATGAAGCGTGCGGTTCAGACCGCGATGCGGCTTGGCGCGCTCGGCATCCGGATCAATTGCGGCGGACGTCTGGGCGGCGCCGAAATCGCCCGTGTCGAATGGTACCGCGAGGGCCGGGTGCCGCTGCATACCCTGCGCGCTGACATCGATTACGGCATCGCCACCGCTTTCACGACTTACGGCACCTGCGGCGTCAAGGTCTGGATCTTCAAGGGCGAGATCATGGAACATGATCCGTTCGCCACCGAGAAGCGCCAGGCCGATGCCGATGCCGGCAACCGGCCGCCCAGAGATCGTGAACGGGATCGCGAACGTGATCGTGACCGCGCTCCGGCTGAATAAAGAGAAGAATCATGCTGTCACCCAAGCGCACAAAATTCCGCAAACAATTCAAGGGCCGTATCCACGGGCCCGCCAAGGCAGGCACTTCGCTCAATTTCGGCGCCTATGGCCTGAAAGCGCTGGAGCCCGAGCGGCTCAATGCGCGGGAGATCGAAGCGGCGCGCCGCGCCATCACCCGTCAGATGAAGCGCGCCGGCCGCGTCTGGATCCGCATCTTCCCGGACGTTCCGGTATCCAAGAAGCCCGCCGAAGTGCGCATGGGCTCGGGCAAGGGCGCGCCCGAATTCTGGGTGGCCAAGGTAAAGCCGGGCCGTATCCTGTTCGAGATTGACGGCGTGGACATCGAGACCGCCCGCGAGGCGATGCGGCTGGGCGCGGCCAAGCTTTCGATCCATACCAAATTCGTGTCGCGCGGGGCCTGATCATGGCGAAGAAAGCAGCAGCAAAAAAAGCGCCCAAGGCGTCTAAGGCGAAGAAGGCCGCTTCGGCCAAGGCTTCCTCGAAGGCCGATGATTTCCGCGCCAAGAGCGCCGATGAGCTCGGGGCCGAGCTTACCGGCCTCAGGAAAGAGCAGTTCAACCTGCGCTTCCAGCGCGCCAACGGCCAGGCGGAGAATACCGGGCGCATCCGGGTGATCCGCCGCAACATCGCCCGCATCGAGACCGTGCTTAATGAACAACGCCGCGCGTCGGCAAAGGCTTAAGAGAGAGACATGCCCAAACGCATCCTGCAAGGCACCGTGGTCAGCGACAAGAATGCCAAGACGGTCGTGGTGAAGGTGGAACGCCGCTTCACCCATCCCATGCTGGGCAAGACCGTGCGCCGGTCGAAGAAATACCATGCCCATGACGAGAAGGGCGAGTTCAAGACGGGCGATGTCGTCCGCATTCAGGAATGCCGGCCGCTTTCCAAGCTGAAGAGCTGGGAAGTTGTCGAACGCGTCAGCAAATAGCGGCGCGGCCAAGGAGTTGAAGTCATGATACAGATGTCCACCGAGCTCGACGTCGCCGACAATTCCGGCGCCAAGAGCGTCATGTGCATCAAGGTTCTGGGCGGCTCGCACCGCCGCTATGCCGATGTCGGCGACATTATCGTCGTTTCGGTGAAGGAAGCCATTCCGCGCGGGCGGGTGAAGAAGGGCGAGGTCTTGAAGGCCGTGGTGGTGCGTACCGCCAAGGGCGTGCGCCGGCCTGACGGCAGCCTGATCCGTTTCGACGGCAATGCCGCCGTGCTGGTGAACGCGCAAGGCGAGCCGATCGGCACCCGAATCTTTGGGCCGGTCACCCGCGAATTGCGCGCCAAGAACCAGATGAAGATCATCTCGCTCGCGCCGGAGGTCCTTTGATGAGCAATATCCGCAAGGGCGACCGCGTCATCGTCACGACCGGCCGCGACAAGGGCAAGAAGGGCGAAGTGATCAAGGTGATGCCGAGCGAGGACCGCGTCCTGGTCCGCGGCGTCAACATGGTCAAGCGCCACCAGCGCCAGACGCAGAGGCAACAAGGCGGCATCGTCAACAAGGAATCCGCCATTCATATCTCCAATGTCGCGCATGTGGATCCCAAGTCCGGCGGTCCCACGCGCGTGGGTTTCAAGACCCTGGGCGACGGCCGCAAGGTCCGTTTCGCCAAGAAGTCCGGCGAGGTCATCGATGTCTGAGGCAGGAAGCAAGAACCCCAAGGAAGCCGCCAAGGCGGAGGCCAAGGCGGCCAAGAAGGAGCGCAAGATCAACACCGGCACCAAGCTGGATGTCGGCGAGCGTCAGAGCGAGAAAGGTTATGTCCCGCGCTTCAAGCAGCGCTACAACGAAAAGATCAAGCCGGACCTGATGAAGAAATTCGGCTACACCAACACCATGCAGGTGCCGAAGGTCGCCAAGGTGGTGCTCAATATCGGCGCCGGCGAGGCCGCTTCCGACTCCAAGAAGATCCAGCAGGCGCTCAACGACCTGACCGCCATTGCCGGGCAGAAGGCGGTGGCGACCCGCGCCAAGAAGGCGATCGCCACCTTCAAGATCCGTGAAAATCTCGCCATCGGCGCCAAGGTCACGCTGCGCGGCGACGTCATGTACGAATTCATGGACCGGCTGATCACCATGGCGCTGCCGCGGGTGCGCGACTTCCGCGGCATCAATCCCAAGAGCTTCGACGGCCGCGGCAACTACGCCATGGGACTCAAGGAACACATCGTCTTCCTGGAGATCGATTACGACAAGACCGAAACGGTCTGGGGCATGGACATTGTTTTCAACACCACGGCGAAGACCGACGCGGAAGCCAAGGCGCTTCTGGAAGGCTTTCAGTTCCCGTTCACGAATTAAAAGGACCCAAGAAATGGCGAAACAGAGCCAGATCAACCGGAACAAGAAGCGCGAAAAGATGGTGGCGCTTTATGCCGCCAAGCGCGCCCAGCTCAAGGCCCAGGCCGAGGATATGAAGGTGCCCGCCGAGGAACGCTTCGCCGCCCGCCTCAAGCTGGCGAAATTGCCGCGCAATTCTTCCAAGACCCGCATCCATCACCGCTGCGAGATGTCTGGCCGACCCAAGGGTTATTATCGCAAGCTCAAGCTCAGCCGTATCGCGCTGCGTTCCTTGAGCAATTTCGGCCAGGTCCCCGGCATGACCAAGGCGAGCTGGTGACCCATGATCATTGATCCGATCGGCGATCTTCTCTCCCGCATCCGCAACGGCCAGCTGCGCCGTTCCACCACCGTGCGCTCGCCCAACTCCCGCCTGCGCATCCGCCTGCTCGACGTGCTCGCTGCGGAAGGTTTCATTCGCGGCTATGCGGAGGTGGAGTTCAAGGGCCATAAGGAGCTGGAAATCGAGCTCAAATATCATGAAGGCGAGCCGGTGATCCGCGAATTGAAGCGCATTTCCACGCCGGGTCGCCGGGTTTATTCCTCGGTCAGCGAATTGAAGCCGCACCGGCAAGGCCTGGGCGTCTCGATCCTCTCCACCCCGCAAGGCGTGATGACCGACTCCACGGCGCGCGAGAAGAATGTCGGCGGCGAAGTGCTCTGCCAGGTCTTTTAAGGAACCAAATCATGTCCCGCATCGGCAAAAAAACCGTCGCACTTCCCAAGGGCGTCACTGCCTCTGTGGACGGACAAACCGTGAAGGTCAAAGGTCCCAAGGGGGAACTCAGCCTCAAGCTGGTGCCCGAGGTCTCCGCCCAGGTGGATGAGCATGGCATCACCATCATCCCCGACAAGGCGAGCGAACGCGCCGGCCAGATGTGGGGTCTCTCCCGCAGCCTGGTCAACAATCTGGTGGTGGGCGTGACCCAGGGCTTCACCCAGAAGCTGGAAATTCAGGGCGTGGGCTATCGCGCCGCGGTGCAGGGCAAGACGCTGAACCTGCAACTGGGCTTTTCCCATGACGTGCCTTATCCCATTCCGTCGGGCATCAGTATCGTGACCGAGAAGCCGACTTCGATCGCGATTTCCGGCATCGACAAGCAGTTGGTCGGCCAAGTCGCCGCCGAGATCCGCGGCTGGCGTCCGCCGGAGCCCTATAAGGGCAAGGGCGTGCGCTATGAAGGCGAATATGTCCGCCGCAAGGAAGGCAAGAAGAAGTAAGATGAGCACTCCCTCCTTCAAGAAGCGCCAGGCGCGCAACCGCTACCGGCTGGGCAGCCATGGCAGCCGGCCCAGGCTCTCTGTCTTCCGCTCGGGCAAGCATATCTATGCCCAGGTGATCGACGATGTTCAGGCCGTGACCCTGGCATCCGCCTCGACCGCCGAAAAGGAAGGCAAGGCCAAAGGTTATAACGTCGAAGCCGCCGCCGGCGTCGGCAAGAAGATCGCCGAGCGCGCGCTCGCCAAGGGCGTCAAGCAGGTGATGTTCGACCGTGGCGGTTATATCTATCATGGGCGCGTCAAGGCGCTGGCGGATGCGGCGCGCGAAGGCGGCCTTGAGTTTTAGGAAAGAGACGAACGATGGCGCGTGGTGAAGGACAGAAGGACGAAAAGCGTGGCCGCGGCCGGGACCGCGAGGAGCGCGACAGCGAGTTCATCGACAAGCTGGTGCATATCAACCGCGTCGCCAAGGTGGTGAAAGGCGGACGCCGTTTCGGCTTCGCCGCCCTGGTGGTGGTGGGCGACCAGAAGGGCCGGGTCGGCTACGGCCATGGCAAGGCGCGCGAAGTGCCGGAAGCCATCCGCAAAGCCACGGATGACGCCAAGAAGGCGATGATCCGCATTCCGCTCAAGGACGGGCGCACTCTGCATCACGAAGTGCGCGGTCATCACGGTGCCGGCAAGGTGATCCTGCGTCCGGCCCCCGCCGGCACCGGTATTATCGCCGGCGGCCCGATGCGCGCGGTGTTCGAGGCGTTGGGCGTGGGCGATGTCGTCTCCAAGTCGCTCGGCACCTCCAACCCCTACAATATGGTGCGCGCCACCTTCGAGGCGCTCAAGCATCAGCAAAGCCCCCGCATGGTCGCCAACCGCCGCGGCCGTTCGGTGGCGGACATCCTGGCCAAGCGCGAAGGCGCGGCCGAAAGCGCGGCATAAGGAAGATCGTCATGGCCGAGAAAAAATCCGCCAAGAAAACGCTCACCGTGCGCCAGATCAGAAGCGCGGCTCGCCGGCCGGCCGTCCAGGCCGCGACATTGCGCGGGCTGGGCCTGGGCAAAATCCGCCGCACCCGGGTTCTGGAAGACACGCCATCGGTGCGCGGCATGATCCATTCGATCAGTCATCTGGTCGAGATCGTCGAGGAATAAGATGAAGCTCAACGAAATCCGCAACAATCCCGGGGCGCACAAGCGCAAGGACAAGCTGGGGCGCGGTTCCTCGTCCGGCCTGGGCAAGACCTCCGGTCGCGGTGTCAAGGGCGCCAAGGCGCGCACCGGCACCAAGGTCTATGGCTTTGAAGGCGGCCAGATGCCGCTCCACATGCGTATGCCCAAGCGCGGCTTCAACAATATTTTCGGCAATGATTTCGCGGAAGTGAATCTCAATCGCATCCAGAAGGCGATCGACGAGAAGCGGCTCTCTGCGGACGGCAAGATCACCGAAGAGACGCTGCGCAAGGCGGGTCTTGCGCATAAGAGCCGGGACGGCGTGCGCCTCCTAGGCAAGGGCGGCATCAGCGCCAAGATCGAGATCGAAGTGGCCGGCGCCTCGGCCGGCGCCCGCGAGGCGGTGGAAAAAGCCGGCGGCAGCGTCACCACCACATTCAAGAAGACCAGCTACAGCAACAAAAAAGGCGAGCCGGGCAAACGCCAGAAGCGCCGCAGCGATTCCGCCGCCAAGAGACTGGCCCGCAACGGGCATGACTGAGCCTGGTAAGATATTGGAATAAAAGACGCTTTCCGGCCTCGCAAGCGGGGGCCGGTACCCTATATAAGGGATACCCTATTCTTTAAGGTGCGGGGCCGGTCCCACTTCATGCGGACCGGCCGGTGGAGCAAAGCATGGCATCTGCAGCCGAACAATTGGCCGCCAATTTCAACTTCTCCAATCTCGGCAAGGCCCATGAGCTGCGTCAGCGCATCTTCTTCACCCTGGGCGCGCTGGTCGTGGCCAGGTTGGGCACCTTCATTCCCATGCCGGGCATCGACCCGGCCGCGATCGCGCAGCAATTGCAGCAGCAAGGCGGCGGATTGCTCGATGTGTTCAACACATTGGCAGGCGGAGCAGTCAACCGCATGGCGATCTTCGCGCTCGGCATCATGCCCTATATCTCCGCCTCCATCATCATTCAGCTGATGACCACGGTCTTCCCCGAGCTGGAGCAGCTCAAGAAGGAAGGCGAGGCGGGGCGTAAGATCCTCAACCAATATACACGTTACGGCACGGTGGGGCTGGCCATGGTGCAGGCCTATGGCATCGCCATCGGACTGGAGCATTGGGGCCATGCCGTGATCAATCCCGGCTTTTTCTTCCGCCTCACCGCCATGATCACCTTGACCGGCGGCACCATCCTCCTGATGTGGATCGGCGAGCAGATCACCAGCCGCGGCGTGGGCAACGGCATCTCGCTGATCATCTTCGCCGGCATCGTGGCGCGCTTTCCCAGCATCATCGCCCAGGGCCTGGAATCCGCCCGCACCGGCGCGATCAGCCCGATCCTGCTGATCGCCTTCGCGGTTTTCGCCGCGCTGCTGGTGGGCTTCATCGTCTTCATGGAAAGGGCGCAGCGGCGTCTTTTCGTCACCTATCCCAAGCGCCAGGTGGGCAACAAGGTGTATGGGGGCGAGAGTTCCCACCTACCGATCAAGCTGAATGTCTCCGGCGTGATTCCGCCGATTTTCGCCAGCTCGATCCTTTTGCTTCCCACCACGGTCGCCAGCTTCAATGCGCAGAATTTGCCCGGTTGGCTGCAGACCCTGGTCACCTATGTCAGCCGCGGCCAGCCGCTTTACCTGGTTCTCTATGCGCTCCTGATATTCTTCTTCGCCTTCTTCTACACCTCGATCGTTTTTCCGCCGGAAGAGACAGCGGAGAATCTTAAGAAATATGGCGGTGTGTTTCCCGGCATCCGCCCCGGCAAGAAGAGCGCGCAATTCATCGACTATACTGTCACCCGTGTCACCGTGATCGGCGCCGCCTATCTTGCCTTTGTCTGCCTGATCCCGGAATTCATGTTCTACAAATACAATGTCAGCTTTTATCTGGGCGGCACCTCGATCCTCATCGTGGTCAGCGTCACCATGGACACGGTGGCCCAGATCCAGAGCCATCTGATCGCCCAGCAATATGAGGGACTGATCAAAAAGTCGAAGCTGCGAGGGGCGCGAAAGTGAATCTGGTTCTGTTCGGGCCTCCGGGGGCGGGCAAGGGCACACAGTCCAGGTTGCTGACCGAGAGATTTGGCCTGCCGCAGCTTTCTACGGGCGACATGCTGCGTGCCGCGATCGCGGCGGGGACGCCCTTGGGCCTGGCCTGCAAGGCGCTGATGGCCAGGGGCGAACTGGTTCCCGACGAAACGGTCATCCAGATCATCGCGGAACGCTATGACGAGCCTGATTGCCGCAATGGCGCAATCTTTGACGGCTTCCCCCGTACCGTTCCCCAGGCCGAGGCGCTTGATGCGATGCTGGCGGAGCGGAGCCGCAAGATCGACCTGGTTCTGGAACTCAAGGTGGATGACGCGGTGCTTCTGGAACGGGTGAAAACCCGGATCAAGGAAGGGGGTGTTTTGCGTTCCGACGACACCCCGGAAACCCTGGCCCACCGGCTTTCCGTCTATTACAAGAACACGGCCCCGCTGATCGGCTATTACCGGGGGCAGGGAAAGCTCAAGACCCTGGACGGCATGGCCAGCATCCCGGATGTCTCGGCCCAGATCGGGCGGGCGCTGGAACAGGTATCGGC
>CAZEFQ010000158.1:0-12461 GCA_964511505.1 uncultured Rhizobium sp.
CCCTTTGCATCGCAAGCGCTGCTACGGGCACCTCCCCCTCTTGCGCGCGGACGCGCGCGGAGGGGAGGCGGGCCGGTGAAGGAGCAAACATATGGAAATGATCGATCCGTTTGTTTTCCGGCTCTCGATCTTCGTGCTGGCCATTTTCGTCGGCTATTTCGTGATCTGGGGGGTGACGCCGGCGCTGCATACGCCGTTGATGAGCGTGACCAACGCGATCTCGTCGGTGATCATTGTCGGCGCGCTGGTCGCGGTGGGGGTGCCTGCTTTGGACGACGCATCCTGGACGTCGAAGATTTTGGGCTTTGTTGCCCTGATCCTGGCAAGCGTGAATATCTTCGGCGGCTTCCTGGTCACGGCGCGAATGCTCGCGATGTACAAGAAGAAGGGAAAGTAGAGACATGCCCTCAAGTAGCGAAGCGGTAGGGCGTTAGAAATGGGCCAGGCCGACATTGCTGCTCTCCTCTACCTCGTAGCAGGGGTTTTCTTCATCCTGGCGCTGAAGGGCTTGGCCTCGCCGGCAACCTCGCAGGCGGGCAACCGCAACGGCATGCTCGGCATGACCATCGCCATCCTGACCACCCTGTGGGTGGCCGGGGTCAGCGATGGCCTGACCTGGGGCCTGGTGGTGCTGGGGCTGGCGATCGGCGGCGGCATCGGCGCGGTGATGGCCAAGCGCATCGCCATGACGGCGATGCCCCAGCTGGTGGCGGCGTTCCATTCGCTGGTCGGCCTGGCGGCGGTGTTGACCGCGGCGGCGGCGCTCTATTCGCCCCAGGCCTTCGGCATCGGCGAGATCGACGCCATCCGCACCCAGAGCCTGATCGAGATGAGTTTGGGCGTCGCCATCGGCGCCATCACCTTCTCCGGTTCGGTGATCGCCTTCGCCAAACTGAACGGCAACATGTCGGGGGCGCCCATCATCCTGCCGGCGCGGCATCTGCTCAATCTTCTGATCTTCCTCTCGATCATCGGATTGATCGTCTATTTCGCCCTCGCCCAGCCGCACTGGGCCTTCTGGGCGATCACCGGGCTTTCGCTGCTGTTCGGCATCACGCTCATCATCCCCATCGGCGGCGCCGACATGCCGGTGGTGGTGTCCATGCTGAACTCCTACTCCGGCTGGGCGGCGGCGGGCATCGGCTTCACGCTGGAGAACACCGCCTTGATCATCACCGGGGCGCTGGTGGGTTCCTCGGGGGCCATCCTCTCCTACATCATGTGCAAGGGGATGAACCGCAGCTTCATCTCGGTGATCGCGGGCGGCTTCGGTGGGGAGACCGCGGCGGCGGGCGGGCCGAAAGAGACGCGTCCGGTCAAGCAAGGCTCGGCCGACGACGCTGCCTTCATCATGAAGAATGCCGCCAGCGTGATCATCGTGCCGGGCTATGGCATGGCGGTGGCCCAGGCCCAGCATGCGGTGCGTGAGATGGCCGACAAGCTGAAGCATGAAGGCGTGAAGGTCAGCTATGCCATTCATCCGGTCGCAGGGCGCATGCCGGGCCACATGAATGTGCTGCTGGCCGAAGCCAATGTGCCTTATGACGAAGTGTTCGAGCTGGAAGACATCAATTCCCAGTTCGCCCAGGCCGATGTCGCCTATGTGATCGGAGCGAATGACGTGACCAATCCCTCCGCCAAGACCGATCCCAAATCGCCGATCTTCGGCATGCCGATCCTGGATGTGGAGAAGGCCAAGACCGTGCTCTTCGTCAAGCGCGGCATGGGATCGGGCTATGCCGGGGTGGAGAACGAACTCTTCTTCCGCGACAACACCATGATGCTGTTTGGCGACGGCAAGAAGATGACGGAAGAAATTGTGAAGGCGCTTGGCTAAGGCCCCGCCGTTCGCCCAAGCTCGCGCGTTCGCGGCTCGAATTGATCCCCCGGATCAATTCGCCCGGCTTTGCCGGTCGCCGCTCACCCTTTCCAGGCTTTTGGCCATTTCGCCGGCGATCTGGTCCTGCTGGATGGCGAGAGTGGCGCCGGCGTCCATCTTGTAGATGCCGCGCAGGAAGGCGATGTCGGTTTGGGTAATCTCAGCCGGCTTAAGGCCGTCGGCACAATCGGAGGCCAGGAGATTGGCGATGCTGGCCACCGGCTCGCAACCCTCGAAATTCCGCGTCTGGGTCAGCGCCAACATGGCGATGTAATCGGCGATCTCGCCAACGCCGTAGCGGGCGGTTTTGGCGGAGTCGATAATGACAGTGACATAAAGCAGGTCGCTGGTGGCATCCGGGTGGAATTTCCAGCCGCCGATCTTGCTTGTCGGCATCGACCAGCAAGGCGGCCTGTTCTTTTGGCCCCCGCACGGGTCTTCGACAGATCCCCCTTCGTCGCGATCAAGCTCGGTCCTTCCGTCAATGTCGGTAATGCCGGTGACATACCAGGCCTGCACAGGATGGACGACCATCCGCTCGCCGTGATAGCCCAGCGCGTCGGAATTGCGCGCCCGGACATTGTCCAAAAGCTCCTGCGGTTTGGGAGTGAAGGTGATGGAGAGGTTGGGGCGGCAGCCCTTTGCCTTCAAAGGTGCTTCGGCCTCCGCAGCGATCGCACGGATGCGGGTTTCGATGAAAGAAGCGAAGTTGTCTGCGACGCCGCGAATTTCCGGGCAAATCCCCACCTGCCAGCGCGGGATGGCGTCGCGCAGGACGGTGGGCGCGGCGTAATGGAAAATGAAATCATGCGCGACGGCGTTGGGCGTGACGCCGGGCTTCAAGCCGGGCGCGGTGACGATAACTTTTTCGCGCGATGGTTCAGCCGCTGAGGAAGGTTGCGCGGGGGCCGGCAGCGCGGGCAAAGACAAAAGCGCGGCGATGAAAGCAAGGTGCTTCATATCGGGCTCCGGCGCCGGAGGATCGTGATGCTACGGCATAATCCTTGTGATCGGTATCGACAGGACGCCCGCTTGCGCGGGGATGACAAAAAAGCCGGGTTACGCTTCCGACCGCCGCGGCATGGCGAGGATGGCCAGGCCCATTTCGGCCAGGATACGGACCACCAGCAGCACCACGGCGCCGCGCAGAAGCGTGAAGAAGATGATGAAAAGCCCGCTCACCAGCGGCTGGCGCGGGAAGGGTCCCAAGCCGCCCAAGGCGAAGGGACCGCGCGCGCGCCCGGTGAAGCGGCGCGCCATCATCTGGCGCATCGCCTGGCGCTGTCCGGGATTCATCATCGCCCCTGGTCCGGGCTGGGTTTGGGTCGCATTGGGCAAGGCGGGCGACGTTTGTGCATTGATTGCCGGACGGGGAAGCGGCGGCAGGGTCATCACCCGGATGCCGCGGGCGATGCCGAAGATCACCAGCACGGCGATCAGGATCAGCGCGATGAGGTAGAGACAGCGGATCAGGCGTGGGGCGATGGGGGTGTTGAGATTGAGGATGTCGCGAGCGGCCATGAAAACCCTCCCACATCTAATATTTATGGCACATCTGTAGTTATGGGAAGATACGCTTTAACGCTGGGGTTGGGAATGGAGGGTCTTGCCGGTCGCCCGGCACTCCCTCACCCGGCGCGCCCTTGGCGCGCCGCCCTCTCCCCCGATGGGGAGAGGGTTACAAACCGCCCATCTTCGAGACAATCTTCCATTCCGCGTCCGTTACCGGCTGGACGGAGAGGCGGGGGGCTTTGGCCAGCACCATCTCGCCGAGCTTGGGATTGGCCTTGACCTCGGCCAGGGTGACGGGGCGCGGCATGTCCTTCACCGCTTTCACATCCACCAGGCCGAACTTTCCTTCTTCATCCGTGGGATCTTTGCGGTATTCGCCGATCACTTCGACAATGCCGACAATCCGCTTCTCCTCACCGGTGTGGTAGAAGAATCCCAGGTCGCCCTTTTTCATCGCCTTCATGTTGCGGGCGGCGATCCAGTTGCGCACCCCGCTCCAGGGCTCGCCCTTGGCGCCCCGCTTCTTCTGCATGTCCCAGGAGAAGGTTTCCGGTTCGGTCTTGAACAGCCAATAATTCATTCGCTCCTCAATCTGCGGCTCATCAGCCGCATCACCGCCTCCGACACCGGAAGGGTGCCATTGATAAGATCGGCCATGGCTTCGGCGATGGGAAGTTCGACACCGGATTTTCGGGCCCGTTTCACCAGCGCTGGCGCGGTGTCCACCCCTTCGGCCAGCGGATTTTCGGGCCCGCGCAATTCCGCAAGAGGCCGGCCCTGGCCCAGCGCCACGCCAAAGGAAAAATTGCGCGAGGATCTGCTGGTGGCGGTGAGGACGAGATCGCCCAGACCGGAAAGGCCTTGCAGGGTCTCATGCCTGGCACCCAAGGCCAAACCCAGCCGCATCAGTTCGGCAAAACTGCGGGCCAGGAGCGCGGCGCGGGCATTCTCTCCCAGGCCCAAGCCTTCGACCACGCCGCAGGCGATGGCATAGACATTCTTGGCGGCGCCGCCGAGCGCCACCCCGATGACATCTTCACTGGCATAAGGGCGAAACGCGGGCGTGGAGAGGCTGACTTGCAGCCGCGCGGCAAGTGCGCCGCGCGCCGCCACCGTGACCGCGGTGGGCAGACCGAGCGCCACATCGCGGGCGAAAGACGGGCCGGAGAGGATGGCGATGGCGGCACCGGGGGCGGCTTTCTCCACCGTCTCATTCACCAGGAGGCCGGAGTCTTTCTCAATCCCCTTGGCGCAGATCACCAGCGGCGTGCCGGGTTGGAGAAAAGGCGCAAGCGCCGTGACAAAGCCGTGCAGCTTTTGCGCCGGCACCGCGAGCAGAAGCGCATCGGCCTTGGCGGCTTGGGCCAGGTCGCCGGTGACATGCCATTCCGGCGGCAGGACAACGCCCGGCAGGAACGGGTTGCGCCGGTCGGCCGCGATCTCTGCCAAGACCTCCTTCTCCCGCACCCATAAAGCAACCTCGCGGCCCGCGGCCAGCGCGGTGATGGCGAGCGCGGTGCCCCAGGCGCCGGCGCCCAGGACGGCAATGCGGGAAAAGGCCTGGGTCATGGACAGGAAATATCTATTGGACTAATCCGTCATAGGAAGAACATGATTTTCCCATCCTGTCCGGAACAAGAGGCGGGAGCAATGCGCTTCCGTTCTGGAAAGCAGGGACCGGTGCGATACCCAATGCGATATACCGGGCTTTTTGCCGCTCTTTTGTCGCTGGTGCTGCTCTCCGGCGCCGGCCAGGCGCCGCCGCCCCGCCGCATCACCTTCACGGACGAGCAAAAGGCGGCGCTGGACAAGGTGAGCCAATGGCTCAATTCGGTGCATACCCTCAAGAGCGGCTTCGTCCAGCTGGGGCCCGAAGGCCAGCTCGACCGGGGACAGTTCGTCCTGGAGAAGCCCGGCCGGCTGCGCTTTGAATTCGAACCGCCAAGTCCCATCCTGATCGTGGCCACGGACGGCAGAATCTATGTCAAGAACAGCCGGCTCAATACGGTGGAATCCTATGATGTGTCCGACCTGCCGCTGGACCTGATCTTGAACGACAACGTGAACCTCAAGGCCAACAGCGCCATCACCGGCGTGGATATAGAAAGTGATGCGTTGGTGGTGCACGCCCGCACCTCCACCAACCGGCAGCAGGGCAACATCGCGCTTTATTTCTCCTATCCCGAGATCGGGCTTAGGCAATGGTCGGTGAAGGACAATCAGGGCGGCACCACTTTGGTGGCACTGCAGAATCCCCAGATGGGCGTGAGCGTGGATGAATCGCTCTTCACCAAGCCGGCCAAAAATCCGCCGGCCAGGAAGTCGTGAAAGCCGTCGGGCTGGTCTGTGATTCGAAAATGGAAGACGGCATGGCCGCCCATCGCGCGGGCGATGAATATGTCCGCGCCGTGCGGGATGGCATGGGGGCGCTGCCGCTGTTGATTCCGGCGACGCAGTCCGCGCTTGATCCCGCCGCCATCCTGGCGCGGTTGGATGGGCTTCTTTTCACCGGTTCCCCCTCCAATGTCGCGCCCCGCCATTATGGCGCCGAGGCGCGGGCGGGCACGCTCTTGGACGAGGCGCGTGATGCCGTCAGCCTGCCATTGATCCGCGCGGCCGCGGCAAGGGGCGTGCCGATGCTCTGCATCTGCCGGGGCTTCCAGGAATTGAATGTGGCGCTGGGCGGAAGCCTGACCCAGCATGTCCATGAACAGCCGGGCGCGCTCGATCACCGTGAGGACGAACAAGCGCCGCTGGAGGCGCAATATGCCCATGCCCACAGCGTGACGATTGCGCCGGGCGGATTGCTGGAAAGGCTGCTGGCCCCGCTGCCGGAGGGCGGCAAAACGGAAAAACAGGAGGCGATGGTCAATTCCCTGCATAGCCAAGGGATCGCCCGGTTGGCGCCCGGCCTTCGGGTAGAAGCGCGCGCGCCGGACGGGTTGATCGAGGCGGTGTCGCTGCCGGAAGACCGGGGCTTTGTACTGGGGGTGCAATGGCATCCGGAATGGGACCTGGCCCTGGATCCGGTCAGCCGGGCAATTTTCGCAGGTTTTGCCGCCGCGCTTCAGGACCGGAGCTGATTCCATGCGAATATGGCAAAAATACCTCTGACAAGAAAAAAATCTTCTTAAACGCTTTTTAGGAGAAAATAGTTGAAATGTGTGACTTTTCTGCATAGGTTAACTATCGAGGACGGACGGCCCTCTTGCACTGCCCCCCGCTCGCAAACGGGCCCCGTTTTCGTCGGGACAGCCGGTATCCCCTCCCGGTGTCCCACGCGCGTAACGGCGCATTTAGGCGCCTGGTCTTTGGCCAGGCGCCCTTTTTTTAATCGTCGCACGGCCTTCGAAAAACCGCGGACGTCGTTGTGTCTCCCAGTCGCCGCCGCACTTTTTCGGGCCGATGCTCCTTTTTGGAGTTTGTTGAGAGACTTGGTCGCGCGGCCGACGGCGTTGCCTCGCGTCTGCGTAGGCAACGCCGCGTCATTGTGTTTTCGAGACGCCGCGGCACTTTTCCGGCCGGGCGCTCCGTTTCCGAGTTTGCGGGGAGGTCTCTTGGTCTCGCGGCCTCAGCGGACGCGGCGCAGGGTCAAGTTAATGCGGCCGCCGCCCCCGAAAACATCACGGATCAGGGTCGAACTTCCCGGATAGATGCGGTCTATGCCGTGGAAGGCGAGCCGCGCAGGCCCGCCGAACATCACCACATCGCCGGATTGAAGCCTGAGGCTGCTTGTGGCGCCTTTGCGTTCCTGGCCGCCGATGCGGAAAAGCGCGTCATCACCCAGCGAGACCGAGACCACCGGTGCATCGAGCGCGGACTCGTCCCGGTCCTGGTGCAGGCCCATGCGCGCGCCTTCGCGGTAAAGATTGACCAGGCAGCACTGCGGTGAAGTGGCTTTGGCGATCCCGTCCCAAAGCGCAAGTAACGTGGTTGGAATGGCAGGCCAGTGTTTGCCGGTCACGGGATGGGTGTCCTGATAGTGATAGCCGCTCTTGTCCGACACCCAGCCCAGCGGACCGAAATTGGTTTCCTCAACCGAAAAGGCTTTGCCCGAGACCGGCATCACCGGGCGATAGAAAGGCGCGTCCTTGGCGAGGGTCAGAATCTCGTGGAGGAGTTTTTCTTGCGCAGACCGGTTGAATTTCTCGCGCCAGAGCGTGACCCCGGGAGCGATATCGAGCCTTACCACTGAAACGGACTGCGGGTTGGGACGGTGAAAATGCCTGAGTAGGTATCGCCATAACCTTTGGCATCCAGCCAAGCCTTCAGTTTTTCAGGTTCATAGTGACCCGCGATCCAGAAGGAAAGCGGCATACCCTTGGCGTCTTCGCGGGCATAGTCAAGGAAATGGCGCAGCCAGCGCTGGTGCCTTTTGGGAAAATGCAGATACGGGAAGCGGGCATATTGGGCCGTGGCGGCTCCGAACGCGCTCCAGCCGTCGCGATGGATCAGGTAAAGCGCGGCGGCCAGGCTGGTGCGATCCTGGCCGCCCGAGCATTTGAGCATGAAGGGTTTGGGCGCCTCATCGAAAGACGCGATCAACCTTTCGAGCAGCGCGCGGGTGGGAAGCTTGCGGGAATCGAGCATGGCGTCGAGATGGGCGATGCCGCGCGTTTGCGCCGCCGCTGTCTCGTTTTTCCACCAGGAGAGATCGTCATTGCGGCCGCGCAGGTTGATCACCGCCTTGATGCCGCGTCTTTCCAGGAAGGGACCCACGCCGCCGGCCCAGGCCTGGGCGGCGCGTGCCGCTTCCCCCGGCACCACCCAGTGGAAATTGTAGAGAATATCGCCCAAGGAGCGCATAGATTGGCTTATAGCCCCGCCGGAGATTGGGACAAGAGAGGGACGATGCGCATTGCCAAAGCCACGCTGGTAAGGGTTTGGGTCTGGTCCAGCGGGCTGGCAGTGGCGGTCTTCGCGGTCTTGACGCTTTTGGACTACCGGCTCAAAGCCTTGAGCGGGGTGAACACCGCGGATTTGTCGGGCTTTGCCGGTTGGGCGCAGTTCCAGCTGGCGTTCCGCGCCTGGGTGCCGGAACGGTTTGCGGCGCGGGCGGGGTTCAATCTGGGCTTCGGCTATCTGCTGATGCCGCTTTATGCAGTGAGCTTCTTTTATTCCGGCATCATCGCGGCGGAAGGCCTGGCGCCCAAGCCGGGGCCGCTGCGGCGGGTCATCATGGCCGCGGTCTGGGTGCCGGTGGCCGCGGCTTTCGCGGACGCCGCGGGGAATGCACTTTATCTCGCCATGCTGGCACAAGGGCCCAGCGAAGGCCTCGCCACGCTTGCCTCCAGCATGAGCCGGATCAAGACTCTGGGTTTGCTGGTGGGGCTGGCGCTCTTCGTCGGCGCGGCGATGGCCTGGTTCCAGGCACGGCGCGCGCGGTGAATTCGACTGCCGGACGGACGGAAAATCATGAAACCGGCATGGCGGCTTTGCATGCTCCCGCCGATCCTTGACGCTTGGGCGGATTTCCGTATAGTCCGCCACCTCCCGGCAGCGGGCGTTGCCGGAAAAGCGTTTGTTTCCAAGGAATTAGATCATGTATGCGGTGATCCGCACCGGCGGAAAACAATACAAAGTCTCGAAGGATTCCATCCTGATGGTGGAAAGCCTTGCCGGCGACGTGGGTTCGAAGCTCACCCTGTCCGAGGTGCTGCTGCTGGGGGGCGACAGCCCCAAGGTGGGCGCGCCGCTGGTTAAAGGGGCCTCGGTTGCCTGCGAGATCCTGGAACATGGCCAGGGCGAGAAAGTGATCGCCTTCAAGAAAAAGCGCCGCAAGAACACCCATCGCAAGCGCGGCCATCGCCAGCACTTCACCAAGCTGAAGGTGCTGGATATTTCGGTGAAGGACTAACGTCATGGCGCACAAGAAAGCCGGCGGTTCCTCGCGCAACGGGCGCGACTCCAACCCCAAGATGCTGGGTGTGAAGCTGTTCGGCGGCGAAGCCGTGTCGGGCGGCAATGTGATCGTGCGTCAGCGTGGCACCAAATTCCATGCGGGCGACGGCGTGGGCATGGGCAAGGACCACACGCTTTTCGCGCTTCGCGACGGTCAAGTTGCGTTCAAGACCGGCTTCAAGCGTCGCACTTACGTATCCGTGATTGCGTACGCTCCGGCGAAGATCGCGGCAGAATAGGCGGCTGAAGACATAGGCCGCCGATCCAATCGGCGGCCCATAATGCGAGGGAGATGGTCCGCCATCTCCCTTTTTTATTTCCCTCGGCCAGAAAGGGACTGCGAGGGATGTCATGTGCATTTTGGAGAGTGAGAGATTGATATTGAGGCCGCCCAGGCCCGTGGATATTGCGTCGATGGCGGTGTGGCTGGGGGATTATGCGGTGTCGAAGAACCTGGCCAAGGTGCCTCATCCTTATGGCGAAAACGATGCCGAGGATTTCGTCGCTTCGCGCGGGCGTCATGGCGGCGGGCATTATTGCTTCACCATCCTCAAAAAATCCGACGGACTGTTCCTGGGGGGCATCGGGCTTCATCAGGAGAGCGGCGGGTATGAGATGGGCTATTGGCTGGGCCGGCCATTCTGGGGGGAGGGCTATGCCACGGAGGCGGCGCGGCGCGTGGCGCATTTCGCTTTCGAGGAATTGGGCGAACTCACGATCGAGGTCGGCTGGTTTCACGACAATCCGGCGTCGGGGCATGTGCTGGCCAAGCTGGGCGCGCGCCATAACGGCAGCCGCATGCGGGATTGCTGCGCCAGGGGGGTGAAAGTGCTCTGTCATGAGATGCTGTTGACGCGGGCCGATTTCCTGCGAAAAGAAGCCGCTTAGGAGGTCGCGCGTGCGCTTTCTCGATGTCGCAAAGGTCACGGAGCGCCGCCCGGGAGCCCATAGCGGCAGCGTATGGGCGGGAGCCGGCGAACCGTTGCCTACGCTGTCGCTAGGCAACTCCGTCCGGGCGCGCGACGATGAAAGAAGGCGGCTATGAGGTTTCTGGATGTTGCCAAGGTGTACGCCGCCAGCGGCGCTGGCGGCAATGGCTGCGTCGCGTTCCGGCGGGAGAAGTTCATCGAGTTCGGCGGTCCGTATGGCGGGGACGGCGGCAAAGGCGGCGATGTCTGGGCGGAGGCGGTGGAGAATCTCAATACCCTGATCGACTACCGCTTCCAGCAGCATGTAAAGGCAAAGAATGGTGAAGGCGGCAAGGGTAAGGTGATGACCGGCGCCAACGGCGCGGACGCGGTGATGAAAGTGCCGGTCGGCACTCAGATCTATGAAGAGGATGGCGAGCGCTTGATCGCCGATCTCACCCAGGCCGGAGAGCGGGTGAGGTTGCTGAGGGGCGGCAATGGCGGCTTCGGCAACGCCCATTTCAAAAGCGCCACCAACCAGGCGCCGGATTACGCCAATCCCGGACAGCCGGCGGAAGAAAAGATCCTGATCCTCAAATTGAAGCTGATCGCCGATGTGGGGCTGATCGGGCTGCCCAATGCCGGCAAGTCCACCTTTCTGGCGCGGGTGTCGGCGGCACGGCCGAAGATCGCGGATTATCCTTTCACCACTTTGGAGCCGCAATTGGGGGTGGTGAAAATCGACGAGAGCGATTTTGTGCTGGCCGACCTGCCGGGGTTGATCGAGGGCGCGCATGAAGGGGTTGGCCTGGGCGATAAATTCCTAGGCCATGCCGAACGCTGCCGCGCCATCCTGCATCTGGTGGACGGCACGGCGGAAGGCGTTGCCGGGAATTACAAAACCATCCGCCGGGAATTGGAGGCCTATGGCCAGGGGTTGGGGGCGAAGCCGGAGATCGTGGCGTTGAACAAGATCGATGCCCTGTCCAAGGCGATGCTGGCAAAAAAAACCGCCCAGCTTGAAAAAGCGTGTGGCCAGAAAGTGTATCTGATGTCCGGGGTGAGCGGGGTGGGCGTGAAGGAGGTTTTGCGAGCCCTGGCGCAGGAGATCGGCAGGGCCAAAAGCGGAAAGCCTGAGAGACGTCCGAAACAGAAGTCCGCCGGCAAGGCGGCATCAAAAAAGAAACCGGCGAAAAAGAAGCGGGCGAAAAAGAAAGCCGCCAAACGAGGACGGGCGCGATGAGCGGAATTTTCTCCAAGGCCCGGCTGGTGGTGGTGAAAGTGGGCTCCGCGCTTCTGGTCGACGGCCTCACCGGCGAGTTGAGGCGCGGCTGGCTCCAGTCGCTGTGCGACGATGTGGCGGGACTCAAGAAAGACGGAAAGCAGGTGATCCTGGTTTCTTCCGGCGCCATCGCGCTGGGGCGCCGGGCGCTCAAATTGAAATCGGGGGCCTTGCGCCTGGAAGAAAGCCAGGCGGCAGCCGCGGCGGGACAGGTGCGGCTGGCCGAGGCCTATGCCGATATTTTCGCCGGGCGGAATATCGTGGCGGCACAGATCCTGTTGACCCTGGGTGATACCGAGGAGAGGCGGCGCTATCTCAACGCCCGGGCGACCC
This sequence comes from uncultured Rhizobium sp., assembly GCA_964511505.1. Taxonomy (GTDB): domain Bacteria; phylum Pseudomonadota; class Alphaproteobacteria; order Micropepsales; family Micropepsaceae; genus Rhizomicrobium. The sequence goes on from CAZEFQ010000158.1 coordinate 11,816, forward strand.
TCAATACCTTGCTCGATCTGGGCGCCGTGCCGGTGATCAACGAGAACGACACGGTGGCGACGGCGGAGATCAAATTCGGCGACAATGACCGGCTGGGCGCACGCGTGGCCTCCATGATGGGCGCGGACCAACTGGTCCTGCTCTCCGATGTGGATGGGCTTTATACCGCCGATCCCCGGAGCGATGCCGACGCGCGTCACATTGCCGAAGTAGCCGCTATCACGGATGAGATCGAGGCAATGGCAACCGGGTCGGTCTCCGGGGTCGGGCGTGGCGGCATGGCTTCCAAGCTGATTGCCGCGCGCATTGCCACTGCGGCAGGCGCGGATGTGATCATCGCCCGGGGCGAAACGCTCCATCCCCTTGCCAGCATAGGCGGGGACGCGCGGCATACGATTTTTCGCGCCTCGACCACACCTTCCCAGGCGCGCAAGCGCTGGATCGCGGGCGTGCTCAAGCCCGAGGGCGTGTTGGTGATCGATGACGGCGCGGTGCGGGCGCTCACCCAGGGCAAGAGCCTGTTGCCGGCCGGCATCCGCCAGGTGGATGGCCGCTTTGAGCGGGGTGATGCGGTCCTGGTCAAGGACGGGCACGGCCGCGAAATCGCCCGGGGATTGGCGGCTTACAATGCGTCGGATGCAGAGCG
>CAZEFQ010000159.1:0-15504 GCA_964511505.1 uncultured Rhizobium sp.
CCTTCCGCCTCTTCTCCACCACCAACACCATCGGGCTGGGCGACACTTCCGGCCTCTATCATGGCACCCAGCAGATCAACCAGGGCCAGATGGACCGCTGGAACATCGTCACCACCTTGAATTACCTCGCCCATGACGCCGAGGTGGAGATTGTCCTCGCCAAGGCTCCGTCCTACAATTCGGCGGAAGGAAAAAAGAAGATCGCCGCCATGGTGCGGGTGGCCGACATGACCCGCAACGCCTTCATCAACGGCGACCTCTCCACGGTGATGAGCCCGCGTACGGTGATGACCTGGGCGCAGAATGCGGAAATCTTCGGCGATATCGGTTTCGCCTTCCGGGTCACCTTTCTCAACAAATGCGATGAGCTGGAGCGGGCCAGTGTGGCGGAATTCTACCAGCGCGCTTTTGGCGAGGAATTGCCGGAGAGTGCGGCGAAAGTGCTGGTCGCGTAACTTCGCTTGTAGCGGGCCGCGCGCCAGGTGACGTCGCACGACTCATTCAGGTTGGTCCAGGAATGTCCAAACCAGAATCTCCGTCCGAGCCGTTTAAAAGAGCCGTTGCCGTGGCCGTGCGCTCGCTGGCGGGCGAACCGGAACTCGAAGTCAATTTCTCCAGCGAGCCGCCGGCGTTGAAGGGTTTGAAGGCGCGGCTGCCTTCCCCGGCCCGTAACTTGAAACCGCAGGACATCGCCCTGGTGCGCGGCGTCGGCGACGCCTACGCCCTGCGCAAGGCCTATCACAGCGAGAAGATCGACAACCAGATGCGGCCCGCCTCTCCCGAGGCCAATGCGATCTTCGACGCGGCGGAAACCGCGCGCGTGGAGGCCATCGGCGCGCTCTCCATGGAAGGCGTGCGTCAGAACCTTGCCGCTCAACTGGAGCAGCGCCTGGTGTCGCGTGGCCTGGGACGGGCACGCAACAAGGACGAAGTCGGCATCGCCGATGTGCTGGGCCTTTTGGTGCGCGAGGCGCTCACCGGCGAGAAGCCGCCCGCCACGTTGGACGGCGCGGTCAATCTCTGGCGCCCCTTCATTGAGGAAAAAGCCGGCACCGATATCCAGAAGCTCAAAACCGCCCTGCGCGATCAGAAGACTTTCGCCCGCCTCACCAAGACCATGCTCAGCCATCTGGCGCTGGGCGACGAAAGCGTCGCCGACACGCCCAATGAAGACGAGGGCGAGGAAGCCGACAGCCAGAATGAAGGGGACGAAGAGGACGATATCCAGGAACAGGGTGAGACCGGAGAAATGGAAGACTCCGGCGAGCGAAGGGAAGACGGCGAGGAAGCCGAAGTCGAACCCTCGCCGGAGCAGGCTGAAGACATGTCGGAGGCCGAAGAGGCCGATGAAGGCCTGCAGCCCCGGCGCGAGGAGCTCTTCGGGCAAAAGGACAATTGGGGTTACAAGATCTACACCACCCAGTTCGACGAGGAGATTTCCGCCCCCGACCTCTGCGACGCCGAGGAACTGACCCGGCTCCGCAGCTTCCTCGACCAGCAGCTTGCGCCCATGACATCGGTTGTGTCGCGGCTTGCCAACAAATTGCAGCGCCTGCTCTTGGCGCAGCAGAACCGGCAATGGGAATTCGACCTGGAGGAAGGGCTGCTCGACACCTCGCGTCTGCCCCGCATCATCATCGACCCCATGTATCCGCTCTCCTTCAAGCGCGAGAAGGACACGGATTTCCGCGACACCGTGGTGACGCTTCTGCTCGACAATTCCGGCTCGATGCGGGGCCGTCCGATCATGGTGGCGGCGATGTGCGCCGACATACTGGGGCGCACCATGGAACGCTGCGCGGTCAAGACCGAGATACTGGGCTTCACCACCCGGGCCTGGAAAGGCGGACAGTCACGCGAGAAATGGACTGCCGACGGCAAGCCGCCCCATCCCGGCCGGCTCAACGACCTGCGCCATATCGTCTACAAATCCGCGGACGAGCCCTGGCGGCGGGCCAAGAAGAATCTGGGCCTGATGATGCGCGAAGGCCTGCTCAAGGAGAATATCGACGGCGAGGCCCTGATGTGGGCGCACAACCGGCTGATCGCCCGGCCGGAGCAGCGCAAGATCCTGATGGTGATTTCGGACGGCGCGCCGGTGGACGATTCCACCCTCTCGGTCAATTCCGGCAATTACCTGGAACGGCACTTGCGCCGTGTGATCGAGGAGATCGAAGGCAAATCACCCGTGGAGCTCACCGCCATCGGCATCGGCCATGACGTTACCCGCTATTACAAGCGGGCGGTGACCATCGTGGATGCCGAGCAGCTGGGCGGGGCGATGACCACCCAGCTGATCTCGCTGTTCGAGGAAGATGCGGTGCGTGACCGCCATGAACGCAAGGTGGCCTGACGCGAGAGCTGCCGCTTACAGACGAATGCTAGGCCGTCGCCGCAACCTTCTTGGCGATGGCGCGCTTGAGACGCAGCGCGCGGGGCGACAGCACATTGTCCTTCGCCTGAAGCAGGAAGGGGTCAAGCCCGCCCAGCTTGTCCACCGAACGCAGGGTGTTGGTGGCAATCTTGAGCTTGTAGCTGTTGCCCAGGGCCTCACTGGCCAGGTCGATGGTCTGGAGGTTGGGGCGGTAGATCCGCTTGGTCTTGTTGTTGGCATGGCTGACATTATGGCCAACCTGGGTGCCTTTACCGGTCAATTCGCAGCGGCGGGACATGAAATCTCTCAGATTCCGGGGGTTTGACCGGAAAGGCGGGGTTCATAGGGGAGCAATGAGCCCCGGTCAAGCATCCGCCAGGCATTTGCCTGAAATCCGTGGAAACTTTATAAAAGTCATGCGGTTATGGGTGGCGACCGGGAGGAAGGAAATATGACCTCACGCCGTGTTCTTGTGTTCCTGTTTTCGAGCCTTGGCCTGACTGCTCCTGCTTTCGGCCCCGCATTCGCCGCCGGCGGCGCCGGCGCCGATCAGGCCGCCACGCCGGGTTCGGAAATCCAGGCGAGCCTCCAGCTTTATGCCGGGGGAATCAGCTTCGGGAAGATGGACCTGGATACCACCCTGCGCGGCGCCGACTACCACTCGGTGGCCAATTTCCAGACCTCCGGGGTGGTCAACGCCTTCTGGCAGGCGGAAATCCAGGCCCAGTCCTCGGGAAAGATCGGCGGCAAGATGCTGGAGCCGGGGCTTTATGACTCCTTCGACATCAACCGCACCGGCAGGAAGCAGCAGGTCTCCCTCACCTATGAGAATGGCGCCCCCAAGCTCTATGCCGACCCGGTCTATTCGACCAATGGCTTCGAGGTGAAGCCGGAGGAACAGAAGAACACGCTCGATCCCTTGAGCGCGCTCACCTTCATTGTCTCCAGCGTGGCGGCGCAAGGCGGCAACCCCTGCGAGCTGACCGCGCCGGTATTCGACGGACGGCGCCGCTACAATATCGAGATGCACAAGGTGAAGGACACCGAGATCAAGATGGACAACGGCCTTTATGCCGGCAAGGCCGCGCTCTGCCAGATCAAATACCGCGCCATCGCCGGCATGCGGCCGGGGGTTCTCAAGCGGGCCAATGACAATTTTCCCGCCGTCAACGCCTGGATCGTAAGCTATCCGGCCTCCGGCGGGCGCAGCTTCGCGGTGCCGGTGCGCATTTGGGCCGACACGCCCTATGGCCAGCTTTCGGTGGTGGCGGACCAGGTGAAGATCGACGGTCAGACGGTCAAGGGAAGCTAGGCCAGGGCGGCGTGGCATTCTCACAAAGGGGAAGGGCAGCGGTGAAAATTGCAGGGACGCTTTTGTGCCTGGGCCTGTTGTTGCCAGCCACGGCAATGGCGGACATCGACGGCGATTATGCCGCCCTGGTGGCGAAGGCTCAAACAGGCGACGCCAGCACGGACTTTGCTGCCCTGCACAAAGCATATGCGCAATCCAGCAGTTACGATCCCTATGGTCAGGATTGGCAGACGATCAACAACGATGGCTATGTGGCGCTTCAGGCCAAGGACTGTGTTACGGCGCTCGCCAAAGCCGATGCCGTGCTCAAGATCGATTTCACCGCGATCACAAGCCATATGCTGCGCATGACCTGCAGCAAGCAGAATGGAGATGATGCCACCGCTGCCCGGGAGCTGACGATCTCCAAGGGCCTATTAGGTTCGATCCTCTCGACCGGTGACGGAAAAAGCGCCGATACCGCCTATATGGTGACGACCATGGCGGATGAACGATATATCCTGCTGCTATCGCGGAGCCGCGAAACGGGGCAAGCCCTGCTCAATACCAAGAATGGGCCGGTCGATGAGATCACTGCGACCGATTTTGTGACCGGTGGGAAATCTACCGTATATTTTAACGTCAGTGCGCTATTCGCGGGGATGGAGCGGAAGCTTCAGGAAAAAGCGGCGGGCGCAACCAAACCCTAAGGCTGGTTCTTTCTCAGCCGCGCGCGGATCAGGCCCAGCACCGAACGTGCCGCGTCCGGAATATGCGTGCCGGGGCCGAAGATCGCCGCCACGCCCGCCTCGCGCAGAACGTCATAATCCTGGGGCGGCACCACGCCCCCCACCAGCACCAGGATATCGCGGCCGCCGCGCTCCTTCAGGGCCTCGATGACCTGCGGCACCAAAGTAAGATGCGCCCCCGCCAAGGTGGAAATGCCGACCGCATCCGCCTTCACCCGGACCGCATCGTCGGCGACTTCCTGTGGGGTCTGGAACAGGGCTCCGCTTTCCACTTCAAAACCCAGATCGCCAAAGGCTGACGCGATCAGCCGGGCGCCCCGGTCATGGCCGTCCTGGCCCAGCTTGGCGACCAGGAGGCGCGGGCGGCGGCCGGTCTCCGCTGCCAGGCTCTGGACATCGCCAACGATCGCCTTGAGCCCGCCATGCGCCGCGCCATAGACGCCGCTCAAGGTTTCCCAGTCCGCCCGATAACGGCCGAACACCCCCTCCAGCGCGGCGGAGACCTCGCCCAACGTGGCCCGCGCGCGCATCGCCGCCACCGCCAGCGGCAGCAGGTTGGCGTCGCCTGTCGCACCATTTTTCAGGTCCTGCAGCGCCGCGTTGACTTTTGCCGGATCGCGCCGCTCGCGAAGTTTTTTCAGCTTTTCAATCTGAACGTCGCGGACCTTGCTGTTGTCGATGGCGCGGAACGCGATCGGTTGCTCATCCTCGCGCTGGAATTTGTTCACCCCCACGATCACCTCTTCGCTGAGGTCGATGCGCGCCTGGCGCCGCGCCGCCGCCGCCTCGATCTCAAGCTTGGGCCAGCCCGATTCCACCGCCGCCGCCATGCCGCCCATCGCCTCGAGCTCGGAAATCATCTGCCGTGCCGCCAAGCCCAGGGCATGGGTCAGGGCCTCGATGTAATAAGAGCCGCCCAAGGGGTCGGCGACATGGGTGATGCCGGTCTCGTGCTGCAGGATCAGCTGGGTGTTGCGCGCCACCCGGGCGGAATGATCCGTGGGCAGCGCCACCGCCTCGTCAAAGGCATTGGTGTGCAGCGACTGGGTGCCGCCCAAAACCGCCGCCAGCGCTTCCAGCGTCGTGCGCACGATATTGTTGCTGGGGTCCTGTTCGGTCAGCGAGACGCCGGAGGTCTGGCAATGGGTGCGCAGCATCCGGCTTTCGGGGGCCTGTGCGCCGAAATCCGCCATGATGCCGGCCCAAAGCGCGCGTGCCGCCCTCAGCTTGGCGATCTCCATGAAGAAATTCAGGCCCACGCCGAAAAAGAACGAAAGACGCGGGGCAAAATCATCGATCTTCAATCCGCGCTTCAGCGCGGCGCGGACATATTCCATGCCGTCGGCCAGGGTGAAGGCAAGCTCCTGCACCGCGGTCGCGCCGGCCTCATGCATGTGATAGCCGCTGATGGAAATGGAATTGAATTTGGGCATGTTCGCCGCGGTCCAGGCGACGATGTCGGCAACGATGCGCATGGACGGCGCCGGCGGATAGACATAGGTGTTGCGCACCATGAATTCCTTGAGGATGTCGTTCTGGATGGTGCCGGAGAGCCTCTCCGCCGGCACCCCCTGCTCTTCCCCGGCGACGATGAAGGCGGCAAGCACCGGCAGGACCGCGCCGTTCATGGTCATGGAGACGCTCATCCGGTCGAGCGGGATGCCGTCGAACAGGATTTTCATGTCCTCGACGGAATCGACGGCGACCCCGGCCTGGCCCACATCGCCTTCGACGCGCGGATGATCGCTGTCATAACCGCGATGGGTGGCGAGATCGAAAGCCACGGAAAGCCCCATCTGGCCTTCCTTCAGATTGCGGCGATAAAAGAGGTTGGACTCTTCGGCGGTGGAGAAACCGGCATATTGCCGGATGGTCCAGGGCCGCCCCGCATACATGCTGGCGCGCACGCCGCGGGTGAAAGGCGGAAGGCCCGGCGGCGCCAACTCCAATCCTTCCAGATCGGCCGCAGTATAGAGCGGCTTGATCGCAATCCCTTCCGGAGTCTGCCAGATCAGGCTCTCCAGGGAACGGCCCTTGAGTTCCCGTTCCGCGGCCTCGGCCCAATCTTTCAGGGACTGTTCCATCACTCTGTCATAGCCGGGCAGTTCTCTGCCTGGCGAGAGCAAGTCTTAACATCCGGGGCGGAAGATCGAGTCTTCGGCCGCCACGCGGACTCCAAGACTGGCGTCATCAACAAGATGTGGTGGTTAACCGATCTTGACAAACCGCTAAATGTATGAGAACAAACGCAGATATCGGTAAGGTTGATGATTCGGACGCTATTTGTTCTGCGCTCGTTCTGGTTCTTTACCGGCCATCCACAGCGACTTGAAATAAGCCTTTGGGCGCCAAGGCTTAATTGTCCCCCAGGCCAAAGAGTCAGCCTATGATCGCCGGAAGCTTTTCTTCCTAGACCTTATCGCTCATGGGGTGCGCACCCTATCTTGAAGCCATGACCCAGAAAGAGCGGCCGGTTGCCGCGAAGGTGACGGCCGTTTTGGGGCCGACCAATACCGGAAAAACCCATTACGCCATCGAACGCATGCTGGCGCACAAATCCGGCATGATCGGCCTGCCGCTGCGCCTTCTGGCGCGGGAGGTCTATGACCGGGTGGTGCGGCTCAAGGGCGCGCACGAAGTCTCGCTGATCACCGGCGAGGAAAAGATCGTGCCTAAGAATGCACACTTCCATGTCTGCACCGTGGAGGCGATGCCGCTCGATATTCCGGTCGCGTGCCTGGTGGTGGACGAAATCCAGCTCTGTGCCGATCCCGAGCGCGGCCATATCTTCACCGACCGCCTGCTCCATGCCCGCGGCGAAGAGGAGACCATGTTCCTGGGCTCCGACACCATGCGCGGCGTGATCCAGAAATTCATTCCTCGCGCCTGGTTCATCACCAGGCCGCGCTTCTCCGATCTTGCCTATACCGGAGCGAAAAAACTCACCCGCCTGCCCCGGCGCTCCGCCGTGGTGGGATTTTCCGCCGAGGATGTCTATGGCATCGCCGAGATCGTGCGCCGCCAGCGCGGCGGCGCCGCCGTGGTGCTGGGGGCGCTTTCGCCCCGCACCCGCAACGCCCAGGTGGCGCTTTATCAATCGGGCGACGTGGATTTCCTGGTCGCCACCGACGCGATCGGCATGGGTCTCAACATGGACGTGGATCATGTCGCTTTCGCCGGCCATGAGAAATTCGACGGCCGCTTCTTTCGCCCGCTGACGCCTGCGGAAACCGGCCAGATCGCCGGCCGCGCCGGACGCTATCGCAGCGACGGCACTTTCGGCGTCACCGGCGAATGCGAGCCGTTCGACCAGGAGCTGGTGAACCGGATCGAAAGCCACCGCTATGATCCGGTGAAGGTGCTGCAATGGCGCAATTCCGATCTGGGCTTTCAGTCCATCGCCCGGTTGCTGGAATCGCTGGAGGCGCCGCCGCCGGAACGGGGGCTGATGCGGGCGCGGCCCGCCAGCGACGCCATCGCGCTCCGGCATCTGTCGGGTGACAGCGAAGTGGCGGAACGCGCCGCCACACGCGACGGCGTCAAACAACTCTGGGAGGTCTGCCAGCTTCCGGACTTCCGCAAGCTTTCGGAAGACGAACATGCCCGGCTGGTGCGCACGCTTTTCCTGTTCTTGAGCGAGGGCCCAATCCCCGATGACTGGATGGCGCGCCAGATCGCCCGCCTGGATGTTTCCGAAGGCGATGTCGCCACGCTTTCGGGCCGGCTGGCCCAGATCCGCACTTTCTCCTACGCCGCCCATCGCGCCCAATGGACGGCCGACAGCGCCCATTGGCAAGGCGAAACCCGCGCCGTGGAAGACCGGCTTTCGGATGCCTTGCATGAGCGCCTCACCCAGCGCTTCATTGACCGGCGCACCTCGGTCCTGATGAAGCATCTGCGCGACGACGACCTTAACCAACTGGTGCTGGATGAATCCGGCGGCGTTACCATCGGCGGAGAATTGCTCGGCAGGCTGGATGGCTTCCATTTCATCCCTGACCCAAGGGGGCACAAGGAAAGCAATGACGCCATTCACGGCCGCGCCGTGCGTGCCGCCGCCATGCGTGGACTGGAAGGCGAATTCCTCGCCCGGTCCAAAAGGCTCGCCGAAGCGCCCGACAAGGACATCACCCTCAGCGAGCACGGCAAGCTGTGGTGGGACGGCGCCATTGTCGGCCGGCTGGTGAAAGGCGCCTCGCCGCTTTCGCCCGGCGTGGCATTGGTGGCGGACGAGTTGCTCAAAGGCGAAACGCGCGCCTGGGTCCAGTCGCGGCTGGAGGTTTTCGTTTCGACGTGCATCGAGACGCGACTGGAGCCGTTGCTGGCGCTGGAGCGCGCGGCCGAGGCACGCGCCGGCAGCGACACCGCGCTTCCGTCCTATGCCCGCGGCCTGGCGCATCAACTGGCGATGAATTTCGGTTCGCTGAAGCGCGAGACGCTTCCCTTGCCGGAAAAACTGGGACCGGTGTTGCGCGCCTTGAAACCTTTCGGCGTCTGGTTCGGACGGCGCATGATCTATCTGCCGCGCCTGCTCCGGCCGGACGCCGCCTCGCTTCTGGCGCTGCTTTGGGGGGTATGGACCGGGGAGGAGCAATTGCCCGGGCCGCCGGCGCCGGGATTGACGTCCTTTCCCCATGAGGGTGAACCAAAAGCGTTTCTGGAGGCGGCGGGCTTTGCGGTTTTCGCCGGCCGTGCCGTGCGCCTCGACATGCTGGAGCGGTTGGAGGATGAATTGGAGAAAGCCACGGCGCAAGGTACCAGCGCCGAAGCCTCGCTGCCGAAACTCGTTTCGCTGATGGGGTCAAGCAACGAAGATGGAAAGAACCTGCTGGCGGCGCTGGGCTGGCGCATGCTTGAGGTTGAAGGCGGTGCGCCGGTGTGGCGCAAGGCCAGGGAGAAACGCCGCCGTCCGCCAGCGGAAAACCCCCCGCCCGCCGACTCGCCTTTTGCCCGGCTGGCACAGTTGGTGAAATGAGGAGCATCGGCCCGGAGTTCGATAGCGACCGCGTATCGAACACGGCCTCGCCTGCCCACGCTGGCGCTAGGCAGTTCCCCAGGCCGTGCGACCATTCAATACGGAGCAGCATCTGAACCACGCCCGGATCGACAAATGGCTGTTTCATGCGCGCTTCTACCGCACGCGGCCGCTTGCCCAGGATGCGGCCATGAAGGGCAAGGTCCGCTTGAATGGCACGCCCGTGGAAAAACCGGCCCAGCCGGTAAGACCGGGGGATATCCTCACCCTGCCCCGAGGCCCGGATATCCTGGCAGTCCGGGTGCTGGCCCTTGCCGAGCGGCGGGGCCCCGCGTCAGAAGCACGGCAACTCTACGAAATCGTCCCTTGAACTGGCCGCGCCGGGGTCTTATCAGACCAGCCTCTTCTGGAGCCCGCCTATGACCTATGTCGTCACCGAAGCCTGCATCAAGTGCAAGTTCATGGATTGCGTCGAGGTCTGTCCGGTGGACTGCTTCTACGAGGGCGAGAATATGCTGGTCATCCACCCCGACGAATGCATCGATTGCGGGGTGTGCGAACCGGAATGCCCCCCCGAGGCGATCAAGCCCGATACCGAATCGGGCATGGAGAAGTGGCTCACGGTGAACGCCGAATATGCCAAGGTCTGGCCCAATATCAGCCAGAAGGGCGAGGCGCCGGCGGACGCCAAGGACTGGCAGGGCAAGCCGGACAAATTCGAGAAGTTCTTCGATCCAAAGCCCGGTTCCGGTTCCTGACTGGAGAGCCTCTCCCTTGCGGGTAGGATCGCCCGGGCCTGTCGCAAAGGCTGGGGCGACTTGCATAATTTTATTTCATGCCTATATAAGCGTTTGAATTGGCGCAACAAAAGTGCAAAGCCAAAGAAATATCGTAATTTCAACGGCTTGGAACAGTTTCTGCTTCCTTTTTCTGCTAAGTTGTGATAGTTTTGCTATGTAGTTTGGCCGTACATGCCGGCCGGAAGATTTTCCGGCGCGGGTCGGCCATATTGTAATGAAATCATGCGCTTGCCTGGCCTCGGGCCAGGAAACGCCAACCGGATGTGAAATGACCGCCGCCAAGACCGCCGCCAAGCCGCAAAGCGTAACGCCCGCGGCCAAGAAAGTCGCTGCCAACTCCAACAAGAAGCACGAGTTCAAGACCAACGATCATGTGGTCTACCCCACCCATGGCGTGGGCAAGGTCTCGGGCATCGAGGAAAAGGAAGTGGCCGGGCTGAAGCTCGAGCTCTTCATCATCGAGTTCGAAAAGGACAAGATGACCCTGCGCGTTCCCACCACCAAGGCCAAGGCCGTGGGCATGAGGAAGCTTTCCTCACCCGAAGTGGTGGGCAACGCGCTCAACACGCTCAAGGGCCGCGCCCGCATCAAGCGCACCATGTGGTCGCGCCGCGCCCAGGAATACGAAGCCAAGATCGATTCCGGCGACCTGGTCTCCATCGCCGAAGTGGTGCGCGATCTGCATCGCGCCGGCGGCCAGCCCGAACAGTCCTATTCCGAACGCCAGCTCTATGAAAAAGCGCTGGCCCGGATGGCGCGGGAAGTGGCGGCGGTGGAACGCACCGACGAGCAGACCGCGGTCAAGCGCGTCGAAGGCATGCTGACCAAGAAAGCCGCTTAATGCAGGGCTCGGGCGATGCGCTCCGCGCGCCCTCGCAGATTCCGATAAAAAGAAAAAGGCCTGGAGCAATCCGGGCCTTTTTCCTTCGTGACTAGAGCATTTTCGCTCTTCGTTGAATCGCGAAAATGCTCTAGTTCTTTGTTTTGTCGCGGTTCCGGACGGAAAACCGCTGCACACTTTTCCTGGAACCGCTCTAACGAACAGGCTGCTTGGCGTCGCCGCTCTTGATGTTGAAGCGCGTGTCGAAACAGGTGGGCTCGCGGAATTCCTTGGAGATGGTCAGGGTGCCGGGAAACCGGTCTTTGATCGCCTGGAACAGGGGTTCTGTCGCCCGGTCCAGATTGCTGCCGGTTTCCTCTTCGTGATGGGCCGGGAAATAGACTTGAGGGCGATACGTCTCGATCATCGGCATCAGCACCTTGATGTTCGCCTCGGCCACCACATTGGCGGCGACGGCGCCGATCAGGATGTCCACCGGGCCGATCTTGGCCATGGCGGCTTTTTCATAATCGGTCATGAAGCCGCCGGAATCGCGCCAGGCGACGCGGAAGCCGTCGTCGAAAGTGATGACGAAGGCCAGCATGCCTTCTGCCGTGATCCGCGGATCGTTGGTCCCCTTGGCGCCGATCGCGCGCTGGGCGTCCCGTTCCTCCGGCGTGGCGGGATAGGCATCGGCGTAGGCTTTGCGGAAAGCGGCGGTGCCGGGCGCCAGGCCCGGTTCGCCATGCCGGCCCAATATCGGCTGCACGGTAAAGCCGTTGAATGAATAGACGTGCCCGTCTGTGCCCGTGGCTTGCATGATCTTGTCGGCGGGGACACCTTCCGCCAGCAACTTCTCTGCCGACACCGGGGCGGTGATCACCGGCGCGCCGGTCTGGGCGACGGTCTGAGCGGTGTCGGACATGTGATCGCTATGGCCATGGCCGACCAGGATCAGATTCGCCCGCTTCACATCGGCCGCCTTGAAGCCCAGATCGCGATAGCGCGGGCCACGGTCGTAATAGTTATCGAGAAGAATGATTTGGTTGCCATAGACCAGCTCATAGGTCGAAAAACCCAGCCAGCGCAGCAGAAGGATTTTCGAGTCTTTCAACGCCGGGCCGCCGGCGGAGGCCAGGGTGAGAGAGCGGCAGGCTTCTTCCGCCGGTTGCGGCAGGAAACGCGGATCCATGGATTGCTGTTCTGCCGCGAAAGACGGCAGAACCATGGAAAAAGACGAAAGCAGCAACAGCATGGCGCGGCGCATCGATAATCCTCCCCGTCCGGCATCAGCGGACGTCAGTTTATAAATTCAATTTGTCCCGGATTGGAGAGCAGTATCTCCGCTTTGCCGTCATATTCTTCAATCACACCGCGCAGGCGGATGACGCGGCCTGCCAGGCTTTCGGGCTTCAGCCGGCGAAAGAGCCGGGCGTCTTCGGGCGCCACGATAGCGGAGAAACCATGACGATAATCCTGCGAAAAATCCAGGAAAATGCGCCCGTCATGGCGCGCACCGTTGACCAGCATGCCTTCGACGATCTGGAACGTCCCCGTGTCGGAAATCGGCACCGCCGCGGCCTTGCGGATGGCGAAGGCGGGATAAGCCCAAAGGCCTCTTTTCGCGTCACGCGCTTCCTGCTCCGCCTTGTAGAGTTCGGGGGCGCAGTCCTGGCGGCCGGGCGCTATCGCCACCCTGGCGAGACCGCGGCGGAGCAGCTCCGCCTGCAGCCAGCCTGCACCGAAAGCCTGGATTCCCAGCCGCTGATAACGGTCTTCCCCAGGCGCGGCCAAGGTCAGCGGCGTCGCGGTGAGTTCGCGCAAGCTGCGCAGTACCTCCTGGGCAAGAGCAGGCGGTGCGCCGTCGCGAAGCGGCAGGCGAACGCCTTCCAGCACCGCGATGCGGCCGTCCCTGAGAGACAGGTCGCCGTTCTTTTCCACCCGGGCAACCGCAACATTGGTCATTTCCATCGGACCGGCGCATGAGGGCACCGGGTCCGCCGCAACTGGAAGCGGAAGGATAAGTCCGGCAAGGACCGGCAACCGCATGGCCAGCCCGCGCACCTCAAGGCACCGGGGCGAGTGAGACATGTTCAGGCGGGCTGCCCGGTACAAACAGGTCCTGCAACAGCGGTTCTGACGGATCGACCCGGTAAGCATCGAAATCCGTCACGCCCTCGCCCGCCAGGAAATTGTCGTCGATCAGGAAATGGCCACTGAAGCTTTTGGCGTCCTTCTGGAAAACGGCATAGGCCGCGTCGGCCAGGATGTCCGGCTTGCGGCTCCGGCGCATCATCTGATCACCGCCCAGATAATTCACCGCGGCAGTGGCAATGGTGGTGCGCGGCCAGAGCGCGTTGACCCCGATACGCCCGGAAAATTCCGCCGCCATGCCCAGCGCCACCATGCTCATGCCATATTTGGCCATGGTGTAGGCGGTATGGGGCGCGAACCATGTGGGGCTGAGATCCAGGGGCGGGGCGAGCATCAGCACATGCGGGTTGGGCGACTTGAGAAGATGCGGCAGGCAGGTTTTGGAGACCAGGAAGGTGCCGCGCACATTGATCTCATGCATCAGGTCGAAGCGCTTCATCTCGGTCTCGGCCATCCCGCTTAAGGAGATCGCGCTGGCGTTGTTGACACAGATGTCGATACCGCCGAACTTTTCCACCGCCCCTGCGACCGCCTGTTGCACCTGATCCTCGAACCTTATGTCGCAAGGGATGGGAAGCGCCTTGCCGCCGGCTTTTTCAATCGCCTCCGCGGCGCTGAAGATGGTTCCGGGCAGCTTGGGATTGGGCTCCGTGGTCTTGGCGGCAATCGCGATCTGGGCGCCGTCCCGGGCCGCCTTGAGCGCGATTGCCAAGCCGATGCCCCGGCTGGCGCCGGTGATGAACAGGCTCTTGCCCTTGAGCGACATCAGGCTCACTCCTTTTGGCCCGCGAAAAAATGGCAGGCCCCAGAAAATGGCAAAAAAGCCGGGCGGGCGGAAGCAGGACTTGTGTCCGCCGCAACCGGGCCGCTATATGCCGGAAAACCGAAGGAGCAAACAATGCGCCGTCCTGTTCGTGCCGCTTCTCTGGCCGCCGCTCTCCTGGCGGCCGCGCCTGCCGTCCAGGCCCAGTCCGGAGCGTCGATCTGGCAGCTGCAGTATGAGGCGGCCAACATCACGGCGGCAAAATCCAAATTCGGCCTGACCGCGGGCGCGCTGGAATGGAATTCCGGCAAGCCGGAGCAAAGCACCTTCGCGCTTTCGCTCGACACCACCACGCTCGGCGACGAGGCGCTAAAGACGGAATTGGACGCCGCGCACAATCCGGAATTGCGCATCATGACCAGCGGGCCGGGCCGCGCCAGCGGCGGCACGATAAGCCTGCCCACCACCGTGACCGTGCGGGACGTGATCAAGCCGGTGACTTTCCGGGTGAGCTACAAGTCGGAGGCGCGCCAGATCACCCTGCATGCCGAAGGCGCCCTGCGCGCTTCCGATTTCAAGCTGAAAGGCGGCGACATTCCCCTGGTGATCGACGCGCCGTTCAAGCCCACCAGCGGTCAATAACATTTGGAATGGGGCATGATTGCCCTGATGACAGAGACTGAAAAGGTGACGGCAGAGGCCGTCGGCAAGGCGGCGCGCCTGTTGGCGGCGGGCCGGCTGGTCGCCTTCCCCACCGAGACGGTTTACGGCCTGGGCGCGGATGCGAGCAACGGCGAAGCGGTGGCGGGCATTTTCGCCGCCAAGGGCCGGCCGCGCTTCAACCCCCTGATCGTGCATGTCGCGAGCCTTGAGGAAGCCCAAAAACACGGCGAATTTTCTCCGCTGGCGCGAAAACTGGCAGAGCGCTTCTGGCCGGGCGCCCTGACCCTGGTGCTGCCGCGGCGCGCGGATTCGAAGCTTTCGCTTCTGGTGAGCGCAGGACTGGACACGGTGGCGCTGCGCCTGCCGTCCCATGCGGTCGCGCGCGCCTTGCTCGGCGCTTTCGGCGGCCCCATTGCCGCCCCCAGCGCCAACGCGTCGGGTGAAGTCAGTCCCACCACCGCGCTTCATGTCGCCGAAAGCCTGGGCGGGAAAGTGGATATGATCCTGGATGGCGGCCCGGCTATGCTTGGCCTTGAATCCACCGTGATCGGCTTTGACGACGACGGCAAACCCATCTTGCTCCGCCCTGGCGCGATTTCGCGGCAGGATATCGAAGCCGTGACAGGACCGCTGGCACGGCCGGATGACAAAATAAGAGCGCCGGGCCAACTGGAAAGTCACTACGCGCCCCGCGCGCGCCTTCGGCTGAATGCGGTGACGGCGAAACCGGGTGAAGCCCTGCTCGGCTTTGGTGACGCGCCCGGCGCGAAACTCAACCTGAGCCCGCGCGGCGACCTGAAAGAAGCCGCCGCCAATCTCTTTGCCATGCTGCGCGAACTGGACAAGACTGCCACCGCGATCGCGGTTTCGCCGATTCCCGCCACCGGCTTGGGCGAAGCAATCAACGACCGCCTC
>CAZEFQ010000160.1:0-23636 GCA_964511505.1 uncultured Rhizobium sp.
AATCACCATCAAGGCGTCAAAGGCGGCGCGTTTCCGCGCCGGCAAGCCTCTCAAGGATGCCTTGAACGTCTAAAGGATCGCGCGCCGCGGCGTCTCTGGCCGGCCGGCGCACCTCGCGGGCTTTCGCGTGACGAACCGCCCGCCAGGAAGAATACTCGCGCCCGGGCGGTTAGCTCAGCGGTAGAGCGCTTCGTTTACACCGAAGTGGCCGGCGGTTCGATCCCGTCACCGCCCACCATCCCACGAGACGCGAAAAAACGACGCCGCGCAGGTTCTCGCCCGCGCGGCGTGTCAATCGAGACGCCGTTTAATTGAGGGAGTCTTTGAGCTGCTTGCCGGGGCGGAAGCGCGGCTGCTTGGAAGGCTTGATGGTGATTTCTTCGCCGGTCTGGGGATTGCGGCCCTTGCCCCCCGCGCGTGTCGCCACCACGAAGACGCCAAAACCGGTGATCCGGACCTCGTCGCCCGCTTTCAGAGTCGAAGCGATCAGGTCGAACACTCCGTCCACCGCCTTGGCGGCGTCATTCTTGGGGAGGCCGGTGTGATCGGCGAGCTTCTGGATGAGATCGTTTTTGTTCACGATTGGCTCCTTTTCGCGATTCTTCCCTGTTCCTCTTGACTCTAGGGTCGGTTCCGCTCCCTTGCCAAGGCGGAAAAGGCTCGATTCCGCGCTTTTTTTGGGCAAAAGAAGGTTAATGATAAGGGCCCGGACAGATGTCCGGGCCCTGACTTTTTGCCAATTGCAACTTCCGCGGCCTAATGGGTCACGAGAGGGTCGGGATCGCCCTCGTCCAGCGCCACCCGTGGAACCGTCTCGACCTCAGGCTCAACCCAGTCGATCGCCACCGGCTCGCGCACCAAGGCGTGGGAAAGCACCTCGCCCATGCTGGCGACCGGGATGATCTTCATGCCCTGTTTCACATTGTCGGGCACCTCGGCCAGGTCCTTTTCATTCTCCTTGGGGATGATCACGGTCTTGATCCCGGCGCGGAGGGCCGCGAGCAGCTTTTCCTTCAAGCCGCCGATCGGAAGGGCACGACCGCGCAAGGTGACTTCGCCGGTCATCGCCACGTCACGGCGCACTGGAATGCCGGTCAACACCGAGACGATGGAGGTGGCCATGGCAAGGCCCGCGGACGGGCCGTCCTTGGGCGTGGCGCCTTCGGGCACATGGACATGGATGTCCACCTTATCGAAGGTAGGGGGCTTGATGCCGAAGCTGGTCGCCTTGGAGCGGACATAAGACCGCGCCGCATCGATCGACTCCTTCATCACGTCGCCCAGCTTGCCGGTGGCCTGGAAACGGCCCTTGCCGGGCAGCATCACGGCTTCGATGGTCAGCGTCTCGCCGCCCACCTCGGTCCAGGCAAGCCCGGTGACCACGCCCACCTGGTCCTCGCCTTCCACTTCGCCGTAGCGGAACTTGCGCACGCCCGCGAAGCTTTCCAGATTTTCGGGCGTGACCTCGACCTTCTTGGCCTCGGCCGACATGATTTGCTTGACGGCCTTGCGCGCCAGGTTGGCGATTTCCCGCTCCAGATTACGCACCCCGGCCTCCCGGCTGTGATAGCGGATCAGGTCGCGCAGGCCGGCATCGGTGATGGTCCATTCCTCCGGCTTGAGGCCGTGCGCCGCCATCTCCTTGGGGATCAGGTGGCGTTTGGCGATCTCGACCTTCTCATCCTCGGTGTAACCGGGGATGCGGATGATCTCCATGCGGTCCATCAAAGGCTGCGGCATGCGCAGGCTGTTGGCCGTGGTGACGAACATCACGTCGGAAAGATCGAAATCCACCTCCAGGTAATGGTCGTTGAAGGTGGCGTTCTGTTCGGGGTCCAGCACTTCCAAAAGCGCGGACGACGGATCGCCGCGCCAGTCGGCGCCCAGCTTGTCGATCTCGTCCAGGAGGAAAAGCGGATTGGACGTCTTCGCCTTCTTCATGGACTGGATGATCTTGCCGGGCATGGAGCCGATATAGGTGCGCCGGTGACCGCGAATTTCCGCTTCGTCGCGCATGCCGCCCAGCGACATGCGTACGAACTCCCGGCCCGTCGCCTTGGCGATGGATTTGCCCAGCGAAGTCTTGCCCACGCCCGGCGGTCCCACCAGGCAGAGGATCGGGCCTTTCATCTTGCCCACCCGGCTTTGCACCGCGAGATATTCCAGGATGCGCTCCTTGACCTTCTCCAGGCCGTAATGGTCGTCATTGAGCACCGTCTCGGCCTCGGCGATGTCCTTCTTGACCTTGGACTTCTTGCCCCAGGGAAGGGACAGCAGCCAGTCGAGATAGTTGCGCACCACGGTGGCCTCGGCGCTCATCGGGGACATGGAGCGCAGTTTCTTGACTTCGGCCTGCGCCTTTTCGCGCGCTTCCTTGGAGAGCTTGGTCCGGCGGATGCGCTCTTCCAGCTCATTCATCTCGTCGCGGCCTTCCTCGCCTTCGCCGAGCTCCTTCTGGATCGCCTTGAGCTGCTCGTTGAGATAATATTCGCGCTGGGTCTTCTCCATCTGGCGCTTGACCCGGGTGCGGATCTTGCGCTCGACCTGGAGAACGCCGATTTCCGCCTCGATCAGCTGCAGCACCTTCTCGAGCCGCTCCGTGGTGGAAATGGTCTCGAGCAGCGCCTGGCGGTCGGAAATCTTGACCGAAAGATGCGCCGCCACCGTGTCGGCCAACCGCGCCGGATCCTCGATCTGGGCGACCGCGGCCAAGGTCTCGGACGGAATCTTCTTGTTGAGCTTGATGTACTGCTCGAAATTGGTCTTCACCGTGCGCAACAAGGCCTCCGTTTCGCGCGGCGGCGCGCTGTCTTCGGGGATGCGCTCGATATTGGCCTGGAAGAAATCGGTCCTGCCGGTGAAGCCGGTGACGCGTGCGCGGCTTTTGCCTTCCACCAGCACCCGCACCGTCTGGTCCGGCAACTTCAGAAGCTGGAGCACCGTGGCGAGAGTGCCGATGCTGTGCAGGCCTTCCGGCGCGGGATCGTCCTCCGCCGCGACCTTCTGGGTGAGAAGCAGAATCTGCTTTTCTTCGTTCATCACTTCTTCCAGGGCGCGCACCGTTTTCTCGCGGCCGACAAAGAGGGGAACGATCATGTGGGGGAACACGACGATATCGCGCAACGGCAGAACCGGCGCGGCGCCAGGGTTGTTCGCTTCCTTATTCACTTCGTCTTTGGTGGCGTCATCCGCCATGCTCTACTCCTGCCGGCCAGCCCGCCGGCTTCTACGGCGCCGTCTCAACGACCGGCGCGAAGGTGAAGGAGCCTCCCAAGATGGGCCGACTCCGGACAGTCTAACGTGGGGCGGCGACAGGATCGTTTCAAGCCAGCCAAGGGGCTCGGACGGCGAAAGTTCCCCTTCACCCACGCAATTCACGCTTGGAACCAGCGCTTTTTTACCAGACGTGGCTTTCAGGACGCTTAAGAAGCCGTTTGCTCGCGCGCCTGGCCCTTGTCGGAATAGGTGTAAAGCGGCCGCGCCTTGCCGTCTACCACGTCGGCGGTGATCACCACTTCCTGCACCCCGTTGAGGGTGGGAAGCTCGAACATGGTCTCCAACAGGATGCCTTCCAGGATCGAGCGCAGGCCACGCGCGCCGGTCTTGCGCTGGATAGCGCGCCGGGCGATGGCATGCAGCGCCTCTTCCTGGAAGCGCAGCTTGACGCCTTCCATCTCGAACATGCGCTGATACTGCTTGGCCAGCGCGTTCTTGGGCCGGGTGAGGATTTCAATCAAGGCCGGCTCCGTCAGGTCGCCCAAGGTGGCGAGCACCGGCAAGCGCCCGATGAATTCCGGGATCAGGCCGAATTTGAGCAGATCTTCCGGCTCGATGTCGCGCAGGATTTCGCCTGTACCGCGCTCGTCCGGACCCTTCACATTGGCCCCGAAACCCATCGAGGTGCCTTGGGTGCGGGCGGCAATGATCTTATCCAGCCCGGCAAAGGCGCCGCCGACGATGAAAAGTATATTGGTGGTATCCACCTGCAGGAATTCCTGCTGCGGATGCTTGCGCCCGCCCTGGGGCGGCACCGAGGCCACCGTGCCTTCCATGATCTTGAGCAGGGCCTGCTGCACACCCTCGCCCGACACGTCGCGGGTGATGGAGGGATTGTCCGACTTGCGGCTGATCTTATCGACCTCGTCGATGTAGACGATGCCGCGCTGGGCGCGCTCGACATTGTAGTCGGCGGCCTGGAGCAGCTTGAGGATGATGTTTTCCACGTCTTCGCCGACATAGCCCGCCTCGGTAAGGGTGGTGGCGTCGGCCATAGTGAAAGGCACGTCCAGGATGCGGGCGAGCGTCTGAGCCAGCAGCGTCTTGCCGCAGCCGGTGGGGCCGATCAGCATGATGTTGGATTTGGCCAATTCGACATCGCCGTTCTTGCCGGTCGAATTGATGCGCTTGTAATGGTTGTGGACGGCTACCGAGAGCACCTTCTTGGCATGGCTCTGGCCCACCACATAATCGTCCAGGACCTTGTAGATTTCCTGGGGCGTCGGCACGCCCTCCTTGGATTTCATGAAGGAGGTCTTGTTCTCCTCCCGGATGATCTCCATGCAGAGTTCGACGCATTCGTCGCAGATGAAAACCGTCGGCCCGGCGATGAGCTTCCTCACCTCATGCTGGCTTTTTCCGCAAAAGGAGCAGTAGAGGGTATTCTTGGATTCGCCGCCGCTGGCCTTGCTCATCTTCCTTCCGAACTCTTTCCGGCGCGCCCGCGTTCCCTGCGGACACGCCGACCTTATCGCGGTCTCCAGCCTAAGGCAGCGCCGCCTTTGCTGCTTTGCACCATGCGGGACCCGCGAAGCACCCGGGTTTCCCGACATTCGACCATGTTAGGGCTGGCGGGATCAAGAATTCTTTAAATCCTGCCAACCCGTTGGCAACTCACGGAAAAACAAGGGATTTTTGGCTTTTCGGCCGGTTCAGGGCCCGCTTTCGCCTTCCGGGCGGCGGCTCATGACCTGGTCTAAAAGCCCGAAATTCTTGGCTTCTTCCGCCGTCATATAGGTGTCGCGATCGAGCATTTTTTCAATGGCCTCGACGGTCTGGCCGGTATGCCGGGCATAGATCTCGTTCAACCGCCGCTTGAGCTTGACGATCTCCTGGGCGTGGCGGGCGATGTCGGCAGCCTGGCCGTAATAGGAAGCGGACGGCTGGTGGACCATGACGCGGGCATTCGGGAGGCAGAAGCGCTCGCCCTTTTTGCCAGCGCAGAGCAGCAAAGAGGCGGCCGAGGCGGCCTGACCGATGCAGAAAGTCTGAACCGGCGGGCGGATATATTGCATCGTGTCGTAGATGGCGAGCCCCGCCGTCACCAGCCCGCCTGGCGAGTTGATGTACATATGCACTTCTTTCTTGGGGTTTTCCGCCTCCAGGAAGAGAAGCTGAGCGGTGATCAGGCTGGCGCCATAATCCTCGATCGGGCCGGTGATGAAGACCACCCGCTCCTTGAGCAGACGCGAATAGATGTCGAAGGCGCGCTCGCCGCGGGCGGTCTGCTCGACCACCATGGGCACCAGGGTGTTGTTGTAAAACTCGGAGGGGTTGGTCATGCGGGGCCTTCGATTCGTTGAAGCAGGGCGATCTTACATGGTGAGGCGCGGCGCAGGGCAAGCTTTTCTAAGCGCGCACAAGCGCAAGAAAAGCTAAGCCAACGCCGCGAGTCTTACGAGCGGCCCCCTTAATATAATGTTCCGAAAGCCGGATTGAAGCGCTATGCCGACTTGATGCTGTCCGGCACGTCTTCGGGATCGTTCATCAGGGTTTCCCGGTCCACCGGACGTTCGCTGATCTGGGCCAGTTCGGCGATGAAATCCACCACCTTGTCCTCAAACAAAGGCGCGCGGATTTCCGCCTGGGCCTGCGGGTTCTGGCTGTAGAACTGAAAGACCTGCTGCTCCTGGCCGGGAAATTGCCGCGCCCGGACCATGATGGCGCGCTGCACTTCTTCGCCGGATACCGTAATGCCGTTCTGTTCGCCCAGCCGCCCCAGCACCAGGCCAAGCCGGACCCGGCGCTCGGCGATACGGCGATATTCGGCGCGCAGCGATTCTTCCGAGCCGCCGCCCTCTTCCGCCGCGGTCTTGCCTTCGCGCTTCAATTCGGCCTCGACCTGGGCCCAGATGTTGGCGAATTCGCTTTCCACCATGGCAGGCGGCAGCGGAAAGACATGCGCCGTGTCCAGCGCGTCCAGGATGCGGCGCTTCAGATGCACACGGCTGGCTTGCGTATAATCGGCCTTGAGTTGGTCCCGCACACGCTCCTTGAGGGTGGCAAGGTCGTCCATGCCTAGTTTCTTGGCCAGCTCGTCATCGATCTTGAGCGCATCCGGCGCTTTCACTTCCTTCACGGTGACCGCGAAGACAGCGTCCTTTCCGGCCAGGTCGGCGGCATGATATTCGGCCGGAAAGGTCACCCTCACATCCTTCTGCTCACCGGCCTTGGCGCCGATCAACTGATCCTCGAAGCCGGGAATGAACTGGGCCGAACCCAGAGTCAGATTGAAATCCTCCCCCTTCCCGCCCTCGAACTCCGTGCCGTCGATCGAGCCGACAAAATCGATCAGCACCGTGTCGTCCTTCTGGGCGGGCTCGCCTTCGGCGCGGGGCGTGAAGCTGCGGCTCTGCCTGGCCAGGCGGTCCAGGGCCTCATTCACCTCGGCATCGCTGACGTCATGGACGATGCGCTCGACCTGCAACTGGGTGACATCGGTGACCTGGAAGTCCGGCATCAGGTCCACGATGACGGTGAATTGCAGGTCGGCCTTGCCGTCTACCACCTGCTGGACATCGCCAAGAGGCTCGATGCGAGGGGTGAGCGCGGGCTTCAACTGGTTGTCGTTGATCGCCTTCTGGCTGCCCTCGTCGACCGCCTGCTGAACGATTTCGCCCATCACCGACTTGCCGAACTGCTTCTTGAGGAAGGAAACCGGGGCCTTGCCCGGGCGGAAGCCCTTGAGATTGACCTTGGGCTTCATTTCCTCCAACCGCCTGGTCACCTTGGCGTCGAGTTCGCTGGCCGGCACCGTGACCGTGAACTGGCGGCGCAAATCCTCGGAAACGGTCTGGGTGATCTGCATAATGACGTCCTTACCAATCAAGTGGGCACGCTGGCCCTTTAGTTTTCCTCTGCCGCGCCGTCCTCTATTCGCGCTGTCGCGCGGGGCGGCTTGGCATTTAATTGGGCCACAAGGCCCTGAGCTTTCCTCTGCCGCGCCGGCCCGAAGACGCTGTCGCGCGGGCCGGCTTGGCATCCAAAACGGTCCGCTACCCGGACCATTTTGGATGGTGCGGGCAGAGGGACTTGAACCCCCACGACTTTCGTCACTGGAACCTAAATCCAGCGCGTCTACCAGTTCCGCCATGTCCGCATGGCGGGTCCCTATAACAAGCCTGACAGAGAGTGGCTAGGGCCGGTGGTGGCTAGAGGCTATTCCGCAGTGCCGCAAGGCTTTCTGGCAAGATTTCCGGGATATCTTCCGCGATCAGGCCGGGGCCGAAGCGGCCGGCAGCGTCGCCATGCAACCAGGCGGCGGCAGCGGCGGCCTGGCCGGGCGCCATCCCTTGTGCCAGCAACCCTCCGATCATCCCGGCCAGCACATCACCGGCGCCGGCGGTGGCCAGGGTGGGGGGCGCATTGCCGTTGATAACCGCATTCCATCCCGTTCCTTGACCGACGGCCTGGCCATCGGGTTTGGCGATCACAGTGTCACTGCCCTTGAGCAGCACCACCGCGCCCGATTTCTGCGCGGCGGCGCGGGCGGCATCCAGCTTGCTGGCGCTTTTCTGGAGAAGCCGGGGGAAAAGCCGCTCGAACTCGCCTTCATGCGGCGTCAGTACCGCCTGGCCGGGACGGATGGACTTGAACAGGGCCTGCGGATCAGCAGCAAAAGAGGTGAGCGCGTCCGCATCCAGAACCAGTTTGGCGGGGCTTGCCGTTGCCGCAAGGACCCGTTCACGCGCTGTCTCTCCCACGCCCAGGCCGGGGCCCATCACCACCGTGTTGAAGCGCTTGTCCAACAGAAGATGGGACAGTCCCTGCGCTGCCTCAAAAGGCTTGACCATGACGGCGGTGAGATGGGCGGCGTTAACCGCAACCGCCTCGCTCTCAGCCGCGACGCTCACCAGCCCCGCGCCGATGCGCAAGGCTGCCCGTGCTGCCAAGCGCGCCGCACCCGTGGCGTGCGCGGGACCGGAAACCACCAAGCAATGGCCGCGGGCATATTTATGCGCTTCGGCGCGCGGCCAGGGATAATCCGCTCCCCAGAGAGAAGGGCCATTCTCGAACAGAGTGGGGCGGATCACCTCCAGCGCCGCTTGGGGGATACCGATATCGGCGAGGATCACTGCGCCGCAATGAGTCCGGCCCGGCAAAAGCAAATGTGCCGGCTTCTTGCGGAAGAAGGTGACGGTGATCGCCGCATGGACGCAGACATCGCCCAAAGACTTGCCCGTGTCGCCAGAAATACCGCTGGGTATATCGATGGCCACCACGGGAATTTTCGCTTGGTTGAGCGCCGTCACCATGGCGCGGACTTCGCCCTCCAGCGGCCGCGACAGGCCGGCGCCGAAAAGCCCGTCAACCACCAACGCCGCATCTTCCAGCAAAGACGGCGTCAATGTCAGGCGCGTTCCGCTCCACTTACCGGCCATCACGGCTGCATCGCCTTTGTACGAGGAAAAGCCGGCCAGCCGCGCGTCAAAACCGCGTTCTTTCAGAAGCCGCGCCACGACAAAACCGTCGCCGCCATTATTGCCGGGGCCGCACAACACCAGGGTCGGGCAAGGAGCAAACCGCGTCGCAATGACATCGGCCACGGCCCCGCCGGCATTTTCCATCAACGTGATAGTGGGCACGCCGGCCATGGCGGCGAAATTGTCGGCGGCTGCGTTCTGCGCGTTGGTGAGAAGTTCGCCGCTCATGCTTTTCACATTACTCGAATCCGGGCGGTATTTTCTGGAAATGCGGATCGGCGCTTTCATAGGCCTTGGCCGCCGCCAGCACGCCCTGATCGTCATACATCCGGCCCACGATCTGCAAGCCGACCGGCAGGCGGGCCTGGGTGAAGCCGCAGGGAATGCTGGCTGCCGGCTGCTGGGTGAGATTGAACGGCAGGGTGAAGGGCGTCCAGGACAGCCAGGCATAACCGTCATCCGGCCAAGGGGAGATCTTCTCGACCTCGAATGGGGGCACCGCGACGGCGGGGGTGATCAGGAAATCGAATTTCTCCATGAAGCCGCGCATGGCGCCGGCATACTGGAGCCGGGCCATGGTTGCGTCCTGGAAGCGGCGCAGGGTGATGGCCGCTCCTTCTTCCACCATGGCGCGGAAGCCGGGATCCAACTCGGCCTTCAGCCGCTCACCCGCCCGGCCCAGCAGATAGCCCGCGCCTGCCCACCACAGGATGCGGAATTCGGCCTTGAGATCGCCGGAAGGAAAGCCCGGCGGATCGGCGCGCTCGACTTTGGCCCCCAGGCTCTCGAAGCGGCGCGCTGCCTGCTCGACCAGCAAAGCCACCTCTTCGTCCACTCTTCCGGCAAAGCCCATGGCGGCACTGTAGGCGATGCGCTTGCCCTTGACCCCGTCGCGCAGGCGGGACGTGAAGCTTTCCGAGGGCGGCGGCAGTTGATGAGGGTCGCGCGGATCGGAGCGGCTGATCACATCCAGCAGCATGGCTGTTCCCGTGACGTCGCGGCTCATCGGGCCGACATGGGCAAGCGTGCCGAAAGGCGAAAGCGGATAAGCCGCCACCCGGCCATAACTTGGCTTCAACCCGAACACGCCCGAGAAGCTGGCAGGAATGCGGATGGAGCCGCCGCCATCTGTCCCCAGCGCCAGGGGCACGAAGCGCGCCGCCAAGGCCGCGGCCGAGCCGCCCGAAGAACCGCCCGGCGTCATTTTCGGATTCCAGGGATTGCGGGTGATGCCGGTGAGCGGGGAATCCGTGACGCCCTTCCAGCCATATTCGGGTGTGGTGGTCTTGCCCAGAAGCACCGCGCCCGCTTCTTTAAGCCGCGCCACGGCGGGCGCATCCTCCTTCCAAACCTGGTTTGTTTCGACGGTGCGCGATCCGCGCAAAGTGGGCCAGCCGCGCGTCAAAAGCAGGTCTTTCACCGCCACCGGCACGCCGTCCAGCGGTGAACGATTTTCCCCTTTCATCCAGCGCGTTTCCGAGGCCCGCGCTTCGGCAAGGCTGGTGTTCTCGTCCAGGAGACAGAAGGCGTTGATACCCTGGCCGAATTTCCCGATGCGGTCGAACAGGCCCCGCACCACTTCCAGCGGCGAAAGTTTCTTGGCGGCGTAGGCGGCGGATAGTTCCGCCGCATTCTGGAAAATATCGGTCATGGATGCCAGCTTTTGAGACGCTTCAAGGCTTCCTCGATCACGGAACGCTGCTTGCAGAAAGCGAAGCGCACATAGGTGTCCGGTCCGCCGGCCGGAAAGAAGGCCGACAGCGGGATTGCCGCCACGCCTGCCTCCCGCACCATCCTTTCGCAAAAAGCGCGGTCCCTCTCGTTGGTGAGCCGCTCAATCCCCGCGGTGAGAAAATAGGTGCCTTGGCTCGAAAGCACGTCAAAGCCCAGGTCACGCAAGCCAGCGGAGAGCAGATCGCGGTTGGCTTGCAGCCTTTGGCAAAGAGCAGCCGGGAAATCCATGGCATGGGAAAGGCCGTGCGCCACACCCAGTTGCTGAGCCGGCGGCGTGGTGAAGGTGACGAATTGATGGACATTGGCGATCACATCGAGCAGCCTTTTTGGTCCCATCGCCCATCCGACTTTCCAACCGGTGAGGGAAAAAATCTTTCCCGCCGAGCCGATCCGCACCACCCGCTCCCGCATCCCGGGCAGACTGGCCAAGGAAATGTGCGACCGGCCGTCAAAGCAGAGATGTTCATAGACTTCGTCCGAGATGGCCACAGCATCGGACTCCGCGATCACGCGCGCCAGAGCGTTCATCTCTTCCGCATCCAACACGCGGCCCACAGGGTTGACTGGCGTGTTGACCAGGATCGCCTTGGTCCGGGCTGTCATGGCGCGGCGCAGGGCTTCTTCCTCCAGCCGCCAATCGGGCGGGGATAACCCGATGGTCTTAACTTTTGCGCCGGCGGCCTCGGCCAGCGGCCGGTAGGCGTCATAGTGCGGCTCGATCAAGAGGATTTCGTCGCCGGGCGCCAACAGGCCGAAAATGGAATCCGCCAGCGCCTCGGTGGCGCCGGAGGTGACCAGCACTTCGCTCTCCGGATCGTAAGCAAGACCATAATGGTGGGCGGCGTGGGCCGAAAGGGCGCGGCGCAACTCGGGCACGCCGCGCATCAAGGGATATTGATTGGGGCCTTCCATCAGGACGCGGGCGGCCTCGGCCCGCACGGCCTCGGGCCCGTCCAGGTCGGGAAAACCCTGGCCCAGATTGACCGCCTGGTGCTTGACCGCCAGAGCGCTCATGGCGGTGAAGATGGTGGTGGGAAGCCGGGCAAAGACCGGATTGGCGTTCATGGCGCCTACTTTCATGTCTTTGACAACGCTAGTCGTTCCTCAGTCCGGTGACAGAGATCGACAAAATGGTTTCTCAAATACTCCGTCGCGATGTGAGCATAACCGTTGGTGATGAGAACCTGTTTTCCCATCGCACCCTCGACTATCTTTACTCTCTGAAAGGCTTCATCGGACTGCGAAAGGCCTTTCCGCACTTCCTTTGGCAAAAAGGAGCGCGAAGTTACGGTTTGCGATACCGATATGCTATCGCGAGACCATTTCAGAATTCCGTTCGCGTGGGAAAGGCAATTTCTAATCTTCAGAATTGCGTTGACTTGTTCCGCGTCCAAAGCCGCCTGCCATTGAATTTTCGCCACGGAAAAATACTTGAACAATTTTGTAATTCCCTGACCGCGAAGCCCCTCTAAAGGGTTCGCGGTCAATTTCTCAATTTCATAGGCAAGCGCAAGGCAATATGCCTCGTAGAGAGAAACTGCCGCGAAAAAATTTCCAACAGCCATGTGCCTCGGAAAGGTGAGCATCACCTTTGTAAATTCCAGAGCGAACCGGTGCTTACGCATTTTGCGATTGCATTTTTTGACTTCAGCGCTCCCAGTGATTGGAAAATAGTCGTTGAGTTTTTTTGCTTCTAATTTCATTTCGCTTTCGAGGAAGCGAGGCGTCTTCCATATGAAATCGCTCAAATCGCCAAAGCTCTGAAACGCCTCCCTTCCGAGCCTTCCAACAGGTTCTCCAGTCAATTTGTTGTAAATATCGAAGAGCTTGCGAGATCTCTGTTCGAGTCGCGCCTGACGTTTTTTGCGATCCTCAGCAATTGTCATGGGTTGACCATCGCAGAGGAGTAACCAGAGTGACAAATTAGCCGGAACCCCACCATCGCTGTTGCATAATAAATATGCAAAGTGTCTGTTTATTGTGCATTTCTTGTCGCCTGGTTTTCGGGCGTCATTGATAAGCCATTGATAAAGAAAATATTTTACCGATGGCAAACCGGCACAAGTCCTGCAACTTCGTTAACGGGCTTGCCAAGGCCGGGAGCGGCGCGGGCGGGCGGAGGAGCTCATGAAAAAAATCGAAGCCATCATCAAGCCTTTCAAACTCGACGAAGTGAAAGAAGCGCTGCAGGAGGTGGGGGTCCAAGGCATCACCGTCACCGAAGCCAAAGGCTTTGGCCGCCAGAAAGGCCATACCGAGCTTTACCGCGGCGCCGAATATGTCGTGGATTTCCTGCCCAAAGTGAAAATCGAGATTGTGATCGGGGAGAACCTGGTCGAAAAATCCGTGGAGGCGATCCAGAAGGCTGCGCGCACGGGCCGCATCGGCGACGGCAAGATTTTCGTCCTCAATGTCGAGGAAGCCATCCGCATCCGCACCGGCGAAACCGGGGCCGACGCCATCTAGCAACTCACGCGTTCCAACTGTTGAAGGGAAGACTCATGGCCGACAAGAAAGCGACTTCGGGCGACATCCTGAAGCTGATCAAGGAAAAGGAAGTCAAATATGTGGACATCCGCTTCACCGACCCGCGCGGCAAGTGGCAGCATGTCACCTTCGACCTAATGATGGTGGATGAGGATTTCCTCAATCACGGCACCATGTTCGATGGCTCCTCGATCGCCGGCTGGAAGGCGATCAACGAGTCCGACATGCTCTTGAAGCCGGATCTCGATACCGCCGTGATCGATCCGTTCTTCGCCCAGACCACCCTGGTGATCATCTGCGACGTGCTGGAGCCCACCACCAACCAGAATTATTCGCGCTGCCCCCGCTCCATCGCCAAGGCCGCCGAGGCCTATGTCAATGCTTCCGGCATCGGCGACACCACCTATTTCGGCCCGGAAGCCGAATTCTTCGTGTTCGATGATGTGCGTTTCGATGTCGGCATGAACCGTGGTTTCTATTTCCTGGACTCCAAGGAAGGCGCCTACAACACCGGCACCGAATATGACGGCGGCAATCTCGGCCACCGCCCCAAGGTGAAGGGCGGCTATTTCCCGGTGCCCCCCGTCGACCATGAGCAGGACATGCGCGGCGAGATGCTCGCCATCATGGGCGACATGGGCATCCAGCCGGAAAAGCACCACCACGAAGTCGCCACTGCCCAGCATGAGCTTGGCTTCAAGTTCAATACCCTGACCAAGTGCGGCGATTACATGCAGATCTACAAATATGTGATCCACCAGGTCGCCAATTCCTATGGCAAGTCCGCCACTTTCATGCCCAAGCCGGTCTATGGCGACAATGGCTCGGGCATGCATGTGCACCAGTCGATCTGGAAAGGCGGCAAGCCGCTGTTCGCCGGCTCGGGCTATGCCGATCTGTCCGACACCTGCCTGTTCTATATCGGCGGCATCATCAAGCATGCCAAGGCGCTCAACGCTTTCACCAACCCCTTGACCAACAGCTACAAGCGGCTGATTCCGGGTTTCGAGGCGCCGGTGCTCTTGGCTTATTCGTCGCGCAACCGCTCAGCGTCCTGCCGCATACCTTTCTCGCCCTCGCCCAAAGGCAAGCGCGTCGAGGTTCGCTTCCCCGATCCGGGCGCGAACCCCTATCTCGCCTATGCCGCGATGCTGATGGCAGGCCTGGACGGGATTGAGAACAAGATCCACCCCGGCGGCCCGATGGACAAGGACCTCTACGCCCTGCCGCCGGAAGAACTGGCGAAAGTGCCCCAGGTCTGCGGCTCGCTGCGCGAGGCGCTGGACAATCTCAGGGCCGACAACGCCTTCTTGAAAAAGGGCGGCGTTTTCAGCGAAGACTTCATCCAGTCCTACATCGATCTCAAGATGGAGGAAGTGTATGCCTTCGAACACACGCCTCATCCAGTTGAGTTCAAGATGTATTATTCGGTTTGACGTTCAGGCCGTCAAAGCAGGAAAGGCCGGGCCGACGCCCGGCCTTTCTGTTTCAAGCGGGCATTTCAAGCCGCCTGAGTCGTTTTTTCCGATTTCTTGTCCGGCAGCACGATGAAGGCACTGCAGCCAGCTCCTGGCTCGCTTTCGATCCAGGCGCGGCCGCCATGCAGTTCGGCCAATCCGCGCACCAGGGCGAGCCCTAAGCCGGTGCCACCCGCCTGTCGGTCATAACGGTTGTCGACCTGGCTGAAGGGATTGAAGATGTTGGCGAGCTTCTCGGTCGGAATGCCGGGCCCATTGTCGCGCACCATGATCTGAAAGCCGCCGCCCTTGGCGCCGCTTGCCACCACATCGATCTTGCCGCCTTCAGGAGTGAATTTGACCGCGTTGGAGACCAGGTTGATCAGCATCTGCTTCAGCGCGCGCTCGTCGGCATAAAGCGGCGGCGTGCTGGGCTGGACATGGATGGTGAGTGTCTGGCGCTTTTCGCTGGCCTTGAAGCTGATCAGTTTCAGCGCGATGTCGAAAGTGCGCCGGGCATCCAATGGGTGGGGTGAAATCTCCATCCGGCCCGCCTCGATCTTGGCGACGTCAAGCAAGTCGTTGATCAGGGACAGAAGGTGAGCGCCCGAAGAATGGATGTCGCTGGCATAGTCCTTGTAGCGGGCATTGCCCACCGGCCCGAAACATTCCTGGGAGATGATCTCCGAAAAGCCCAGGATCGCATTCAAAGGCGTGCGCAGTTCATGGCTCATATTGGCGAGGAAGGCGGTCTTGGAGGCGTTGGCCGCTTCCGCCTCGAAGCGCTTGCGCAAGGCCTCATCGCGCGTCTCCTCAAGCTCGCGCGCCATGTCGGTCACCTGGAAGCGCAGCCGGGAGTCCTCTTCCATCCGGCCCACCAGCGGGCGGCCGGTGTACCAGAGCTGGAAAGAGAAGGCGAGAATTGCCACCGCCACCGCCCAATCCTGACCGGTCTCACCCAAGGCAAAGCGCGACGCGGTCATCAGCGTGATCGGCACCAGGCTGGCGATGAGCATCGGCATATTGCCGCCCCGCGAAATCACCAGGCCCGCGGTGATGGCGATGCTGATCGCTGCCAGGAACAGGTGATTGACCGGACTGTGTGGCTCCCACAGCAGCCAGGGCAGAAAGCCCCAGGCCAGAGAAATCGCCGCCTGCATGCCGATAAAGCGCAAGAACCAGCCCTGGAGAGTGGGGAAATCCATGCCGCCGGCGCGCACCAGATAAACGCCGGTCAGGCTGGATGAAACCCCGATCGCCAAGGTCACGATCATCGGCAGATAGAGAGCCTGCATCAGACCGACATGGCCGAACAATCCGACGAGCTCGCTCGCCACCAGCGCCAGCACCAGTGACCGAATGATGGAATGAAAACGGGTCTGCCGGATCACAGCCGCCGCCAGATCGAGCTGTGGCTTGAGCACGCGCAGGTCCTCGCCCACCCTCGTAAATCTGAAAAGATCAGCCCAGCGGCCCATTTCGCGCATTTGAAGGGAATTCTAGGGAGGGGCTGTTAAGGAAGTGCTGCGCGGAACCCCGGCGTAAGCCGGGAAAAGCGCCTGTTTGCGGCGGCAAATGCTTGCGGGAAAGTAAATATGGGCATGGCTTCCGCCGCCCGCTAAAAACGACTCCGAATCCGCGATTCGCCTTTAGACCAAAGAGTTATGGCCAAACCTCCTCCCGATCTGTTCGACGAGCCCGCCAAAAAGGACAAAACAGGCAACAGTCCTGACAAAGGCCGTTCCGGCAAAGCCTACACCGCCCGCGACATCGAAGTGCTGGAGGGGTTGGAGCCGGTGCGCCGCCGCCCCGGCATGTATATCGGCGGCACCGACCAGACGGCCCTTCATCACCTGGCTTCGGAAATTCTGGATAATGCCATGGACGAAGCGGTGGCGGGCCATGCCGGCCGCATCGAGGTGGAACTCGCCAAGAACGACGTGCTCACCATACGCGACAATGGCCGCGGCATGCCGGTCGATCCCCATCCGAAATTCAAGAACAAATCGGCCCTGGAAGTGATCATGACGATGCTGCATGCCGGCGGCAAGTTCGACGGCAAGGCCTATGAGACTTCGGGCGGGTTGCACGGCGTCGGCGCTTCTGTGGTCAATGCACTTTCCGAATGGCTGGAAGTGGAGGTGGCGCGCGACCGCGAAGCCCACAAGATGCGCTTTGAGCGTGGAGTGCCGGTCACCAAGCTCAAGCATCTGGGCAGCGTGAACCGGCGCGGCACCATCGTCACCTTCAAGCCCGATCCCAAGATCTTCGGCGAGCATCATTTCTCGCCCGCCCGGCTCTA
This sequence comes from uncultured Rhizobium sp., assembly GCA_964511505.1. Lineage (GTDB taxonomy): Bacteria > Pseudomonadota > Alphaproteobacteria > Micropepsales > Micropepsaceae > Rhizomicrobium. The sequence goes on from CAZEFQ010000160.1 coordinate 16,680, forward strand.
CCGTATGGCCCGCAGCAAGGCCTATCTCTTCCGGGGCGTGGAAATACGCTGGTCCTGCGACCCCTCGTTGATCAAGGATGAGACACCGGCAGATGAGGTACTGAAATTCCCAGGTGGTCTGCTCGATTTCCTCAAAAGCGAGATCGGCAAGTCCAACACTGTCAACGACCGCGATTTCGCGGAAAGAGTCGAAAAGAAGGGAAGCAAGGACGACCAGGGAGGCGCGGTGGAGTGGGCGGTCGCATGGACGCCGGCCATCGATCCCTTTGTCCGCTCCTATTGCAACACCATTCCTACTCCCCAGGGCGGCACCCATGAACAGGGATTGCGCAATGCACTGACCAAGGCTTTGCGCGCCCATGGCGAACGCGTCAACAACCGCAAAACAGCGTTGATCACCGCCGATGACGTGATGAACGGGGCTTGCGCCATGCTTTCCGTCTTCATCCGCGAACCGGAATTCCAGGGCCAGACCAAGGACAAGCTGTCATCGCCGGGAGCGCAGAGGCTCACCGAGAATGTGGTGCGCGACCATTTCGATCATTGGCTGGCGGAAAGCCCGGCGGAAGCCGACAAGCTGCTGGAATTCGTCATCGAGCAGGCGGAAGACCGCTTGCGCCGGCGCCAGGAAAAAGAAGTTTCCCGCAAGGCTGCCACCCGCAAGCTGCGCCTGCCGGGCAAACTGGCCGATTGCTCCAGAGACGAGGCGCAAGGCACCGAAATCTTCCTGGTGGAAGGCGACAGCGCCGGCGGCAGCGCCAAACAGGCGCGCGACCGCGCCACCCAGGCGATCCTGCCGTTGCGGGGGAAAATTCTCAACGTTGCCAGCGCGGGCGCGGGTAAGCTGCAGCAGAACCAGGAATTGTCCGACCTGGTGCAGGCGCTGGGCTGCGGCACCGGCGCCAAATACAATGAGGGCGCGCTCCGCTATGAGCGGGTGATTGTGATGACCGACGCCGATGTCGATGGCGCCCATATCGCCTCGCTGCTGCTGACCTTCTTCTACCGGGAAATGCCGGAACTGATCAGCAAGGGTCATCTCTTCCTTGCCATGCCGCCGCTTTACCGTCTGAGCCAGGGCGGCAAGACGGTTTATGCCCGCGACGATGCCGACCGCGAAAGGCTGCTCAAAAGCGAGTTCCGGGCGGGGGCGAAGGTGGAAATCTCCCGCTTCAAGGGGCTGGGCGAGATGATGCCGCAGCAGCTCAAGGAAACCACCATGCGGCCGGGAGCGCGCACGCTTATCCGGGTGGAGATCGGCAAGGGCGACGGCACGGACGATCTGGTCGAGCGGCTGATGGGCAAGAAGCCGGAACTGCGTTTCCGCTTCATCCAGGAAAACGCCGAGTTCGCCAAGAACGTCGATATCTAATCAGAATCTTTTCAGAATCCGCCCGGCACCATCAGATCTTCGGCGATGGCGGTCATGTCGCCCATTTGCGACGGCTTCGCCCACGAAGGCCGCGCCCGCTCGATCGCATCGAGTTTGGCCGGCAGGCCATAATGCTGTTCCACCAGCAGTATCCGTCCCGGGACAGAGCCGGAAAATTCCAGTGCCACCGGCGCGCGGGCGCAGTCGGGGGTGGCGCAAGTGAGGATCACCTGCCCAGGCGGCGCCGGCATCTTGAGGCCCGCCACGGTCACGCTTCTCAATCCGCCTGGTACGATCAGGCTCATGCCGTCCGCCGTTCGTGCGCCATAAAGCTCCAGCGTGACCGTGTTGCCCCGCCGCGAGACGCCTGCATAGGGCGCAGGGAATTGCGAGGCGCCGGCAAGCGCCGAATAACCGCGCGCCACTTCCACCAGTTCCGGCTTTTCCGAGAAATCGGCGGTGGCACGCAGGCTTTGCGGGAGGCGGATCACCGGATCCGCCAGCACCCAGGCATTGCCGTCCTTTTCCACATAGCGCAGGTTCAGCCGCTCGGGCTTATCGGGACTGTAGGCAGGCAGGAAACCGGCGGCCACTGCCGTGGCCAGCGCGAACAGAAACGAGAATATCAGGGAGCCGCGCCAGGCACCGGGACTGATTTCTTCGGTCCGCATCAGCGGCAGGAGCGACATCAGACCGAACGCCACAGGCAGGGTGAAAAGAAGGTGCGCTTGAAGCCCCATGATCGCTTCGCCCTGGGCGGCAAAACCGATCCACACCAGCATCGCCGCCAAGGCAGAGAGGAACAGCGCCAAACCACGCCCGAACCCGATGGTCGGGACAAACAAAAGTGCCGCCACCAGGCTGGGAAAAATAAAATAGGGGCTGAGGCCCGGTGCGAAAACAGCCGTGACGATGCCGAGGCCGGAGAGCCAGAGCCAGCTGGCATTCGGCCCAGCGCGGCGGCTCGCAAGCAGCGCGACAAACCAGCAGCCGGCGGCAAGCGAGAGGCGCAATGCCAGGGGATGGGCGAAAGACGGGTTGCTCTCGCCGGAGATCAGCCGCGCGATGCCGGCCAGCACAAAGCCGACCGCCGCGCAACCGAGGAGCAGCAAAAATGGCATCAGCGCCGCGGCCACCCTGCCCTTGCGCTCACGCCGCTGTCCCAAAATGCCGATGATCACGAAAGCGAGAGTTGCCAGGGGCAGCGCGATGCTTTGCGGCAGGCGCGGCAGCCAGCGGCCCAGCACATCGAAATAAATGGCGTCACCGCGTTCAGACGGCAAATCCCCGCCGCGCTCCAATCCACGCAACAGTTCCAGGACATTGTCGCCCTGGCTCTGCAGGCTGGCCGGATCGAGATTCCCGGCCTTGTCGAGGCCGGTATGGTAGGCCGCGACATTGCCGATGAAGGCGAAATTATAGCCTTGCAACCCCTGCCTCAGAAAAGGTGTGAGGTCGGTATCATTGGGAAGATAGCGGTAGATCTCGCCATAGAGCGACGAGGTGGCGGGATGGGGCACGCTTGCCGCATAGATATCGATCAACTTGGCGTCGCCCGGGCTGGTCTGAAAGAGATAAGAAGGCCCCCGCGTGCCGCGCGCCTCCACATTGACCACCACGCCCACCTTGGAACGCCGGGCGGGATCGCGCAGGAACAGTTCTGCCCCGAGAAGGCCGAACTCCTCGCCGTCGGTAAACAGAGCCATCACCGGGTGGTTGTTGTTCCCCGAAGCCTTCAGCGCCCGGATGGTTTCCAGGATGGTGGCAACACCCGACATGTCGTCACCGACGCCGGGCCCGGCAAGAACCGAGTCCATATGGGCCATCAGCAGGATCGCCTTGCCGCTCCCGGGCACGGCCTCTGCGACAACATCACCGACATTTGCGCAGGTGATGCCGCGCCCCCCACTGCGGCAACTCATGCCTTTCAGGGTTTCGCTTTGAACGCCCAGCCGCGCCAACTCGGCAGCAAGCCGCTGGTGCACGGCGCTATTTTCGGCGCTGCCTGCCGGATGCGGCTTTTCCCCATCCTCCAGGCGCATGAGTGCGTTTCGTGCCCGTGCGGCCGAAAATTGACCGGCCGGGGCATCGACGCCAAGCGGTACCGGCAGCGGCACGCCGGGCAAAAACCAGACTGCCACCGCCAAACCCGCGAGCCGCCAGATACGCCAAACCGCCGTCATGTTGAAAAGCTCGCCCGCGGGCCGTGATGCCGTCAACGTGGTGAAACCCCGGAAACATTGACTTTATGCGATTTGTTCCTATGTTCGGGTCATGAGAGTCGCCCTGCCAATCCGGGCACTGGCGGCTCGGGCGCGTGGAAAGCGCCCCTTTTCAGGAGCGTGCTACGACCCATGTGACGATCTCCGGCGCGGAAGCCGGAACCAGCGAAGTTATTGACAATCCAGACATATCTTCGACTGATCGACCCCCAGCCAGTAGTCAGGCCAATGGTTTTGACAGCTTGGGCCTTTCACCCGAAATCCTTAAAGCCGTGGCCGATGCGGGCTATTCGACGCCCACCCCCATCCAGGCCCAAGGCATTCCCTTTGTGCTGCAGCGGCGTGACGTGATCGGTATCGCCCAGACCGGCACCGGCAAGACCGCCAGCTTCACCCTTCCCATGATCGAGATGCTGTCGCGCGGCCGCTCCAAGGCGCGGATGCCGCGCGCGCTGGTCCTGGAACCCACCCGCGAACTGGCCGACCAGGTATCGGAGAGCTTCGACAAATACAGCAAATATTCGAAGCTTTCTCACGCCCTTCTGATCGGCGGCGTCTCGATGGACGACCAGACCAAAAAACTCGACCGCGGCGTGGATGTCCTGATCGCCACGCCCGGCCGCCTGCTCGATCATTTCGAGCGCGGCAAGCTGATGCTCTCCCAGGTCAACATCCTGGTGATCGACGAAGCCGACCGCATGCTGGACATGGGCTTCATTCCCGATGTGGAACGCATCTGCAAGCTCTTGCCCTTCACCCGCCAGACTCTGTTCTATTCCGCCACCATGCCGGCCGAGATCAGGCGGCTGACCGAGCAGTTCCTGCACAATCCCGCGCGCATCGAAGTGGCGCGGCCGGCCACGACCGCCAGCAACATCACCCAGGAGTTGGTGGAAGTGCCCGGCAACGACTGGGCCAAGCGGGAGGCGTTGCGCCGCCTGATCCGGGAGGAAGGCGAACTCACCAATGCCATTGTCTTCTGCAACCGCAAGCGCGATGTCGATGTGGTGGCCAAGTCGCTGGCCAAGCACGGCTTCGACGCCGCGCCCATCCACGGCGATCTCGATCAGTCGCTGCGCATGAAGACACTGGAGAAGTTCCGTAACGGAGAACTAAAGTTGCTGGTCGCATCCGACGTGGCCGCACGCGGGCTGGATGTGCCGTCCGTGAGCCATGTGTTCAATTTCGACGTGCCCATCCATGCCGACGATTATGTCCATCGAATCGGCCGCACCGGCCGGGCGGGCAGGAGCGGCAAAGCCTTCATGCTCGCGACTCCGCGCGACGCCAAATTCGTGGAGGTCATCGAGAAGCTGACCGGCAACAGGCTCAACCGGCGGCAGATGCTGGACATCGAGGTGCGCGAGGAACGCCGCGATCATCATCGCGGTGATCGCGGCCGGGGCCGGGATCGCGGACCCAAGCGCGATGGCAGACAGCACGGCCATCGTCCGCCCGACGGCAAATATCACGATCAGGTTGCAGCGATGGAGCCCATTCGAGAAGCGCAAGTGGCGACCAGCGCGCCCGGACCTGCCATCACCGACGCGCCGGTTGCCGCAAAGGTGAACGAGCGGCAGGACCGCAAACCGCATCACGCGCGGCACGACCAGAAGCGCCGTGAGCATCAGGAAAAGCCCCCTCACAAGCCGCGCGAGAAAATGAGCCAGGCTCAGCACAATGAGCGCGCACGCCAGCCGGAGGCGGTGGACAAGAACCAGCTTCCGGCCTTTCTTTTCCGCCCGGTTCCGGTGAAGAAATAGCCGCCCCGGAACCTTGGTTCCCACAATTCGGCGAAGCTGGGGCGGATTGACGACCGTCCCGTGGCGCGCGATTACATCCGCGCCAATTACTTCTCTGTCAGAGAGCGAAGAAGAATTTACAATTGACGATGCGTTGATAAGCTCGGCCCATCTTGTTATTCGTTTTTGTCATGCTGGGAGTAACCGGCGGATGAAGTTCCCTGGTTTTTGCGCTGCCGCCGCAGCTTTTTTTTGCACGATCTCTTCCCTGACCGCCTGCACCAGCGAGCGGACCACCTCCCCGGTGCGGACGGCGACGGAAGAACTCCTGATCTCCACCGCAGCCGACCGCGCCGCCGCCGAGCTCACGCCCGGCGTTCCGGAAGGCACCAAGGTGTTCCTGGATACCCGCTATTTCCAGGGTTACGACAATGATTATGCCATCGGCGCCATCAAGGACCAGTTGTTACGCCACGGTGCCGCCCTGGTGGACGATCCCGGTCATGCCGATGCAGTGATTTTCGTGCGTGCCGGCGCGCTTTCCACCGACAATCAGTCCACCCTGATCGGCATTCCCGCTCTTCAATTCCCCTTCCTTCCCGTGGGCAACTCGATCAGCGTTCCCGAGATCGCGCTGTTCAAGGAGGCCGAGGCCAAGGGCGTCGCCAAATTTTCCATGACCGGATATGACGCCAAGACCGGCAGGCTGATTGCCAGTACCGATCCGCAATTTGGCTTCTCGCACCAGACCAACCATACGGTGCTGCTGTTCTTTTCCTGGCGCAGCGGCGATGCCTTGCCGGCCCAGGCGGACAATAATCCGCTCTCGCTCAAGCGGTTCTCCGACATATTGAGCGAGCCCGCCAACGCGCATCCCTGACGCCCCGGGGGTATGGAACGCCCCGTTCCCCGGGAACTTTAACGCTCCCTTTACCAACCCTGCTTGCCGGGACTTAACGATTTTTTACGAGGCGGGGCGCGAGACTGCACAATAGCCGCGCGTGGTTGCGGGGGCGGGGAGAGGATTGTGATAAAGACGGACAGGGAGCAAGCGCTCGCAAAGACCGCCATCGCCCTGATGGGCGAATGCGATGTCTCGCCCACGCCGGAGAATTTCGAGCTTTTCTACGCCTATGCCGCAGGCGAGAATCCCAGTGTCACGCAGGTGATCGGCGCCATGGCCGCGGCAAAAAAGCCCTTCACCGTCGAAATCCTTTCCGAGCTTCGCCTGCGCTGCCTTTCCGGGGCGCGTACCGCCCGCGCCATGGACAATGTGGGCAGCAGCATGAGCCAGACCATCGACACGGTGCTGGTCAAGCTCGAAGCTGCCGGCCGCCATGCCGAGGCCTATACCAACACGCTCTCCGCCGCCACCGGAGAACTCACCAGCGGCGGCTCGCCCGCCGATATGCGCAAGCTGGTGGAAGAGCTGATCAACGCCACCAAGGCGATGGAAACGCGCACCCGCGCGCTGGAAAGCGAACTGCAGAAATCCTCCGAGCAGGTGAGCGAACTGCGCGAACAGCTGGATGATGTGCGCAAGGAAAGCCTCACCGATCCCCTGACCGGGCTTGCCAACCGGAAAGCTTTCGATGCCGCCATGGAGACTGCGATGATCGCG
>CAZEFQ010000161.1:0-6554 GCA_964511505.1 uncultured Rhizobium sp.
ATGCGCCAATTGCGGTGAGCAATTTACGGTCACGGTCGGCACCGTCATGGAGCAAAGCCATATCCCAATCCGGACTTGGCTTATGGCGTTCGCCATTATGTGCGCCTCAAAGAAGGGTGTCAGCGCGCTCCAATTACAGCGCCAGCTCGGGCTCGGCTCATATCGAAGTGCTTGGCACATGTGCCACCGCGTTCGCCATGCCATGAGCCAGGAGCCGCTAAAAGGCCTATTGCTGAAAGGCGAGGTCGAAGTTGACGAAACTTACGTCGGCGGCAAGCCGCGCGGCAAAAGAAACGGAAAGAGCCATGTTGGGCGTGGCACGAAAAAGGCCGCTGTTGTTGCATTAGTTGAGCGTGGCGGTCGCGTTCGTGCGAAACACATTCCGGATATTTCCGGTAAGACATTGCGTGGCGCAATCCTGGAGAACGTGGACAAGTCCGCCACGATCTATACGGATGATCTTGCGTCCTATCGCGGCATTGGTCGCGAGTTCGATGGCGGCCACCATTCCGTCAGGCATCTAGCTGGCGAGTATGTGAGAGGTCAGGTTCACACCCAGAATGTCGAAGCCTTCTTTGGGCTCTTGAAGCGGTCCGTGACAGGCGCTTGGCACCATATCAGCAAGAAACACCTGGATCGCTATGTGGACGAAGTCTCATTCCGTTGGGAATACAAGAATACCACGGATGGAGAGAGGACTTTTGCGGCGATTAAGAGGGCGGAAGGGAAACGGCTGCTATATAAGCGCACAGTTTCATGATGAATAGGCCATTGAATACGTTGAAGAATCGTTGAAATTGCGTCAACCAGGGCTTACATTGACATTCAGTTGGTGCCGGGACCGGAGTTGAACCAGTATCTCCGCAGGTGGGTGGTGAAACCTCGTTAGAACCTGTCGGCGTGCTATCCGTTCTACTACCCGGGATTTCCAACTGTGCGGAAGCAGTGGGATTCGAACCCACGAGACCTAATAACCTTCGGGCCACACTTTGCGGGCGGGCACCTAGGGCGTTGGGTCTACCGGAACCTAAATCCGGCGCAATCGGCCTCTCTGCCATACTTCCATAAACTCAGGCCGCCCCTCCGGGGGCGGCATCATTATCTTCATCCTCCCATTCGTTATTCGGGTACCATTGTCCGGCGCGCTTTACGATCTTCTGGGCCTGTTTAAGCCGCCACAATGCGGTGCGCACCGTCCTCTCATGTACTGGCGTACCAGCCCATTTCAGTGCTTCCACGATCTCAGCGCCGCGCAGTCCGGGCTTCGTTTCGATCATGTGCAGGACGTTGGCGTGGCCGGTGGCACCGCCTGTGCCGGTGATGGTGACATTCTGGGATTTGATATCCCGGTGATGCTGGGCGATCGGCTGCACGATGTCGTTGTGGATTTTCTTGTAGATCGTGCCCACGCGCTCAAGCTCGGTCTCAAGCTCTTTCTTGCTGCGGCTTTCGAGCATATGGTCGAGTAGGTTGTTGATCTCCCGCTTCATATCCTTGACGGCAGAGCGGTAGCCTCTTTCAAAACCTTCGGCCTCCAACTCGGCGGCCAACTTGCTCAATTTGTCCCGGCTCATAGCCGTGATCCTCGGAGTGATTAATGGCGGAACGTAAGGGGCCTAATCGGCGAATACAACGCAATAAGGGACGATCCACAGGAGAATCGCCAAAAAAGAACGATTCACGAAAGGGAAATCGTATCTCTTTGAAACCGCTTGATTTTAAGACGGCTGTGGCGGCGATTTTGGCCGCCGGACCCATGCCCAAGCCTGTGGATAAAGGCAAAAAGGGCGAATAACCGGAATTACCCGCCTAGGTGGTGTGGTTCGGGTGTTCATTTGTAATGTGCATAATCAGCAATATAATTGCTTTGGAGGGGCGGGAGGCGTTACAAATCCCACTCATCAAGCGAAAGTTTATTGCCTTGGAAAACCGCAAGCTGGACGCCATCGATATGCGCATCCTGGCTGAGTTGCAGGCCAATGGCCGCATCACCAACGTGGAATTGTCCCGCCGGGCCAAGATCACCGCCCCGCCCTGTCTGAGGCGCATGCGGGCCCTGGAAAAGGCGGGCTATATCAAGGGCTATCACGCCGATCTCAACGGCAAGGCACTGGGTTTCCAGGTCTCCGGTTTTGTCTTTGTCGGACTGGCCAGCCAGAAGGACGCCGACCTCAAGCATTTCGAGGAGCGCGTGCGCTCCTGGCCGGAGGTGCGGGAATGCCACATGCTGTCGGGCGAGGTGGATTTCATCCTGAAATGCGTCGCCACGGATTTGTCGGCTTTCCAGTCTTTCATCACCGACACGCTGACCGCGGAGAAGAATGTGGCCAGCGTGAAAAGCTCGCTGGTGATCCACGCCTCCAAGCTGGCGCCGGGGGTGCCGATCGAACTGGCCGATTGACCTACCGATAAAAGCGAACTCATTTGCAGGAACAATCATTGGCACCCGACAGGGAGAAAAAAATGAAACGCAATATTCTGCTCGCCGCCCTGTCTGTGTTGGCCGTCACGGCGCTGGTGGGTGAAACATGGGGCGCCGTCCCCGCCTATATCGAGAAGGCGGTTTCCGACCCCGCCCGCCCCGCCAGCGACACCTCGCGCGATCCCGGACGCAAGCCCGCCGAGCTGATGGAATTCGCCGGCATCAAGCCGGGCATGAAGGTGGTGGATCTCCTGCCCGGCGCGGGATATTTCACCCGCATCTTCGCCAAGGCGGTGGGACCGACCGGTTACACCTACGCCTATTTCGGCCTTCAATATGACGCCAGGCTGAAAAGCCAGGGCAAGGATCCCGACAACCAGTTTGCCGACCTGAAGCAGATCTATCCCAATCTGGGCGTGATCCACGGCAGGCTGGAGGATTTCGTCACACCCGAGAAGGTGGACCTGGTGTGGACCTCCGACAATTACCACGACATGCTCACCAAGGCCTACGGCCCCAACGACACCGCCGCGGTGAACAAGGCGATCTTCAATTCGCTCAAGCCGGGCGGTTATTACATCATCGTGGACCATCGCGCCGTGAAGGGCGCGGGCGTGGAGATTTCCGACAAGCTTCACCGCGCCGACGAGGATGTGGTCAAGCAACAGGTCGAGGCGGCCGGCTTCAAGCTGGTGGCGGAATCCAAGCTTCTCACCCGCCCCAATGACGATGACAGCAAGCGCGTCTTCGAACAGGGCGAGCACGACAATACCGACCAGATGGTGCTGAAATTCCGCAAGCCGTAACCCGCCTAACCTTCCTTCTCTTCTGCGTGGGCGTGCTGCCGGCGGCGGCCCAAAGCGTGCCGCGCATCAAGGCAAGCGTGGTGGCCTTCGACGGCGCCATCCTGACGGTGAAGCCGGATGGGGAAAAGGACGCCATGAAGATCGGCCTGCGCCCCGCGACCAGGATCATGAAAGAAGAGGAAAAGGCGCTCGCGGAGATTCCGGCCGGCGCCTTTATCGGCGCCACCGGTACCAGGACGCCGCTGGGCGGCCTCAATGCCCAGGAGGTGCATCTTTTTCCGGAAACGCTGCACGGTTCGGGCGAGGGGTTTTATCCCGCCACGCCGAACTCCAGCCATTTCGTGCTGGACGGGACCGTGACCGCGGTGAGCGGGACCACCCTCCATGTCAAATTTCGCGGCGCCGGCAGCGAAAGTGGCGCCTGCATGGGACGCGCGCCGGCCGATCCGCTCACCGGTTGCCAGGGACAGGCCGCCATCGCCGTGGCGGCCGGAACCCCGGTGCTGGCGCTGGTGGATGCGGACAAGAGTCTGATCAAGCCCGGCACGGTGGTCGCGATTTCGATCATGGCCGGGCCTGACGGCAAACCGGTGACGCCGGGACTCACCATCGAAACTGTGGCGACGCCGCCGGTGCCGTTGCCCGTGCCTGAGACGTCCAATTCCAAATCCTTTTCCCAGCGTGTCAAAAAGCCCGCCAAGCCATAACCGCCGCCAAACGCCGACGCTTCGGAGACCATCATGCGCCATATGCCCTTGATCCTTGCCGCCAGCCTTGTCTCCCTTCCGGTCCTGGCCCAGGACATACCGAGCCCGCGATTTGGCCGCTGGGGCGTGGACCTCACCTCCCTGGATAAGGGCGTCAAGCCGGGCGACAATTTCTTCGACTATGTCAACGGCGCATGGCTCAAGACGGCAACCATCCCGCCGGACCGTTCCCAGACCGGCTCCTTTCAGGACCTGCAGATTCTTTCCGAGCGCCGGATGCGCGCCATCATGGATGATCTGGAGAAAAAGCCGGCAACGTCGCTTTCGCCGGAAGAAAAAAAGCTGCGCGACCTCTATGATTCTTTCGAGGACACCGCCGCCATCGAGGCCAACGGCCTCAAGCCCATCCAGAAAGACCTGGATTATTTGAACGGCCTCAACACGCTGGACGATGTGGCGCGCGCCATGGCCTCGCCCAGCATGCAGACGGAAACCATCTACAACATCTCGATCAATGTGGACGACAAGAATCCGGACGCCTATTCCATCAATTTGAACCAGTCCGGCCTGGGCCTGCCCGACCGGGAATATTACCTCTCCGCCGACAAGCCGTTGGCCGATATCCGCGCGGCCTATGTGAAATATCTCTCCGACATGATGACGCTGGCGGGCATGACCGATACGGAGGCCCGCGCCGCGCGCATCATGGCGGTGGAGACCGAAATCGCCAAAGCCTCCTGGAGCCGCGCCGACCGGCGCGACGAGGACAAAGTCTATAACCCGATGCCCATCTCCCAGCTGAAGGCGCTGGCGCCGGATTTTCGCTGGGATTCCTTCTTCGCCGAAACCAAAGTCCCGCTCAGCAGTCCGAAAGGCGAGCGCCAGGTGATCGTGGCGGAAAAATCCGCTTTCGGTCCCTTAAGCAAGATTTTCGCCGCGACCCCGGTCTCCACCTGGCGCGATTACCTGGTGGTGCATTATCTGCGCGCCTTCGCTTCCTACCTTCCCAAGCGCTTCGACGACCGCAATTTCGACTTCTACGGCAAGGTGCTGCAAGGCAATCCGCAACAGCTGGACCGCAAGACGCGCGGCATCCATCTGGTGGACCGCAGCATGGGCGAAGCCTTGGGCAAGCTTTATGTGGCGCGCTATTTTCCGCCCGAGTCCAAGGCCAAGGCCGAGCAGCTGGTGTCAAACCTGCTCAAAGCCTATGAGGCCGACATCAAGACGCTGACCTGGATGGGACCCGCCACCCGGGAGAAGGCGCTCGAGAAGATCAACGAATTCACGCCCAAGATCGGCTATCCCAGCCATTGGCGCGATTATTCCGCCTTCCGGGTGGAGCGCAACGACCTTATCGGCGATGTCCAGCGCGCTGCTCTGTTCGAATGGAACCGCGACCTGGCGCGCATCAACCAGCCGGTGGACAAGACCGAATGGGGCATGACGCCGCCCACCATCAATGCTTATTACAACCCCGCCTTCAACGAGATCGTCTTTCCGGCCGCGATCCTGCAAGCGCCCTTCTTCGATCCCAAAGCCGATGACGCGGTCAATTATGGCGGCATCGGCGCGGTGATCGGCCATGAGATCAGTCACGGCTTCGACGACCAGGGCAGCAAGTATGACGGCAAGGGTGTTTTCCGCGACTGGTGGACGAAAGAGGATCGCGCCAATTTCGACGCCAAGACCGCCGCCCTGGTGAAGCAGTATGACGCCTATGAGCCGCTTCCCGGCCTGCATGTGATCGGCAAGAACACGCTGGGCGAGAATATCGCCGACAATGCTGGCATCGCCATCGCGCTCAAGGCCTATCATATATCGCTCAACGGCAAGCCGGCGCCGGTGATCGACGGGCTTAGCGGCGACCAGCGCTTCTACCTCTCCTTCGGCCAGATCTGGCGCACCAAGCAGCGTGAAGGTTCGTTGCGCACCCAGACGCTGTCCAACGAGCATAGCCCTGCGGAATTCCGGGTGATCGGTCCCACCCGCAACCAGGATGAATGGTATCAGGCCTTCGGCGTGAAACAGGGTGACAAATATTACCTGCCGCCGGATCAGCGTGTTCACCTCTGGTGAGTTAGGGCACCAGTCCATTGCCGGCGAAATAATCCGGCGTGGATGGATCGAGCGACGCGGCTTTGGCCATGTCGGCGGTGCCCTCCTTGCCCAATTTCACCGAAGCCAGGCCGCGGCCATACAGTGCGATGGCGTCCTGGCCATCCAACTCCAGCGCACTGTTGAAGTCGGACAGCGCCTCGGCGAATTTCTTCTGCTTCATCAACGCCAGCCCACGCGCCGCCAGTGGCGCCGGATTCCTGGGATCGATGGCGATGGCGATGGCGAAATCCGCCAGCGCCTTGGGATAATCGGCGATAAAGGAATAGGCGTTGCCGCGGGCGACGAAGGCCGGGCTCTGGATGGTGACCGGAAGCTCGCCCATTTGGAGCAGCCTGTCGCAGGCGGCAATGATGGCGGCGCGGCTTTCGGGAGTGAGGAATGCGGCACAGCCCTCGATCTGGTCGCCGATGTAATCGGCCCGCGCCGGAACGGCGGGCGGAAGGAAAAGCCAACCAGCTGACAGGATCATGATCAAGCCGAAGCGGCGCATGCCTTGAT
>CAZEFQ010000162.1:0-28418 GCA_964511505.1 uncultured Rhizobium sp.
CTGCTTGGTCGAAAGCTCCGTCAGCTTCGCGCCCACTTTCGCCAAATGCAGCCGCGCCACTTTCTCATCCAGCTTCTTGGGCAGGGTATAGACCTTTTTCTCATACTTGCCGGTGTTGCCGAACAATTCGATCTGCGCCAGGGTCTGGTTGGTGAAAGAGGCGCTCATCACAAAGCTGGGATGGCCCATGGCATTGCCCAGATTGACCAGACGGCCCTCCGACAGAAGAATGATGCGCTTGCCGCCGGGAAATTCGATCTCGTCCACCTGGGGCTTGACATTGTGCCATTGGAAATTCTTGAGACCGGCCACCTGAATCTCGGAGTCGAAGTGGCCAATATTGCAGACAATGGCGCGGTCTTTCATGGCGCGCATATGGTCCACCGTGATCACATCGACATTGCCGGTGGCGGTGACGAAGATGTCGGCGCGGGGCGCCGCGTCTTCCATGGTGGTGACTTCATATCCCTCCATCGCCGCCTGCAGCGCGCAGATGGGGTCGATCTCGCTCACCATCACCCGGCAGCCCGCCTGGCGCAGCGAGGCGGCGGAGCCTTTGCCGACATCGCCGAAACCCGCAACCATCGCCACCTTGCCCGCCATCATCACATCGGTGCCGCGGCGGATGCCGTCCACCAGCGATTCCCGGCAGCCATAGAGATTGTCGAATTTGGACTTGGTGACGCTGTCATTCACATTGATGGCGGGGAAGAGGAGCTTGCCGTCCTTTTCCATCAGATACAGCCGGTGGACGCCGGTGGTGGTTTCCTCGGAGACGCCCTTGATGCTGGCGGCAAGGGCGGCGAACCAGCCCGGCTTTTCCTTCAGGGTGCGCTTGATCAGGGCGAAGAAAACTTCCTCTTCCTCATTTGAGGCACCGTCCAGGAATTTGGTGTCGCCCTTTTCGGCGCGCAATCCGTGATGCACCAGCATGGTGGCATCGCCGCCGTCATCCAGGATCATGTTGGGCAGGCCGCCATCGCCCCATTCCAGGATCTTGCGGGTGTAATTCCAGTAATCGACGAGGCTCTCGCCTTTGACCGCGAAGACCGGCACGCCGGCAGCGGCGATGGCGGCGGCGGCATGATCCTGGGTCGAATAGATGTTGCAGGAAGCCCAGCGTATATCCGCGCCCAACGCCTTCAAGGTCTCGATCAGGACGCCGGTCTGGATGGTCATGTGCAGGGAGCCGGCGATGCGAGCGCCCTTCAACGGTTGCCTGGGGCCATATTCGGCGCGGGTGGCCATCAGGCCGGGCATTTCGGTCTCGGCGATGGCGAGTTCCTTGCGGCCCCAATCGGCCAGGCTGATGTCCTTGACGATGTAGTCGTGAGAGACCATGCGCGGATTCCCAAAAATAATGCGGGCCCGCCTATAGCAGCGCCTCCGCGCAGGGGCAAGAAAGATATAAAGATATTTGCATATGTTTCTCAAAAATAGGTTATTTTTAGGCTTTACAATGAATTAGCTATCCGATGAATCGGCAAAATCCTCGGTAGGCGTCCCGACAGCCCCGAATCTGGTAATGACGTCACCAGCCGGGGAGAAACCAAGTGGCCAGTGTTTATGACCTGAAGCCCCGGTTCCAAAACCTGTTGCGGCCCTTGTGCCGCGTCATGGCGCGGGCAGGGATCACTGCCAATCAAGTGACCGTGGCCGCGGCCTTTCTCAGCCTCGCCTTGGGGATGGCCATCACGTTAAGCGCCGCGGCGGCCTGGTCGTTGCTCCTGCTCCCGCCTCTGCTGTTCGTACGGATGGCCCTGAATGCGATAGACGGCATGCTGGCGCGTGAATTCAGGCAGAAAAGCCGGCTGGGCGCCCTCCTCAATGAACTGGGCGATGTGGTGTCGGATGCTGCGCTCTATCTGCCTTTCGCCGCCATTCCCGCGATTTCCGGTCTTCTGGTGGGTGCCGTGGTGGCGATCGCCATCATCACGGAAATGACCGGCGTCATCGCCGTACAGATCGGCGCCTCACGCCGCTATGACGGGCCGTTCGGCAAAAGCGACCGAGCGCTTTTCTTCGGCGGCCTGGCGCTGGCCCTGGGACTGGGGATCAAGCCGGGATCCTGGAGCGCCCTGATGCTGGCGCTGGCGGCGTTGGCCGGCCTCCTGACCGTGGTGAACCGGGCGCGCGGCGCGCTCTTGGAAAAAGCGGCATGATTGCCACCTTCTTTTCCACCCCGCTCCACGATGCCATCGGCGGTATTTTCGCACTGCTGATTTTCGCCAGCATCATCACCGCCATCCTGCGCCGGACCGCTCCGGGCGAGGCCACCCTCGAGCTTTCCCGCCGTGTCAATTCCTGGTGGGTGATGATCGGCATCTTCACCTTTGCCATCCTGACCAATCGCGTCGTCTCCACGGTGTTTCTCGGTTTCACCGCTTTTCTGGCGCTGAAGGAATATCTTTCCCTGATTCCGACACGCCGGGCGGACCGGCGCGTCCTGTTATGGGCTTATCTCGCAATTCCCCCCCAATTCTACTTCGCCCATATCGAAAGCTTCGGTTTTTTCATGGTGTGGATACCGGTCTGGGTCTTTTTGTTCATACCGGCGCGGATCACCCTTGGCGGTGTCACCGAGGGATTTCTCCGCGCTGTCGGGACATTGAGTTGGGGGTTGATGATGACGGTATTCGCGCTGAGCCATACCGCGATGCTTCTGGCGTTCGGGACGTCGCGCGGTTTCGGCGCGGGACCTCTGCTCTTCCTGGTGGCCCTGACGCAGTTCAACGACGTGACGCAATTCACCTGGGGTAAGCTGTTTGGCCGTCACAAAATCGTTCCAAGCGTCAGCCCCAAAAAGACCTGGGAGGGTTTTCTGGGCGGATTGCTCACCTCAACGGCCGTCGCGGCCCTGACAGGGCCCTTCCTAACGCCGATGGACCGTGAATGGTCGGCTCTTGCGGGCGCGATGATTGCGGTGGCCGGATTCCTGGGAGACATCACGCTTTCCGCGACCAAGCGAGACCTTGGCGTCAAGGACGCGAGCAGTCTGATACCGGGACATGGCGGCATTCTGGACCGGGCGGACAGCCTGATCTATTCCGCGCCCGTCTTTTTTCATTTCATGAATTACTTCTATGGCGGTCCATGATCGCATCGTTGCGCGGGGCGTTTTTCCTTTTGATTGTGCGCCCCGTGCTGGCGCTGGTGCTGGGGGCGCATCTTCGCGGCCGCGCCTTCCTGCCCGTAAAAGGGCCGGCCATCATCGTGGCCAACCACAATTCCCATCTCGATACGCTGACCATCATGGCGATGTTCCGTTTGCGCGATTTGCCGAGCTTGCGTCCCGTTGCGGCGGCGGACTATTTCCTGCGCACCCCCATAAGGTCCTGGTTCGCCCGCAATATCATGGGCATCATCCCCATTCAGCGCGGCGGCGCAGGCAGGGGCAATCCGCTGGAGGAATGCGAGCGCGCGCTTGACCGGGGCGAGATATTGATTCTGTTTCCCGAAGGTTCTCGCGGGGAGCCGGAAAAACTGTCCAGTTTCAAGCGTGGCATAGGCCACCTCGCGCGGTCGCGGCCCGCGACCCCGGTCCATCCTCTTTTCATGTATGGACTGGGAAAAGCGCTCCCCAAGGACAGTTTTATGCTGGTGCCTTTCAATTGCGACATTGTCGCCGGAGAGGCTTTTCGCTGGGAAGGGGACATGGATCGTTTCATGGCGGTGCTGCAGGAGCGCATGACCGCATTGGCGGCCCAGGTCTACCGGGCGCCGTGGGAATGATCTGGCTGTTTGCCGCCGCCTTGTGGGGTGCGGCGGAGGCCAGTTTTTTCTTCATCGTGCCCGACGTGCTTCTGACCTATATCGCGCTGCGCTTTTCTCCATGGCGGGCGTCGTCCGCTTGTAGCGTTGCCGCTCTTTTCGCCGCGTTTGCCGGGGCGGGAATGTGGCTTTGGGGATCTCGTGACCCCGATGCCGCCCGCGCCGCCATGTTGCTGGTGCCGGCGGTGGGGCCCGATCTCCTTGCCCGGGTAAGCGACGAACTGGCCGGGGGCGCGTGGCCGTTTCGCATGCTGGCCGGAGCGGTCAGCGGCATCCCCTACAAACTCTACGCGGTCGAGGCAGGGGCCCGGCATGTTCCGTTTCTGCTGTTTCTGCCAATGTCCTTCGCGGCGCGCCTGGCGCGCTTCGTCCTGACCACCGGCTTCACGCTTGCGGCGCGGTTCCTGTTGCTCCGGATGGGCAAGTCCAATTGGGCCGTGGCGATCTGGGCCTTCGCCTGGTGCCTGGTTTACGCCGTTTATTTCACGCTCCGCGCCAAGGCGGGATCGAGCTATTGACCGGAGTTACGGTCCGTCCACTTCATAACCGTCAGCTCTCAGCAGCGCCGGAACCCCGTCCGGGCCGGCCAGGTGTGCCGCGCCTACGGTGATGAAGAAATCGTGATTCTGGCTCAGCATGGTCTCGATTTGCTTGGCCCAATTATGGTTGCGGTCCGACAGAAGGCGCTTCTTCTGCTCGGGATGGGCAGCGAAATTCTCGTCCATCAGGTCGTTGAGCTTGGCGACATCGCCCATGCTCCAGGCCGTCACCAAGGGTCCGACCGCATCGCGGGATTCCTTGATGCTGCGCAGGCCGGATTCGAACTCGTCCATGGGGAAATCTTCGGCCAGGAGCGCGAATTGCTGATTGACGGTCTCCAGATAGCGCACATTGCGGGCATGGGCGTTGGCCCAGCTCATCAGCACAAAATCGGCGCCGGCATCCGGGAAATAATTGTGGTTCATGGTGTCGGCGAGGTTGATCTGCAACGCCGCCAGCCAGGGCTGCTCGCGATCGGTAAGGGCGGGGGAAAGATGGGCGGCGGCGATGGCGGCGTCAAATGCCATCTGAGACTCGGGCGACAACTGGGCGCGAAGCGATTGGCCCGGGGGCAGGCTGCCATGCTGGACGATCAGGTCGTTGAGAGCCTGCTGCGCATCGGAGTCGGTGGGGACCTCGAAGACAAAAGCGTCGGCGCGCCTCACGGCCCGCATGATCTCGGGCGTCAACCAATCCATGTCGGCAGGCAAGAGATGGAGCGAACCGAACAAGGTGGCTGTGCCGCGCGGCGTCTTGACGTGCCAGATCGCCGGCCTGGCATAGGTGACATCCGGCTTCGCGGCCGGCTCCTCCACCGCCATGGCGGGGCCGGCCATCAGGAAAAAGCCGATCAGCAGGCGGACAAACCCTTGGCGCATAGTGTTCTCCTCGTGCCGGAAGCAAACTATAGCGGATTTCCGGCCGCCGTGGGAGTGAGATGGCCGCGCGAGGGCTGCGCCGCGCTACTCTTCGCCGAATTTCGCCTCGATCAAGGCCAGCATGGCCTTCATCGCCGCCTCGGCATCGGGCCCTTCCGCCTCCAGGCCGATTTCGCTGCCCTGGCTGGCCGCCAGCATCATCAGCCCCATGATGGAGCGGGCGTTCACCCGCTGGCCATCCTTCAGGATAGTGATCTCGGATTGGAATCGTGCCGCCGCCTCCACGACTTTGGCGCTGGCGCGGGCATGCAGGCCGCGCTTGTTGGTGATCGAGGCGGTGGCGCTGAGTGTCTTTCCCATCAACGAGTCCGCGCCTGCCGCGTCGTTCCGGTCTTCATGTCAGGTCGGCGGAACCGGCGCGCATATATTTGCGGCCTGCCTCGATGGCCTCTTTCACCGCCTGCTCCAGCGGCAGCTTGTTGCGGATATCGAGCAGCTTGATCAAGCTGGGCAGGTTGATTCCGGCCAGCACCTCGATCTTGCCTTTTTCCAGCAGGGTCAGCGCCAGGTTGCAAGGGGTGCCGCCGAACATGTCGGTGGCGATCACCGCGCCGTCGCCCATGTCCACCGATCTGGCCGCCGCGGCAATTTCGCGCTGGCGCCGCTCGATATCGTCCTCCGGCCCGATGCAGACCGCGCGCAGATGGGTCTGCGGCCCGGCCACATGCTCCATCGCCGAGATGAACTCCTGGGCGAGGCGGCCATGCGTGACAAGAACCAGACCGATCATGGGAATTCCGTTTGAGGCCGCGGAAAATATAGGGGCGGGGCGTCCGCGCAAAGGATAATGTTCATGACGGGTTAAAAGTGTCGCGGAAGCCGTCTTCTTCAAGTGCCTTCAAGGCCGCCCGCACCCGCGCCGGCGCCGAAGCGGCGGCCGCGTTCACCACAATCAGGGGCAGTTTGCCTCTCAAAGGTGGTGGCGGGGCATAGAAAGCCGGCTTTGGCAGGCGCTCCCCCGGCCGGCTGTTCAAGCGGACGGCAAGCGCCAAAACTGCGCTTTTGGCATTGGGCACGGCGATGATGCCGATGCCACGCACTTCCATCAGGCCGGCGATGGACGCGGGTGGACGAGCGCACACGCTTTTTCCCCGTACGTAAAGTTCGCAACGGTCATCGGCAACCAGCCGGGCGCCGTCGTCGACCAGGCGAAGCGCCAAGTCTGATTTTCCCGCCCCGCTTTTTCCCAGGATCAAGACGCCCTTGCCGCCGATGGCAACGCAGCACGCGTGGATATTGACCATCTGCCCTGTCATGAAATGACCGGAAGCTCGACGACAAAGCGGGCGCCGCCGCTCGCCTCGGAACGATCGCGCGGCGGCAAATTCTCGGCCCAGATGCGGCCATTGGCGTTCTGGGTGATCTGGCGGGCGATGGAGAGGCCCAGCCCGGAATTGTTGCCGAAATGCGCCGCCGGCCGCTCGGTATAGAAACGCTCGAAAATCGATTCCAGATTGTCCGGCGGGATGCCGGGGCCCCGGTCGTCCACGGTAACGCGCGCCGCGCCCTGTTCCAGGCGCGCGGTCACCGTGACCACGCCGTCCTCGGGGCTGAAGGAAACCGCATTGTCGATCAGGTTGCGGAATACCTGGCCGAGCCTTTCGTCATTGCCGAGCACGCGGGTCCCGGGCGGCAATTCATCGACCAGCGCCACGGTCAGCCCGCGGGAGATCTCGGTCATATGATAAATCTCGACAATGGTCTTGAGCAGATGCGACAGGTCGATGGGAGTCCGGCCTTCACGCGACAGTTCGGCGTCCAGCCGCGAGGCGTCGGATATGTCGGTGATCAGCCTGTCGATGCGCTTCACGTCGGCGCGCGCCATCGTCATCAGTTTTTGGCGCGCGGCCTCGTCCGGGGCACGCACCAGCATCTCCATCGCCGAAGCCAGCGAGGTCAAGGGGTTTTTCAGCTCATGCGCCACATCGGCGGCAAAGCGCTCGATCGCGCCGATGCGGTCGTAAAGCGCCTTGGTCATGTCTTTCAAGGATTGCGCGAGATCGCCGATCTCGTCATTGCGGTCGGGCAGGCGTGGGATGGCGTCATGGCCCGCCAGCCCCTGGCGCACCCGGTCGGCGGCCGCCGCCAGCCGGCGTACCGGCTCGGCGATGGTGCCGGCCAGGTAGAGCGAGGAAAGCAGCATCACCGCGAAAGCGACCAGGCAGACCTCGATCAGGGTGAAGCGCTCCGAGCGCAGGATGTCGTCAATGTCGCCGCTTTCGGTGGAGAGAAGCAGCACGCCGTAAATCGTGCGATAGCGGCTTTCCACCGGCACCGCCACGGAAAGCACCAGCTTGTTCTGGTCGTCCACCCGCTGGGCGGTGGAAGCCTGGCCTTTGAGCGCGTCGTTGACTTCCTGGTAGATGCGGCCGTCCTCGCCGCCCTCGAAATAGGGTTGCAGCCGCCCCAAGGGCCGCACCCCCATCACCTCGTCATAAACATTGAGCAGGGCCTCCTTGATTCGGGTCCAGCGGTCGAGCGAAGGCAAGGGCTGCACTTGCACATAATCGCGGGGCAGGAGCACGCGGGTGTCCAGCGCCAGCCGGCCGTTGGGGAGATAAAGCCGGCCCCTCAGCCGGGTGGGCGTGATCAGCTGGCGCAGCAGCGGCTCGGCTTCCGCCACTTTCAGGCTATAGGTGCTGGGATCGGTGGCGTAGGCGGCCAGGGTTCCCGCCACGATCTCGGCCTGCAGCTGTACGCCATTGAGCCGCTCTTCGATCAGGCTGCGGCCCGATGTTTCCACCAGGATCACGCCCACGGTGAGGACGAGCAGCGCAATCGCGTTGAAGCCGATGATGCGCCAGGTAAGGGTGGAGAAGTGCGGCAACGCTACTCCTTGTAGCGATAGCCTACGCCGTAAAGGGTTTCGATGGCGTCGAAATCATCGGCCACCGCCTTGAACTTCTTGCGCAGCCGCTTGATGTGGCTGTCGATGGTGCGGTCGTCGACATAGACTTGGTCGTCATAGGCCGCGTCCATCAGGCTGTCGCGGCTTTTGACGAAACCCGGCCGTTGCGCCAGCGCCTGCAGGATGAGGAATTCGGTGACGGTGAGGCGAACCGGCTTCCCATCCCAGGTGCATTCATGGCGCTGAGGGTCCAGCGCCAGCTTGCCCCTTACCAGGGCTTCTTTTTTCTGTTCTCCGGGCGCGGGCGGGGCGCTCTTTCCTTCGGCGCGGCGCAGCACGGCGCGCACCCGTTCCAGTAAAAGCCGCTGGGAGAAAGGCTTGCGGATATAGTCGTCAGCCCCCGCATTGAGGCCCATCAACTCGTCAATTTCCTCATCCTTGGAGGTGAGAAAAATCACCGGCAAATCGGCATCGGCCTGCCGCAGCCGGCGCAGCAATTCCAGCCCGTCCATGCGCGGCATCTTGATGTCCAGGATGGCGAGGTCGGGCGGGGCGCTGGTGAGCGCGGTCAGCGCCGCCGCCGGATCGGAGAAGCTCTTGACGTGATAGCCCTCCTGTTCCAGCAGCATGGTGACCGAGGCGAGGATATTCTTGTCATCGTCGACCAGCGCGATATTTGCCATGTGACCCCAATCTTGGCCTGCGTCTTGAATGCTCCAGGAACTAGTATAAAGCCTTGGCGGTCAAAGCAAAGCGCCACATGACGTCCTCATGAACGCCCAACCCCAAAATCAGGTCCATTTTCACCAGCCGCGCCGCTTCAAAAGCGCCGTGCCCTATTATGAACGTTACCGGCTCTCCTATCCCGCGAGGCTGGTCCGGCGCGTGATTGCACTGGCGGGGCTGGAGCCCGGCGACGCGGTGCTGGATCTGGGCTCCGGCCCGGGCCTTCTGGCGATACCGTTTGCGGAAGCCGGCATGGCGGTGACGGCCGCCGATCCGGAGCCGCACATGCTGGAAGCGGCGGACGCTTCGGCCCGGGCCGCGGGTGTTTCTCTCGCGCTTTGGGAAGGCGGGTCTTATGACCTCACGCCCGGGATGGGGCCTTATCGCCTGGTCACGATCGGCCGGGCCTTCCATTGGATGGACCGCGCCGCCACCCTCGCCATGCTGGACCGGATCGTGACGGCCGACGGGGGCGTGGCTTTTTTCCATGATGCCCATCCCGACGTGGCGGAGAATCGCTGGTTCAAGCTTTTGCGCGAGGTCACGGATCGCCACAGCAGGGACGACGCCCATGTCGCCGAACGCAAGAAAGGCGGCCATCGCCGCTATGAGCCTTATCTTTTCGCCTCCGCCTTCACCCAATTGGACGGCCTGAGCGTCACCATCCGCCGCGCGGTCACGCTCGACGACCTTGTCGGTCGCGCCTATTCGCTATCCACTTGCGCCCCGGAGCGGCTGGCGGCGGGCCGGGAGGAGTTCGAGCGGGATTTGCGCGAGACCCTGGCGCCGCTCGCAGACAACGGCAAGTTCATCGAGATCGCGGAAATGGTGGCCCTGCTGGCAAGGCGGCCCGGGCCCGAACGGAATTCACCAGAGCAGAATTCACCGGGGCAGGATCCAGCATGACTTTCGATCTCGCCCGCTTCCGCCAGAGCAAGGCCTATGACCTGTTGATGGGCTCACCCCTGATTGCCTGGTTCGTCTATGTGATGATCGGGCTGAGGGCCGAACTGGGGCGGGACGCGCGCGCGGTGTTGGAAGACCCCGGCAGTCTCGCCGCCAATCTGCGCTTCTATGCCTATTTCGCGGCGGCCGCCTTCGCCTTCATGAACATCTACCTGATCGTGATGCGCACCACTCCCGTGCTGCGCTCGCGCGGATTTTTGCCCAAGCTGTTCGCCATCGCCGGCACCTTCCTGGGGGTGGGGATCAATTATCTCAAGCCGGTGCCGCTGTCCCTGGGCTGGCAGGCGGTGGCGCTGGTCCTGATCCTGGTGGGCAGCACCGGCTCGGTGGTCGCCATCGGCAATCTGGGAAAGTCCTTTTCCATCATGCCTGAGGCGCGCAAGTTGGTGACCACGGGCCCCTATGGTTTTGCCCGCCATCCGCTCTATGCGGCGGAGATGTTCTCCGTCGCCGGCACGGCGGTGCTCTACCAGCAACCCTGGGCGGCGCTCTTGGCCGTTGCCGTGCTGGTGCTGCTCGTCATCCGCAGCCATTTCGAGGAGCGGATTTTGCTCGAGGCCTATCCGGAATATGCGGATTACCGGAAGCGCGTGAAGCGGTTCGGATTCGTCTAAACGAACTCGACCTTGAGAATCTCATACGACCGCGCCCCGCCAGGCGTGGTGACCTCGACCGTGTCGCCCTTGCTCTTGCCGATCAGGGCGCGCGCGATGGGGCTTGAAAGCGAGATGCGGCCCTTCTTGGCGTCGGATTCCACATCGCCCACGATCTGGTATTTGCGCTTTTCGTCGGTGTCCTCATCCACCAGGGTGACAGTGGCCCCGAATTTGATGCTGCCGCCCGAGAGCTTGGAGATATCGATCACGTCGGCCCGGCCGATCATGTCTTCCAGTTCCAGGACCCGGCCCTCGATGAAGCTCTGGCGTTCCTTGGCGGCATGATATTCGGCATTCTCGGAAAGATCGCCATGGGCGCGCGCCTCCATGATCGCCTTGATCACTTCGTGGCGGTCTTCGTTCTTGAGACGCTCCAATTCCTCTTCCAGGGCCCGGAAGCCCGAAGCGGTCATGGGAATTTTTTCCATTGCCATCGTCCCTCAAGGGGCAAAAGAACTTCCTCCGGCTCGCAAGTCCGGCTCTCCGTCCTTTGTCCCGGATAAACCTTTGATATCGCTGAACTTTCAAAAACCGAGGTTCAGCCGATGCCGGTCAAGAGTAAGGCTGGAAGAAGGCGACTTCAAGGGTCGAGGAGCGGTTCGGCGGAGGCGGTGCATGGCGACAGCGCATGGATGTCCAGCGGACTGTTTCCAAGCGAGCCTCGCGCGCTTCGCCCGGCGAGGGGCAAGCTTTTCCAGGCTCGCCGTGTTCGCCAAGAAAAGCTGAGCCAAAGCCGCGAGTTTGGGCGGCGAAGCATCAATTTAACTTTGCATCATTTGAAACTCTGCAGCGGCGCGACCTCAAGCGAGCCCGCCTTCAGCGCCGCGATGGCCTCGGTGGCGGCTTTGGCCCCGGCCATGGTGGTGTAATAGGGCACTTTGAGGGTCAGCGCCGCCCGCCGGATCGAGGAGGAATCCGCCAGGGCCTGGGCGCCGTCGGTGGTGTTGAATACCAAATGAATTTCCCCGTTCTTGAGCGCATCCACAACATGGGGGCGTCCCTCCAGAACCTTGTTAATGGTGGAGACTTTGAGGCCGGCCGCTTCCAGCACCCGCGCGGTTCCGCGGGTGGCGACCAGGGAGAAGCCTTGCGCCGCCAGTTGCCGCGCCGGTTCCGCCACCAGGTCCTTGTCGCCGTCCTTGACCGAGAAGAACACCGTGCCGGAAGCGGGAAGACGCGTGCCGGCGCCGATCTGACTCTTGGCGAAGGCACGCGCGAAGCTGGTATCCACTCCCATCACCTCGCCGGTGGAACGCATTTCAGGGCCCAAGACCGTGTCCACGCCGGGGAAACGGGCGAAAGGCAGGACCGCTTCCTTGACCGAGACATGACCGGGGCGCGGTGCTTGGAGCCGGAAGGCGGCAAGCTTTTCGCCCGCCATCACCCGCGAGGCGATGGCCGCGACGGGGACGCCGATCGCCTTGGCGACAAAAGGCACCGTCCGGCTGGCGCGCGGGTTGACCTCCAGCACATAGATGTCGCCGTTCTGGATGGCGTATTGCACATTCATCAGTCCACGGACTTTCAGCGCCACCGCCATCGCCCTGGTCTGGCGTTCGATCTCGGCGATGATCCCCGGCTTCAGGCTGTGCGGCGGCAGCGCGCAGGCGGAATCGCCGGAATGCACGCCCGCCTCCTCGATATGCTCCATGATGCCGGCGATGAAGACGTCGTTGTCGGCATCGCAGATCGCGTCCACATCCACTTCGGTGGCGCGGTTGAGGAAGCCGTCGATCAGGACGGGATTGTCGCCCGAGATGCGGAAGAGTTCGCCGGAAGAGACCTGTTCCTTCAGCGCCTCCTCGTCCGGCACCACCACCATGCCCCGCCCCCCCAGCACATAGGAGGGACGCAGGATCACCGGATAGCCCACCCGCCAGGCGGCGGCGACCGCCTCTTCGGCCGTCATCGCGGTGGCATTGGGCGGCTGCTTGAGGCCGAGATCGTTCAGGAGCTTCTGGAAACGCTTGCGGTCTTCCGCCAGGTCGATGGCGTCGGCGCTGGTGCCCAGGATGGGGACGCCGGCATCGCGCAGCCCGTTGGCGAGCTTCAACGGCGTCTGGCCGCCGAACTGCACGATCACGCCCGCCAGCGTGCCTTTCTCTTGTTCCTTGTGGATGATCTCCAGCACGTCTTCCAAGGTCAGCGGTTCGAAATAAAGCCGGTCGGAGGTGTCATAGTCGGTGGAGACGGTCTCGGGATTGCAGTTGACCATGATGGTCTCATAGCCCTGCGCGGAAAGTGAAAAAGCCGCATGGCAGCAGCAATAATCGAACTCGATGCCCTGGCCGATGCGGTTGGGGCCGCCGCCCAGGATGATGATCTTCTTTTTTTCGGACGGATCGGCCTCGCAGACGGCCTGGCTCCCCACCGGGGCTTCATAGGTCGAATACATGTAAGGGGTAAGCGCGGCGAATTCGGCGGCGCAGGAATCGATCCGCTTGAAGCAGGGCCGCACATTCAGCCTGTGCCGCGCCGCGCGCACCTCGCTTTCCTTGAGCCCGGCGAGCCGGGCCAGGCGGGCATCGGAAAAACCCATGGCCTTGAGGCGGCGAAAGGCATTGGCGTCTTTTGGCAGGCCGTTTCTTTTGATTTCACCTTCGCTCTCGATGATGGCCCTGATCTCGCCCAGGAACCAGGGATCATAGTTGGTGATCTTCTGGATCTCTTCCAGCGGGAAGCCGTGCCGCATCGCCTGGGCGGCGTTCAAAAGCCGGTCCGGGGTGGCGCGCGCCAAGGTGGCGCGGATCGCGGTCTTGTCGGCGGGAAGCGCCGTCTCGTCAAAGCCGGTCAAGCCGGTTTCCATGGAGCGCAGCGCCTTCTGGACGGATTCCCCGAAGGTGCGGCCGATGGCCATGGCCTCTCCCACCGATTTCATCGAGGTGGTGAGCAAAGGCTCGGCGCCGGGAAATTTCTCGAAGGCGAAGCGCGGAATCTTGCTGACCACATAATCGATGGTGGGCTCGAAGCTGGCGGGGGTGACTTTGGTGATGTCGTTCTTGAGCTCATCGAGCGTATAGCCCACCGCCAGCTTGGCGGCGATCTTGGCGATGGGAAAGCCGGTCGCCTTGGAGGCGAGCGCGGAAGAACGCGAGACGCGGGGGTTCATCTCGATCACCACCATGCGCCCGTCCCTGGGATTGACCGCGAACTGGACATTGGAGCCGCCGGTCTCGACGCCGATCTCGCGCAACACCGCGATCGCGGCCGAGCGCATGCGCTGATATTCCTTGTCGGTCAGGGTGAGCGCGGGGGCCAGCGTGATGGAATCCCCGGTATGCACGCCCATGGCGTCCACATTCTCGATGGAGCAGATGATGATGGCGTTGTCGGCCTTGTCGCGCACCACCTCCATCTCGAATTCCTTCCAGCCCAGAACGGATTCCTCGATCAGGACTTCGCGGGTAGGGGAGGCTTCCAACCCGCCTTCGACAATGGCGAAGAATTCCTCGCGGTTATAGGCGATGCCGCCGCCGGTACCGCCCATGGTGAAGCTGGGCCGGATCACCGCGGGCAGGCCGACATGGTCGAGCGCGGTGAGCGCTTTGGAGAAGCTTTCCGGCGCGAGTTCGGTCAGGGCATTGCCGCCGCCGTCGAACAGAACATTGCCGCCCTGGTCGCGCTTTTCGCGCAACTGGCCTTTCAACGTGATGCCTTTGGGCACGTCGAGCCCGATGGCGATCATCGCCTGCTTGAAGCGCTCGCGGTCCTCGGCCTTGTCGATGGCATCAGCGGTGGCGCCGATCAGCTCGATATTGTGGCGCTGGAGCGCACCGATCTTGCGCAAAGAGAGCGCGGTGTTGAGCGCGGTCTGCCCGCCCATGGTGGGAAGAAGCGCGAACACCTTTCCCTCGGGCACGTTGGGCCGTTCCCGGGCGATGATCTTCTCCACGAATTCCGGGGTGATCGGCTCGATATAGGTGGCATCCGCCAGGCCGGGGTCGGTCATGATGGTGGCGGGATTGGAGTTGACCAGCACCACCCGGTAGCCCTCTTCCTTGAGGGCTTTGCAGGCCTGGGCACCCGAATAGTCGAATTCACAAGCCTGGCCGATGACAATGGGTCCCGCACCGATGATCAGGACGGTGTGGATATCGGTGCGTTTGCCCATGACTGCTCGCGTGAAAACGGGCGCGCGTCTTGGACACGCCCGGGCCGGCCAGATTGCAGGTTAAGGGGACGATTTAGCGGCAGGAGGAGGGCGCCGCAACCCCTGAATCAAGAGGGCAGGTCAGCTTTTCCAGCGCATCACCCGTTCCTGCACAGGATTGACGAAGGGCGTGCCGTTTTCCACCGATTCCGCCCAGGCCTTCTTGACCCGGTGGTACCAGATGGCGGGCATGTCGGCGTCCTGGATCAGCATCAGATGGGGATCGAATTTCAGCCCCTCCTGCTGCAGTTCCACGATCTTGCGGTCATCGGCAATGAAGGTGGAGCCCACCGCCCAGAAGAAGGGATAGATGAAATTAAGCCAGCCCGGCCAATACATCACCCCGATCGTGTCGGTATGGCTGGCGGTGCGGGGCGTGCAGGCGGTGAAGGCCACCACTTTGAAGGCCTTGCCCAGGAGCTTGCCTTCGACGATCTCGAAGCGGGTGGAGGGGAGTTCGAAAGTGATTTCGGTGGTGACATCGCCCAGAAGGCCATAGGCCGGCTTGGAAGGCTTGTGCTTGGTCATCACAAATCCGGTCGGCAGGGGGGCGTAATGCTTTTCCTTGGCCCGTGGCGTGCGTTTCCACCACCAATGGTCATGGACGAACGCCGCATGCACCGGGTCCATCAGCCCGATCACGGCATGGTCGATGTCGCAGGGAAAATCCTGGATGTCGTGCCAGCGGGGCTTGGGGTTTTCCACCGGCACCCGGGGGGGCTCGCTTTTGGGCGCCGTGCCCGGTGTCTGCGCGACATAGACCCAGATCAGGCCGTCCTGTTCCCGGACGGGATAGTTCCGTACACGGACTTTCTCCGGGTCCATGTCCTGACCCTCGACCAGAGAAGGAATGGCGCTGCACACCCCGTCGCGGCGGAAGCGCCAGCCATGATAGGGGCACTGGACCGTGTTTTCGGGAAGGATTTTTCCCGCCGAAAGCGGGACGCCGCGATGGGGACAGACGTCGCGCATGGCAAAGGCCTGGCCGTCACGCATCCGCCCCAGCAGTACAGGCTCGCCGAGCAGCATCTCGCGCCGCATCTTTCCCCGTTTGAGGCTCGACGACAGCGCGGGCATGTACCAGAGATCGCGGACGTAAAGTCCGTCGCTCACGGGGCGCCGCCCATCATGCCAGGAGGCATTCCTGCGGGCATGCCAGCCGGCATTGCGGGCATCCCCGCCTGGCCCGGCGGCGGCTTGGGCTGGGTCATGACCTTGGCGAGATCGACCATCAGGGCGTTGCCTTTTTCCGCCGGCAGCTTGAATTCGAAACCGCCCGCCTTGGCGTTGATGGCATCGGCCTGCTGCGCGATTTCCGGCTTGGCGCCCGGCGCGGTGGAAGCGGAAAAGCGCGTCCAGACATCGTTGCCGGCCTGGACAAGGTCGAAGGTGATCAGCAGGCCGTCGAAGGTGCGGGCGATGGCATGCGCCGGCTTGGCGAACTCGGACGTCTCAACCGGCTTCACATCGTCAAAGCTGAAATTGGCGATGGCGAAGGGAATGGAATTGACCGTCCGGGAATCGGGCTGGGCGCCTTTTCCGGGGGCCGGCGCATTCGCCAGGGTGTAAATCTGTTGCGAGGCGGAATCCCGCCGCACCATGAATCCCGGTCCTTTGAGGGGCTGCATCGCCACTTCCTGGATGCGCGTGCCGCCCAAATTGAGAACACGGGTGTAGAGCCATGAGCCGATATCGCCCTGCGGCACATAGGCGGTGCGGGCGAGATAGGCCTGGTTCTCGTTGGGCTTCCTCACAAACAGGCCCTGGGCGCCGTTGGGATCGCCAAGGTCTTCGGTGTTGCCGACAACCACATCGGCAAGGACGGCGCCGCTTTTGTCTTTCACCGTGATCTCGGTGCCCGAGCCTTTCGGGGGTGTATCCAGCTTCAAATAATGCAGCCAGTCGGCACGCGCCGTCTTGGGGGCGACGGTCTCCAGTGTCGCCAGGCTGATCAGGGTATGGCGTACCTGGTCGAAATCGGCGGGATAATTGCCTTTGGAAGGAAGCACCCAGCCCTTGTCGCCATTCACCACGTCGAAGCTTGCGTCACGGGTGACTATATGGATGGTGGCGGCATTGTTCGCCGCCGCCGCGAAGCCGGGCACGAATACCTGCGAAGTATAATGCGGCCGTCCCTCGGCGGCGCGCTGCTCCAGGGCAAAAGCCGCCAGCGCCAGGCTTACCAGCGCGGCGCTCCCCAGGATCACCAGGTTGCGGCGGTTTTTGTCCATCAGGCTCCCCTCACGCCCGCAGTGGCTTGCGCGGCCGGCGCGCTGACGCGTCCGTTGCCGGCGGCACGGCGGCGGCGGATCAGGCCGTAAACGATGGCGAAGGCCGCCACCAGCACCGGCATCAGGAGAATGTTGAGGAATGCCAGCACCGTGCCCAGCCGGTCGATGTCGGCGCGCAGATTATGCTGCACATCGCGCAACTGGGAGCGGGTGGTGGCGATCTCGCGCCGCACCCGTTCGATCTCCGCCTGTTGCTGGGGCGAAAGGCTGGCGGTGTTGCCGCTGCCGCCCTGCTGCAATTGCGCGATTTCCTGCTCCGAGGAGGTGAGCTTGGCCTGCAAGGTCTGCAGCGTGGCGCGGAACTTCATGTCGGCGTCCGCCTGCATGGCGCGGACCACGGTGAAAGGATGCTCGGAATTGGCACGCATCCGAAGCGAGATCAGATCGTCCGAGCCGCTGAGATTTTCCACCGCGGACAGGACGAAGCCGCCATTGTCGGCGAAGGGCATCGCCACCGGATCGGTGCGGATCCAGAAGCGGTCGTCAAGAAGATCGCTGTCGGCGACCACGATGATGTTGACATCACCGGAGCCCACATTGGCGAACTGGGCCCGCCCGGTGACGCGGGCGGCGAGTGTGAAAGGTTTGCCGCTGGGCTGCACCAGGGTCATCAGCGCGGTGGGATCGGTCAGCGCCATCACTTCGTCGCGGCCGAACAGCGAAGCCTGGGTGCTGGAGAAAAGGATGGGCTCGAAATGGGTGGTGGCGCCCTTGACCTGGGTGAGCGAGCCGGCGCTGGCGAGATTGAGACCCTGCAGGCTGGCGGTGACCGGGTCCTTCTGCGAGACATTCTCCTGGGTCAGGTGCAGCCAGAGCGGATAGAGCACGCCGCCCGGTGCGTTG
Organism: uncultured Rhizobium sp.; assembly: GCA_964511505.1. Lineage (GTDB taxonomy): Bacteria > Pseudomonadota > Alphaproteobacteria > Micropepsales > Micropepsaceae > Rhizomicrobium. The sequence goes on from CAZEFQ010000162.1 coordinate 17,730, forward strand.
GGACCGGCGGCGACGCGCTGCGCCAGCTGGCGGTCCAGAACCACCTGCTGGGCGTCATATTGCACGCCCCAGCCCTTGAGCAGCGGCACGAAATCGGAAGAGGGCGGCGCCTCCGGCGAATTCAACTGGCGCGCATATTCGGACATGGGGTCCACGAACAGCAGGATCTTGCCCCCCTTGAGCGCCCAAAGCTCGATCTGGCGGAGCAGGGTCACGCTCACATTCTCCGGATGGGCGATCAGCATCAGGCTGGTGCCTGGCGGAATCGCGCTCGCATTCGAATCGAGCATGGTCACGTCATAATCGCGCTGCAGCTGGGCGTAGATGGTGTTGGGCTGGCCGGTCTGCGGCGAATTGGCCAGCGGCAGCGAGGTGATCACCGCCAGCTTGGGCTTTTCCGGATGGGAAAGCTGGTAGAGCAGCGAGGTGAGGTCGTATTCCAGATAGGGCTCGCGCTCGGCCGCGAAATAGGGGATCGCTTCCTTGTCGTCCAGGCTGTTGTCGCCCGCCAGCCCCAAATAGATGGTGGCGCCGTCCTGGGTCTGCACCGGCCGGATGCCCGAGGCATTGGCTTCGTCCTCTTCCGGGGTGAAGGGCTCGGGATCGATATCCTCCAGCACGATTTTGCCGTGACTGAGGGTGGCATATTCGCCCAAAAGGTCGCGCACCCGCTTGGCATAGGCCGCGGTGGCGGGGAATTGGGCGGAATTGGTCTTGGAGAAATAGAAGCGCAGGGTCACCGGCTCCGGCAGCTTGGCGATGATGGCGCGGGTGCCGGGGGAAAGGGTGTATTGCCCGCTTTGCGTCAGGTCGATCTTGGCGTCGGTGAAGAAATTGCCGGCGAAGATGTTGAGGCCGAAAAAAAGCAGCACCGCGAGGGCGAGCATGGACCAGACATAGGAGCGGCGGGTCATGTCATCGTCCCTTGCTCATGTCGACGATCAGCACATTGGCATAGAGGAAGAGTGCGATCAGGGAGGCGAAGAAGACCAGGTCGCGCAGGTCGATCACCCCGGCGGTGATGGCGGCGAAATGGGTGAGGAAGCTGAAGGAGACAACCGCGTCCACCAGCGCCACCGGCGCCCAGCCCTGGAAGGCCTGGCTGACCACCGGCGCGCCGGCCGCGGTGAAGAGGAAACAGACCACCACGCTGACGACAAAGGCGATCACCTGGTTGGTGGTGGCGGCCGAGATCGCCGCGCCGATGGCAAGATAGGCGCCCGCCATCAGGAAGCTTCCCACATAGGACGCCAGGATCACGCCATTGTCGGGCGTGCCGAGGTAATTGACGGTGATCCAGATCGGAAAGGTGAGGAGCAAGGCCAGTCCGGCAAACGCCCAGGCGGCCAGATATTTGCCCAGCACCGTGGCCCAGACCGGCACGGGAAGGGTGAGCAGCAACTCGATGCTGCCGCTGCGCCTCTCCTCGGCCCATAGCCGCATCGAAAGCGCAGGGATCAGGAACAGATAGAGCCAGGGGTGGAAATTGAAGAAGGACGAGAGATCGGCAACGCCGGTGTCGTAGAAATGACCGACATAAAAAGTGAACACACCCATGGTGAAGAGGAAGATCACCAGGAAAACGAAGGCGATGGGGGTGGCGAAATAGGCCGAAAATTCCCGTTTGAAGACCGAGGCAACACCGTTCATGCCAGCGCCTCTTCCTTGCTGGTGAGGCTCTTGAACAGGCCGTCCAGCTTTCCGTCGGGCGCCCGCGCCGACAGTTCGGCTGGCGTGCCGTCCGCCACCAGGGCGCCCTTGTTGATGATCACCGCCCGGGTGCAGACCGCTTCGACCTCGTCCAGCTGGTGGGTGGAGATCACGATGGTTTTTTTGGCGGCGATGTCGCGGATCAGCTGGCGCACCGCATGCGTCTGGTTGGGATCAAGCCCGTCGGTGGGTTCGTCCAGGATCAGGACTTCCGGATCGTGCAGGATGGCCTGGGCCAGCCCCACCCGGCGGCGAAAACCCTTGGACAGATTGTCGATCGGCCGGTCCAGTACCGGTTCAAGGCCGGTCCGCGCCACCGCCAAGTCGCGCGCCGCTGCGGCTCTTGCACCTTCCAGGCCGCGCACGCGCGCGATGAAAATCAGGAATTCACGGGGCGTCATTTCGCCATAAGCCGGCGCGCCTTCAGGAAGATATCCCAGCCGGGCCTGGGCGGCCAAAGTGTCGCCTAAAATGTCATGGCCGCAGATGCGCGCGGTGCCGCTGTCCGGGGTCAAAAAGCCGGTTACCATCTTCATGGTGGTGGTTTTGCCCGCGCCATTGGGCCCCAGGAACCCCAGGACCTCCCCCTTCTTGACCGAAAGGTTCAGGCCCGCCACCGCCGTGACGCCGCCAAAACGCTTGGTCAGGTTTTCGATTTCGAGCATAGTTCGAAGGCAAAAAACGGCGCTGTCCGTTTAAAGAAACTGGCAGGAGCCCGCAAGCGGGCCTCGCTGGAGGGAGCCCTTGGTTGATCTGAAAATTTTGCGACGCGCCATCACGGTGGGGGTCTTTTTCGAGCTTGTGCTGGTGGCGATGGGCCATTACCGGCCGCGTTTCCGCCCGACCTTCGAGTTGTTCGGCTGCATGCTGATCGCGGGCGTGGCGGGACTGCTCTATGCCCGCGACCTGGCGCGCGGTTATGGCGCAGGGGCGCTTGGGGGCGCGGCGGTGGGCGCGGTGTGCGGCTTGGTGGCGGTGGCGACGGCGAGCCTGTTGGGAGACAGGCCCGACTTGTTCATCCCTTATGGCGTGATGGTCTCGACCTTGACCGGCGCGGTGGGCGGATTGTTCGGACAACTGGACGCGCAGCTGCGCGTCATCATCAAGAGCCTACAATCCGGCGGCAAATGAGAGAAAAATTTTGCGGGAAATTGCCGGTTGGCGGCCACCCGGAAAGGGCTGGGGGGCTTGAAGTTCCGGGCGACGCTGCCAACCGACATTAAGGATGTTCGATTCCGAAAAAGGCTCTCGCATGGTTCAATCGTGACCATTTAAAGGCAGGCATGAAAAATGGGTCATATGATCCAACCGACCGCGGAAATACTGGATTATCTCGCGCGCCTGGGTGGCCGTGAAACCGTGGAACTCGCCCGCTGCCGCCGGGAAACCGCCAAACGCAGTGATGCGGTGATGCAGATCGCGCCGGAGCAAGGCGCGTTCCTCGCGCTGCTGGTGCGAATCGTGGGCGCAAAGCGAATCATCGAAGTGGGCAGCTTCACCGGCTACAGCGCGCTGGCCATGGCAGAGGCTCTGCCGGAAAGCGGACGCTTGGTGGCCTTGGATGTGAGCAAGGAATTCACCGATATCGCCCAGGGCTACTGGAAACGCGCTTCTGTGGATAAAAAAATCGAGCTGCGGCTGGGGCCGGCGCTCCCCTCATTGGAGAAAATGATCGCGGCCAGTGAGGGACCTTTCGATCTTGTTTTCATCGATGCCGACAAGACCGGCTATGACGGCTATTACGAAGCGGCGTTGAAGCTCCTTCGCCCCGGCGGGGTGATCGCCCTCGATAACATGCTCTATTCCGGCGAGGTGGCCGCCAAGAGACAGGGCGCCAGCGCCGCGGCCTTGGCGGCGCTCAACACGAAAATCCATGCCGACCAGCGGGTGGACATGGCGCTGGCAACTATTGGCGATGGCCTGATGCTCGCCAGAAAACGCTAGACGGCAGCCGGTTCCGGTCCCATCATCCGGAAAACATGGTGGAAGAACCCATAGCGTTCCACCGCGCCCTGGCCGGGGACAAGGACGGGGCGCGGGCAGTCAATGAAGGGCCTGTCAGCGAAGGGTCAGGCACGCGCTTCGACCGGAGCGAACTCAACCGCATCCTGACCATCTACGGCCGCATGGTGGCGGCCGGAGAATGGCGCGACTATGCCCTGGATTTCCTGGAAGATGCTGCGGTGTTCTCCATCTTCCGCCGCACCAGCGAGATGGCGCTGTTCCGGGTGGAGAAACGACCCCGCCTCAAAGCAAAACAGGGCCAATATGCTGTGATCGCGGCGGGGGGCGTGGTGCTCAAGCGCGGGCATGAATTGGCGCAGGTGCTCAAGATTTTTGACCGCAAGCTGTTGAAGGCCTTGGCAGCCGAATAAAGAGCCACAACGAAAAAGCCCGGCCTTCCGGCCGGGCTTTGTTCGTTTTGGCTGCTTCTAGCGGCGCTGGTTGCCCATAAAGCGCAGCAGGAACAGGAACAGATTGATGAAGGAGATGTAGAGCATCAGGGCGCCAAGGATCGCCTTCTTGCCGGCCATGGTGCCGTCATCGCCGACGTAATACATGTTCTTGATGGCCTGGTTGTAATAGGCGATCAGGCCGACCGAGATGAACACGCCCAACACGCTGACCACGAAATTCACGGCGGCGGAATGGAAGAACATGTTGGCGAACATGGCGATGATGATTCCCCACAAGCCCATGATCAGGAAGGAACCGAAGCCGGTAAGATCGCGCCGGGTGGTGTAGCCATAGAGGCTCATGCCGCCGAACATGGCTGCGGTGACGAAGAAGGTGAGTGCCACGCTGGCGCCGGTATAGGCCAGCAATATCCAGGACAGGGACACGCCCATCAGGGCGGAATAAATCCAGAAGGTGGTCTGTGCCGCGGAGAAGCTCAACGCCTGGATGCGGAACTGCAGGAACAATGCCATGACGAAGGGCGCGAACAAGGCCACATAACCCAGCAAGGTGGGCTGCAGCGCGACGCCGTTCACCGTCTCCACCTGGCGGTAGAAAGTATTGATCAGGGGGGTGTTGGCGGTGAGCCAAGCCAAGGCGCCCGACAGCGCCAGGGCGCCGGTCATGTAGTTATAGACGCGCAGCATATAGGCGCGCAGGCCGGCATCCATCGTGTCGGCCGTGGATACGGCGCCGCGGGCATACCGGGGATCGAGATTGGCCATGGGAAACTCCTTTGACGTGGATAGTATATCGTGATTTGCGTCAGCCGTATCAAGGGCGGTTTAAATCTTTGGTATCAGCGGGTTAATCCGCATTTTCGGCCTTTTATCAACCTTGGCGCAACCTCGAGGCCGGGCGGGCGCGAAGCGCGGCAAGGGCGCCAAGCAGGCCAAAAATCAGGGTGGCGGCGCCGCCGCCCAGAACCGTCATCAGGATGGCGGTGCCGTTGAAGACAAAGCCGATATTGAGGATCTGCCGGGCCGCGATATAGGCGGCGAGACTGCCGGCGGCGAGCGCGATCAGGCCGGTGGCGATCCCCAGCAAACCGTATTCGGCGATATAGACCAGCGCGATCTGGGCGCGCGTGGCGCCCACCACTTTGAGCACGGTGGCATCGTACAAACGGGTGCGCGCCCCCGCCGCAATGGTGCCGGCCAGGACCAGGAGGCCTGCGAGAATTGTGACCAGGCTGGCGGCGCGGATGCCGGCGGCGAGCTGCTGCAACAGCGTATCCACCTGGGCGATGGCGTCCTTCACCCGGACGGTGGAGACGTTGGGGAATTTGTCGGTGACCGCGCCGTACATGGCGTTTTCCTCTCTATCGTCCACCCGGACGGTGGCGAGGAAGGAATGCGGCGCCTTGTCGATCAGGCCCGGTGAGAGCACCAGCACGAAATTCTGGCCGCCGGTGGTGAAATCCACTTTGCGGAGATTGGCGATTCGGCCCTCGATCTCGCGCCCCAGGACATTGAGGGTGATGCTGTCGCCGAGATTGAGATGGGCGCCGGTGGCGACCTCCTGATCCAGCGAAATCAGGGTGGGACCGGAATAATCCTGCGCCCACCAATCGCCTTTGGTGATGACAGTGCCCGGCGGCGGGGTGGACGCATAGGTGATGCCGCGATCGCCATTGAGGACCCATTTGGCATCGCGCTCGACTTTCGCCTCGGCGGAGGGCACGCCGTTGAGGGCAGTGATCCGTCCACGGATCATCGGCGTGAGCTGGAAGTCACTCTGGCTTTTGAAGCTTTCGATGGTCCGGCGGAAACTTTCGACCTGGCCGGGCTGGATATCGACGAAGAAGAAGCTGGGAGCGCGGGCGGGGAGCGCCTGGTTGACCTCCGACGCGATGGAGCCGTCGAGCAGGGTGACCGTGGCCAGCAACGTAAGCCCCAAACCCAGGGCGGTGATCACGCCCCTGGTGGCGGCGCCGGGCCGGATCAGGTCGCCCAGGGCCAGCCTGAGCAGGGGCGAGCGGGGACGGGGCGATGCGCGCAACAGACGCGACAGGGCTTCGGCGAGAAGCCTTAAGATCACCAGCACCGCCGCCGCTCCCCCCAAGAATTCGCCGGCAAAGCGGGGCGATGGCGCCAGCAGCAGCATCAGCGCCGCGATCATGAAGGCCGAGATGGCGGCGGCGATAAGATAGACGGGCGCAGGCCGGGCGGCGCTGGGCGCGACATTTTCCCGAAGCAGGCTGGCGGGCGGAATCGCCTGGGCCCGGCCGAGCGGCGGCACCGCGAACAGGACCGCCGAAAGCAGTCCGAACGAGGCGGCCAGAAGCAACGGTACGGGATAGACGCCAAGCTCCGGCGGCAGAGGCAGGCTGTCTTTGTAAAAATAGGCAACGGCGTAAGGCGCAACGGCGCCGATCGCAGAACCCAGCAGCACGGCGGCCAGCGCGATCGCCATCACCTGCAGGAAGAAGACCAGGAAGACCAGCTTTCCATCCGCGCCCAGGGCTTTGAGGATGGCGATGTCGAAGCGCTTGCGATCCAGGAAGGCGGCAACCGCTTCGCTGGCGCCCACCCCGCCCACACCCAGCGCGGTCAATCCCACCAAGGTGAGGAACATCGCCACCTGTTCGACAAAGCGGCGGATGCCGGGGGCGGCGTCGGTGCGGTCGCGGATCCGCCAGCCGGCGTCGGGAAAGGCGGATGCCGCGTCGGCCTTGAAGCTGTCGATGGTCGTGCCCCCGTCGAGGCCATGGGGCGTGAAGGCCAGGCGGTAGGTGTAATTGACCAGGCTGTCCGGCCGCTCGAGATGGGTCGCTTTCAAGGCCTGTTGCGAGATCAGGACATGGGGACCCAAGGAAAAGCCGGTGGAGATGCGGTCGGGTTCGCTGTTGATCACCGCCATCACCCGCAAGGTGGCGTCGCCGATCTTGATGAGATCGCCGCGCGTCACATGCAGCCGGTCGAGCAGGCTCTGTTCCGCCGCCGCGCCGCAGGTGCCGTCATCCTCGCAGTAGAGCACGTCGGACAATTTTTGGTCCGGCGTGAAGCTGGGCTGGCCGAACAGAGGCCATTTCGCGTCCACGCCCTTGAGTTCGATCAGGTTGCGTTCGGCTTCCTTGCCATCACGCAGGGCATAGGCCATGGCGCGCATGGAGACCGCGGTGGAGATATTGCCATAGCGCGACAGGAAGGCATGTTCCTGCGCCGTGACCGGGCGGTGCACCAATTCCACCGCCACATCTCCCCCCAATAAAGTCTGTCCCTGGTCGCGCAGGCCCGAGAGGAATGCATCGCTCAGGGATTCCACCGAGGCGATGGCCGCGGTGCCCAGGAGCAGGCAAAGGAAGAAGATGCGGAAGCCCTGCATGCCGCCGCGCAATTCGCGCCGGGCGAAGCTCCAGGCACGGGCGAGGGGATGAAGCACAGCTTCAAGCATCGGCCACAATCCGGCCATTGGAGAGCCGCACCATGCGCTGGCAACGGCGGGCGAGGCTCTCTTCATGGGTCACCAGGAAGAGTGTCGCGCCGCGTTCGGCATTGAGCGCGAAAATCAGGTCGGCAATGGCGGCGCCGTTGACGGAATCGAGATTGCCGGTGGGCTCATCGGCAAACAGGACATCGGGACGCGGCGCCAGCGCGCGGGCCAGCGCCACGCGCTGCTGCTCGCCGCCCGACAATTGGCCGGGATAATGTTCGCCGCGCTCGGCCAGGCCGACCGCCTTCAGTTCGGCCGCGGCGCGCTCCCAAGGGGTGTCCATCCCGGACAATTCCAGCGGCACGGCGACATTCTCCAGCGCCGTCATGGTGGGAATGAGATGAAAAGATTGAAAGACAATGCCGATCCGGCCGCGGCGAAAACGCGCCGCCGCATCTTCGTTCATTCCGGTGATATCGGTGCCTGAGACCAGCACGCGGCCGCCGGACGGCCGTTCCAGCCCGGCCGCCACCATCAAAAGCGAGGATTTGCCCGAGCCCGAGGGGCCGGTGAGCGCGATGGTCTGGCCTTTGGGCACCTCCAGCGTGATTCCATTAAGAATATTGACCGGACCGGCGGCGCTGGAGAGCCGCAACTCGACATTGGCCAGATATATGGCAGGGGGAGGGGGATTCGGCATCATGACCCGGCAAGGCGGAATGTTGTAGAAGTGACGATCATGAGCTTCCGTTTCAAGCTGGTTTCCGCCCCGGTCGTGGTGATGTTCCTGTTGGCCGGCATATTCGCCGGCAGCCCTGCCGAGGCACGGCCGCTGCGCATACTCGCCTTGGGCAGCAGCCTTACGCAAGGCTATGGCCTGCCCCCGGGGACGGAATTCACCGTGCAATTGCAGGCGGCGCTGAAGGCGGCCGGGGTGGATGCCATGGTGGAGAATGCGGGCGTCTCGGGCGACACGTCATCCGGGGGCCTGTCGCGGCTGGACTGGTCGCTGGCCGATCATCCCGACGCCGCCATCATCGAGCTGGGCTCCAATGACATGCTGCGCGGCGTGCCGCCGGAGGTGACGGAGAAGAATCTTCGCGCCATCCTCACCCGGCTTCAGAAGGATCATGTCGCCGTGCTGCTCACCGGGATGGCGGCGCAGCGCAATCTGGGTGCCGATTACGTGAAGCATTTCGACAGCATCTATCCCAGGCTGGCAAAAGAATATCATGTGATTCTCTATCCCTTTTTCCTGGAGGGGGTGGCGCTCAATCCCAAGCTCAACCAGGCGGACGGCATGCATCCCAATCCGGCGGGGGTGAAGGTGATCGTGGCGCGGATGATGCCTTATGTGGAAAAGATGCTGGCCCCGGTTATGAGCAGGTCGAAAAGCTGATGCTGAAGAAGCTCGTCTCGGTGAGCGGCTTCACGCTGCTTTCGCGCCTGACCGGCTTTGTGCGCGACACGCTGCTGGCCTGGACGTTGGGAGGCGGCGTGCTTTCCGACGCTTTTTTTGTCGCTTTCCTGTTTCCCAATTATTTCCGCGCCATTTTCGGCGAGGGGACCATCAATCCCGCTTTCCTGCCGCGTTACGCAGCACTTCATGCGCGCGGCGAGCACAAGAAAGCCGCCGCCTTCGCCGACGCGGTGTTTTCCTGGCAATTGCTGGCGCAGGTGATCCTGCTGGTGCTGGCCACGGTGTTCATGCCTTGGATCATCCGTCTTCTGGCGCCGGGCTGGGTGGATGATCCCCGCAAATTCGTGCTCACGGTGCAATTGGCGCGCATCACCTTTCCCTATCTGATCCTCACTTTGGTGGCGGTGCAATTGTCGGCCATGCTCAATGCCATCCATAAATTCTGGGCGGCGGCGGCCTGGTCGAATTTCCAGAATTTGGCGATGATCGGCACCCTGATCCTCTGGCACTGGTTTCCCAATGCGGCCTATGCCGCCGCCTGGGGCGTCTTGATCGGCGGCTTTCTGCAGCTGGTGTTCATTCTTTGGGCCGGCGCCCAGGAAGGTTTGTGGCTGAACATCTCCCGGCCACGCTGGACGCCGGAGGTCAAGGAGTTCTTCATCGCCTTCGGGGCGGTCACATTCGGCGCGGCCAGCGTTGTGGTGGCGCCTTTCATCGATACCATCATCGCCAGCCTGCTTCCCACCGGCAGCCGCACCGCGCTTTACTATGCCGAGCGCATCAACGGCCTGCCGCTCGGCGTGCTCGGCATCGCGCTGCGCACCGTGCTGCTGCCGGAAATGTCGGCGCGGCTGGCCAAGGGCGACCATGCCGGCTCGGATGCGGCGCAGAACCGCTCGGCGGCGATGAGCCTGCTTCTCACCCTGCCTTTCGCGGCAGTGTTCCTGGCCATTCCCGGCACCATCATGCGGGCGGTGTTCGCTCATGGGGCTTTTGACGCGCGGGCCGCCGGTCTCGCGGCCGCCGCGCTGGCCGCCTACGGCGTGGGGCTTCCCGCCATGGCGCTGGTCGGTATCGTCTCCTCCACCTTCTACGCGCGCCATGACACGGCCACTCCCGTGCGCGCCACGATTACGGCGATCGTTTCCAACATTCTTTTGAAAGTGGTGTTTGTCTGGGGCTTTCATCTGGGCGTGGCCGGTGTCGCGCTGGGCACGTCGCTGGGCGCCTGGATCAATGTCGTGATCCTGACCTGGTTCGGCAGAAGCCGGGCGCTGCTCGCCATTGAGCGGCAATTCCTGCGAGCCTTGCCGCCGGTGCTGGTCGCCGCCATCGCCGCGGGCGCGGGCGCCTGGCTGGGAGCGTGGCTGACGGTGCCCCTGGCAGGCGGCCAGTTCCAAAGCCAATTCGTCGACGTGACTGCGCTCGCGGGGGCGTTGATCCTGGGCATCGCGGCCTATGGCACGGTGGTGCTTCTGTTCCATCGGGCGCTTCCCTTGCGGAATTATGCCGAATGAGGCTGTTCGTGGCGCTGTCGCTGCCGGACATGGTGGCGCAAAGCCTGATGCTGCTCCAGGGCGGCGTGTCCGGCGCGCGCTGGCAGAAGCGCGAACAGATGCATCTTACCTTGCGTTTCATCGGCGAAGTGGATGGCCGCGACGCCCGCATGCTGGACGATGCCCTGGCGGCGATCCGCGCCCCGTCCTTCGCGCTTCAATTGCATGGCG
>CAZEFQ010000163.1:0-15836 GCA_964511505.1 uncultured Rhizobium sp.
AATCGAGGTTGACCCACCATGACGACTTTGTGGTTGATCGTAGGCTGTGGCGTTCTCGCCATCGTTTACGGCATCTGGGCCACCCTGTCGGTGCTTAGCGCCGATCAGGGCAATGCCCGTATGCAGGAAATCGCCGCCGCCATGCAGGAAGGCGCGCGCGCCTATCTGAACCGGCAATATACGACTATCGCCATTGTCGGCGTGGTGATCTTCGCGCTCGCCTTCTTCTTCCTGGGTTGGCAGGTGGCGCTGGGCTTTTTGATCGGCGCGGCCCTGTCGGGCGCCGCCGGCTATGTCGGCATGTATGTCTCGGTGCGCGCCAATGTGCGCACCACCGAAGCCTCACGCGGGGGCCTAGCCGGCGGCTTGTCGGTGGCGTTCCGCTCCGGCGCGGTGACCGGCATGCTGGTGGTGGGCCTGGGGCTTCTGGGCGTCGCCGGCTATTTCGCGCTGCTGACGGGTCCATTCGGTCTCAACCTGGATGACGCGGCCCAGGGCCGCACCGCCGTGGAATCGCTGGTCGGCCTGTCTTTCGGTGCTTCGCTGATTTCCTTTTTCGCCCGTCTTGGCGGCGGCATCTTCACCAAGGGTGCCGATGTCGGCGGCGACATGGTGGGCAAGGTCGAGGCCGGCATTCCCGAAGACGATCCGCGCAACCCGGCCACCATCGCCGACAATGTGGGCGACAATGTCGGCGACTGCGCCGGCATGGCGGCGGACCTGTTCGAGACCTTCGCGGTCACCACGGTCGCCACCATGGTGCTGGCGTCGATCTACTTCCCGAGCCCGCATAAAGAGACCCTGATGCTCTATCCGCTGGCGATCGCCGCCATGAGCATCATCACCTCCATCATCGGCACCTTCTTCGTCCGGCTGGGCGGCGGCAACAACATCATGGGCGCGCTCTACAAGGGCGTGATCGTCACCGTGGCGCTCTCGCTGATCGGGTTGTGGCCGCTGACCGACTGGATGATCGGGATGGGCAGCACGCTGACCGCCGGTGGCATGAGCTATAGCGGCATGGCCTTATATTCCTGCGGCGTGGCCGGTCTTGTGGTCACCGGTCTTTTGATCTGGATCACCGAATATTACACCGGCACCAATTTTCGCCCGGTGCGGGAGATTGCCAGGGCCTCCGTGACCGGCCACGGCACCAATGTCATCCAGGGCCTGGCGGTTTCGATGGAGGCCACGGCGCCTGTCGCCCTCGTCATCTGTGTCGGCATCATCGTCACGTATATGTTGGCGGGCCTGTTCGGCATCGCCATCGCGGTCTCCACCATGCTGTCGCTGGCGGGCATGGTCGTGGCGTTGGATGCTTTCGGTCCGGTTACCGACAATGCCGGCGGCATCGCCGAAATGTCAGGCCTGGAAGGCGATGTGCGCAAGACCACCGATGCACTGGACGCGGTGGGCAACACCACCAAGGCGGTGACCAAGGGCTATGCCATCGGTTCCGCCGGCCTTGGCGCCCTTGTGCTGTTCGCCACCTATACCCAGGACCTCAAATATTTCGCCGCGCAAGGCACCGGCTTTTTCACCGGCCTGGAGCAGCCCACCTTCAGTCTTTCCGATCCCTGGGTGGTGGTGGGCCTCCTGTTCGGCGGCCTCTTGCCTTATCTCTTCGGCGGCATGGCGATGACGGCCGTGGGACGGGCCGCGGGCGCGGTGGTGGAAGAAGTGCGCCGCCAGTTCCGCGAAATGCCGGGCATCATGCAGCGTACCCAGAAGCCGGACTATGCACGGGCCGTGGACCTGCTGACCAAAGCCGCGATCAAGGAGATGGTGGTGCCGTCGATCCTGCCGGTGTTTTCACCGGTCGTCCTGTTCCTGATTGTGGACTGGATTGCGGGCAAGACCTCGGCCTTCAATGCCCTGGGCGCCATGCTGATGGGCGTGATCGTCACCGGTCTCTTTGTCGCCATCTCCATGACCTCGGGCGGTGGCGCCTGGGACAATGCCAAGAAATACATCGAAGACGGCAATTATGGCGGCAAGGGTTCGGCCGCCCACAAGGCCGCAGTGACGGGCGACACGGTGGGCGATCCCTACAAGGACACCGCCGGTCCCGCCGTCAATCCGATGATCAAGATCACCAACATCGTGGCGTTGCTGCTGCTTGCCACTTTGGCCCGCTTGGGTTGATACAAACGCCGTTATGAAAAATCGCGGACTTTTCGAGTCCGCGATTTTTCTCTTTCAGCATGCACAAGCCCAACTCCCCCTTCTGTGCGAAGCACATAGAAGGGGGAGATGCCGTAGCACGCCCTAGGGCGTGCGTAGGCAGAGGGGGTTCATCAAAAGAATCCTACGGATTTCCCCCGCCGCCCGGGTTGGTCTGCTGCATGCCGTTGGATTGCGCCGGGGTGGCATTCAGCAATTGCTGGAGGAAGGTGAGCTCGCGGCCCCGCGCCGGCGTGGTGCGTGCCTCGAGGTTGATCAAATGGCCTTGGGCCAGCGCGTAGTGCCGGATGCCGGTCACCCTGCCGGTCTTGTCGAAATAGACCGCCAGGATGGAACGCTGCTGCACCGTGGGGGTGAAGAACGCCACCTGTTTTTCGGTCGAAGAGATATAATACCAGGCATCGCCGCCGAAGGTGGCGGTGGTGGAAGCATAGCCCAGCTTCGCCTGCACGCTGGTCTTGGTATCGGTGCCGGTTTTGATGCTGGCTTCGGCTTCCTTGTCCTCCAGATAGCCGCGCTGGTTGATCACCGGCGTGCAGGCGACCACCAGGGCGGCAGCGGCGAGAATGAGACCTCTATACGTCATACGCAATGTGCTAACCTTGTGCGGTCCCGGTTGCAAGCGCAACACTTGGAAGGCAGCAGTTTCATGTTGAATTTGTTAGGGAAATCCGCCGCCCGGCGGGAACTTGGCAGGCTTTTGGAAGAGCAGCTTTCGGCGCGCGCCCGCGCGCCCTTTTTCTACCGCGAACTGGGCGTGCCAGACACGATGGACGGCCGCTTTGACATGGTGGCGCTGCATGCCTGGGCGGCGCTGAAGCATCTCAAGGCAACCGGACAGGACGAGGCGGCCCAGCTGTTGACGGACGCGTTGTTCTTGGGTTTTGACGAGGCGTTGCGGGAGCAGGGCGTGAGCGATATCGGCATGGGCCGGCGCATGAAGGCTATCGCCAACGCCTTTTATGGCCGTCTGGCGGCTTATGACCGGGCGGACGGGCGGGATGCGATGGCCGCGGCGCTGGCCTTCAATGTCTGGCGCGGCCAGGGATTGGGACAGCCTGCCGGCGAAAACGCCCGCGCCCTGGCACGCTATGTCGAAACCATGCGCGCCGCGCTCACCCGTTCGCAAGCGAACCGGCTGGAGTTTGGAGCACTGCCGTGACCGGGCTCTCGCGTGTTTACAATCTGGGCCGCCTGGGCCAGGCGGGAGATAGCATAACCCTGGATGCGGGACCGGAAGAGCGGGCCGGGTTGGCCCGGCTTGCCGGCGTGCTGGAAGTGCCGAAATTCTTCGCTGAAATATCCCTGAAAAAGCTTTCTCCCACCCGCTTCGAAATCTCCTATGCGCTGGCGGCCGAAGTCGTTCAGGCTTGTGTGGTGAGCCTGGAGCCCCTGACTGCGGCCATCGTCCGGGAATTCAGCCGGGAGTTGCATTTCACCCCCGTCATGCGCCGGGATATCAAGGAGGGCGAAGTCGTCATTTCTCCTGCGGAAGAGGATGTTCCGGAAGAGATAGAAAGCCTGCATTACGACTTGGCCGGGCCGCTGGTGGAGGAGTTCCTTTTGTCCATCGACCCCTATCCCCGGAAGGCGGGGGTGGAATTCGCGCCGCCCCCAATGGACAAGCCGGAAAGCCCCTTCGCGGCCCTTAAGGACTTGAAATCCGGAGGCTAATAGACTGCGGGAGAGGGGTTTTCCGGGTTTTGGCTTGTATGAAACCCTGGCTCCTGCTACCCACGCCCCCTTGCATTCGACGGGTATTCCACGGGTCGTTCCAGCTGGATCCCCGGCTTTTTAGGAGAAGATACGCCATGGCGGTCCCCAAACGAAAAACCACGCCGTCGCGCCGGAACATGCGCCGCTCGCACCATGCCTTGGGAGCGAACGCCCATGCCGATTGCCCCAAATGCGGCGAACCCAAGCGGCCGCACCATGTCTGCGGCGCCTGCGGCCATTATTCCGACCGCGAAGTCGTGAAGGCGAAAAGCTGACGCCTAGCCAAGAACGGGCGGCCGTGGCACGCGAACTGATCGTCTCGATAGACGCGATGGGCGGCGATGCCGGCCCAGGCATCGTGATCACGGCCCTGCAACGCGTCGCCCAGCGCCATCCCGGCGTCAAGTTCATCCTGGTGGGCGACGAAAAGATACTGAGCGATCTTCTCGCCCGTCACGCCAAATTGCGCGAGCGCGTCACCGTCCGCCATGCGCCCGAGCGCGTCTCGATGGACGACAAGCCAAGCCATGTGCTCCGGCGCGGCCAGAACACCTCGATGTGGCGGGCCATCGAATGCGTCAAGAACAAAGAGGCCGAGGTCGCGGTCTCCGCCGGCAATACAGGCGCCCTGATGGCAATGAGCATGTTCCAGCTGCGCACCATCGAGAATATCTCCCGCCCCGCCATCGCCTCGATCTGGCCCACGCTGCGCGGCCAGACGGTGGTGCTCGACTGCGGCGCCAATGTCAGCGCCACCGCCGAACAGCTGGTGGAATTCGCCATCATGGGCGAGGCCTTTGCCCATGCGATACTGGGCCTGGAAAGGCCCACGGTGGGATTGCTCAATGTCGGCACCGAGGAGCAGAAGGGCAATGATGGGGTCAAGGAAGCCGCCCACATCCTGCGCAACAGCAATCTGCCGCTGGCCTTCCACGGCTTCATCGAAGGCAATGACATTGCCGAAGGCACCGTGGATGTGGTGGTGACCGACGGATTCACCGGCAACGTCGCGCTGAAAACCGCCGAAGGCACCGCTAAGCTGGTGGGCCAGTTCCTCAAGCGCTCGCTTACCCGCTCGCTTCTGGGCCGCATCGGCGCCTTCATCGCTTCCGGCGCGCTGAGCGCGCTGCGCCGCCGGCTCGATCCGCGCGCCGCTAATGGCGGTATTTTCTTAGGGTTGCGCGGCGTGGTGGTCAAAAGCCATGGCGGCACCGACGCCACGGGTTTTGCCGCCGCCCTGGACATGGCGATCAGCATGGCGCGCGCCGACATCAACACCCGGATCAGCGCCGACCGCGCCCGCCTCGCCCTGCCGCAAGAGGCGGCCGCATCGTGATTCGCAGCCGCATTCTGGGGATCGGCGCCGCGTTGCCGGAGACCATTGTCACCAATGACGATCTCGCAAAGCGGATGGAGACATCCGACCAGTGGATCCGCGAGCGCACCGGCATCCGCGAACGCCGCATCGTCAAGGACGGCGAGAAGACGTCCGACCTGGCGCTGGCCGCCTCCCGCGCCGCCTTGATGGACGCGGGCATCGATGCCGGCGAACTCGATCTGATCATCTGCTGCACAACCACGCCCGACGAAACCTTTCCCGCCACCGCCACCGTCATCCAGTCCAAACTGGGGATGGCGCATGGCGCCGCCTTCGACCTGCAGGCGGTTTGTTCCGGTTTCATCTATGGCCTTTCCGTGGCCGACAACATGATCCGGGGCGGCCAGGCCAATACCGTCCTCCTGATCGGGGCGGAAAGCATGAGCCGGCTGCTCGACTGGAGCGACCGCAGCACCTGTGTCCTGTTCGGCGACGGCGCCGGCGCGGTGGTGCTCTCCGGGTATGACGGCAAGGGCGACAATTCCGACCAGGGCATCCTCAACACCAGGCTGTTTTCCGACGGCAGGCTGCACGACATGCTGTATGTGGATGGCGGCCCATCCTCCACCCGCACCACCGGCCATCTGCGCATGCAGGGGCGGGAAGTTTTCCGCCATGCCGTCACCAACATCTCGGCCGCCATCACCGCCTCGGCGGATGCCGCCGGAGTGCCGGTCTCGGCCATAGACTGGTTTGTCCCCCACCAGGCCAATCAGCGGATTCTGGACGGCACCGCCAAAAAGCTCGGCATTTCCCCGGACAAAGTCATTTCCACGGTGGCCGTGCATGGCAACACCTCGGCGGCCTCTGTGCCCTTGGCCCTGGAGACTGCGGTCCGGGACGGGCGGATCAAAAAGGGCGACCTGGTGATGCTGGAGGCCATGGGAGGGGGTTTTACCTGGGGTTCTGCTTTGCTGAGATGGTAAAGGGATAAATGGCCATCCGCCGCTTCGCCCAAAACTTGCGTATTTGGCGTTGGGAAAAAGGTCAAATATAAGGTCTTTCCCCCAAGTACCTGATATTGACGGATAATCTTTCCCAGCCTAACGTTTGGCGGGGATTAAGAGTCGTGAAACGCATGGCAACGGACACATTGACCCGCGCCGACCTGACCGAGGCGGTTTTCCAGGCGGTAGGCCTTTCCCGCACAGATTCGGCACAGATGGTCGAGGATATGCTGGAAGAAGTCTGCGGCGCGCTGGCCAAAGGCGAGATCGTCAAACTGTCATCTTTTGGAACTTTCGCGGTGCGGCAGAAGTCCCAACGCATGGGCCGCAACCCCAAGACCGGGGACGAAGTTCCCATTGCGCCCCGCCGGGTGCTGGTGTTCCGGCCCAGCCATGTGCTCAAGGCGGTGATCAACGGCCAGACGCCCTCGCTTGAAAAAGAGGATTAGCGTTGTCACCAGCCGGTTTCGCCGCCAAGCCGCCGATTTCCAAATCTTCTGACGCGTTCCGCACCATCAGCGAAGTCGCCGCCGAACTTGACGTGCCGCAGCATGTCCTGCGCTTCTGGGAAAGCCGCTTCGTCCAGATCAAGCCGGTGAAGCGGGCAGGGGGACGGCGTTTCTACCGCCCCGAGGATGTGGACCTGCTGCGCGGCATCCGCGCGCTGCTTTATTCCGACGGCTTCACCATTCGCGGCGTGCAGAAGCTGCTCAAGGAAAAGGGACCGCGCCATATCGCGGCGGTCGGGCGCGGCGCCAGCCTCATGGCGGCGCCGGAGCCGGCGCCCGAGCGCATCGTGGTGGAAAAAATCGTTTATGTGGAAAAGCCGGTCGAGGCGCCTCAAAAGAAGCGCGGCGCGCATCTGCGTGCGGTGGCCGCGCCGCCCTCACCGATGAGCCTGCCGTTTTTTGACGGCGCGGGGGAAGAAAGGCCGGCACCGGCAACCGCGCCGCATCTTCGCGCCGAGGAGCGGACCAAGCTCACCCATCTCCTGGGTGAGCTGGAGGGATTGAAGCGCCGCCTGAAGACGGCGCGGCGCTGACCCCTGCTACAACTCGGTGTTGTGAGCCTCCGGCCCGAAGGCCAGGAGCAGGGAGATCGCCACCGCCGCGCAAAACGCCACCGCCGCCATAGCGATGCTGTAGCTGTGCTGTTGCTCGGCGATGGAGGTTTGCAGCGGCAGGTTCACCGAGGCGAACAGATTGCCCAGCTGATAGACGGTGCCGGGGAAGGTGCCGCGTGCCGCCCGCGGCGAGAGCTCGTTAAGATGGGCGGGAATGATGCTCCAGGCGCCCTGGTTGAAGAATTGCATCAGGAAGGCGCCCAGCATCAGAAGCGCCAGCCCCTCCGAAAAAGCCCAGACATAGATCACCAGGATGGAGAGGAGCGCGGAGGTGATCATCATCCGCCGCCGTCCGAAATGCTGGCTGAGGGAACCGAACAGGAAACAGCCCAGGATGGCGCCGATATTGCCCAGGATGGTGATGCTGCTGACCGTGGCGGGGGGAAGGCCATGCTGGCGCTGCAGGAAGGTGGGATAGATGTCCTGGGTGCCGTGGCTGAAGAAATTGAACGCGGTCATCAAGAGGATGGCATAGAGCGCCAGCCCGGCATGGTCGCGCAGCACCTGGAAGGTGGAAGGCTTTTTTTCCTCTTTGACGAAGCTGGGCGATTCCGGCACCGCCGCCAGGATGAACGGGATCAGGATGACGGCCGGCAGGATGCCGACCATGAACATGCCGCGCCAGCCGACAAGCGGAAACAGGATGCCATAGACCAGCGCCGCCAGCAGATAGCCGGCGGAATAGCCGGACTGCAAAAGGCCCGAGACGGCCCCGCGCGCTTCCTTGTTGATGCGTTCCATTGCCAGTGATGACGCCACGCCCCAGATGCCGCCCATGCCCACGCCGAACAGGGCGCGGATCACCAGAAGGCCGGTGACGCTGGGGGAGAAGGCGGTGGCAAAACTCAACAGCGAATAGACGCCGATATTGACCATCAGCACCGGGCGGCGCCCGAAACGGTCGGCCAGCCGTCCGAAGATGAAGGCGCCCAGTGGGCGCATCGCCAGGGTGAGGGTGGTGGCGAAGGCGATGGTGGTAATGGTTGTGGCGAACTGGGCCGCGACATCCCGAAGGACAAAGACCAGCAGGAAATAATCGAACGCGTCCAGCGTCCAGGCCAGATAAGATGCGGCGACTGTGCGCTTCTGGACCGGGGTCCAGCCCCTTAAAGCCTGCATGGTTGCTCCCCCAAATGGCCCTTATGATTGCGGGGCCGGTTCTTGGAGAAGCACGCTAGAGCATTTTCGCGATTTATTGAATCACCAAAATGCTCTAGTTTTTTTATGGTCGCGGTCCCGGACGGAGTTGCCTAGTGACAGCGTAGCAACGCTCACACTTTTCGCTCCAGCCGAAGCTATTCGGCCAAAACAGGGGTCGGCAACCCGTCGATTCCGGCGGATTTGGTGAAAAGCCGTGTCAGCCATTGCCGCACGGGCTGATCGTAGACCAGGGTCAGGATCGCGGCCAAGCCGATGGAGGCGAGCGAGGGCAAGATCACGCCGGCCATGCCCGGCAGGGGCGCGAAAAGACGGAAAAGCCGGATAACGGGATAATGGACGCAATAGAGCGGATAAGACAGCCAGCCCAGAAACCGCACGATCGAGGAAAGAACCGGATTGCGGCACGAAAGGGCCGAGCCGAGCAGCACCAGCGCGGGCGCGGCGAGAGCGATGGCGACAAGATAATAAACCGAACCGAGATGGGGGATGGTCGGCAGTGATAAAAGCAGCATGATCGCCGCCAGCACCAGGACGACGGCGACCGAAGTCTGGCGCGCCTTTGCCGTGACCGACAACAACCAGGATTGGCGGCCGAACTTGAAAATCAGGATACCCAGCGAAAAACCGTAAAACACCCGGGGAAAACCGGCCATCAGCCCCAATGTGTTCCATCCGCCTTCCATTGTGATGCCGCCGCCGCTGATCACGCTCAAAAGCAAAGCGATGGCGAAGATCGCCGCCAGGAACACGGCGCACAGCAGGACGAGCGCTTTGCGTCCCATGCCGGCCAGATGGAAAAAGAACAGGTTGACCGCGATCTCGAAGAACAGCGACCAATAGGGAGGATTGGCGGGGAATATCTCGCCTGCGAGCCCATGTGCCGGCGCATGATAGTAGACGTCCTGATTGAGGAACGGAATGTAGAAGGCGTTGAGGACGGTTCCCGCGACCGCCGCCCTGGCGGACAGAGTCGAGATGCCCTTTGAGGCCGCCATCACCAGGACCAGGCCGCCCAGGATCAAGCCGGCGAGGAACATGGGATAGAGCCGGATGAAACGCCTGGCCATGAAGGGGCCCAGCCCCATCGCGCTCCGTTTGCCGTAGGAATAGGCCAGCACAAAGCCGCTGAGGATGAAGAAAATATCCACGGCGATATAGGAATTCTTGAGCCCGGCCACACCGGCAAGGACACAAGCATGGCCGAACATCACCCAGAGCGCGGCAATACCCCGCATCCCGTCCAGGACCTCATAACGATGTCGCAAGTCCAGATGCAAAGCGGTTCTCGTCGGAAAAACGGGGGAATCAGGCGTAAATGCGCGCCGGCCAGAGTTAGGCTGCGCTCGTAAACAAGGTGTTAAGAAACCGGGTTGCCCGTCCCTGGAGGCGCCCCTATAGTCCGCGCCCCCGAGGTTTCGGCCTCAAAAATCCGGCATCGGAGCGTGGCGCAGCCTGGTTAGCGCACCAGTCTGGGGGACTGGGGGTCGTGGGTTCAAATCCCGCCGCTCCGACCATCATCTATCGTCAACAATTGTGGGCGGGATTCCCGGCCCCTCGCTTAAGCTCGGTGCGTTCGCCACTCGAAATGGTCCACTGGACCATTTCGACCGCTTTGCGGCCGTGGCTCACCCCGCCGCTCCGACCATGTCCTTTGCCGCCAAAGGCGGCAAAGAACATGCCAAGCGCCGCCGCGCGACAGCGCAGTGAGGCGCGCGGCAGGCGAAGACTCGAACCTCCACCGGTGGCTAAACCAAGCAAGCTTACGAAAACGGAGCACCCTGCGCCACCCTCGCGCTTCGCGCTCGAAGCGGGGCAAGTTTTTCTAGGCTCGCGAGGCTCGCCAAGAAAAGCTAAGCCAGTGAAGCGAGCGGCCCCCCTGGTGCAACGAGCGCTATGCCCGCCCGCGCCACCCTCGAAGTTTGGCCCGCCAATTGCCGATTTACATTTCAAAGAGCGCGACACGGCTTGATACCGCGGCACGGTCCCCCGCCGCGAACTGTTTCATGCGCAAGCTGCCGCCCGGCGGCGGCATGTGATCGAAAAACGTGATGCCTTTTTTCGAACAATCCGAACCGCTTGATCCGCATTATTGGGGGTTTGGGCAGGAGGAAAATATGTTTCCTAAAACGCGCAGTTGGCCTCGAGCGCACGGGCCGAAGCACCGGCTTCCCGTCATGGACGTCTTGCGGAGCCGGATCGTGTTCCAGATCAATTCGCGGATACAGCTAGGACCCACCGATCAGCGTCAATAGGCTTTCCTTCGAGGTTTGCCGGAACTCCTCTCTGGTGAGGAAGCCGGCGGCATGGAGAATCGCGGCGCCATGCAGGTTTGACCAAAGCATTGAGCCCAATAACTCCCGGTCGCCCGCGAAACCGGTCCGATTTGCCATTGACCCCGCACGCTCCACTATTGCCGCTCGCACCCGGCGCATGGCCTCCTGCCTGTCTTCTCGCAGTTGAAGAAACCGGGGTGCCGGGAAGTCGAACAGCGACATGTAACAGCGTGCGTGCGTCAACACGAAGGCGGCATAAATGTCGGCCAACGCTTCACACCCGGCCGCCGGATTGTCCGGTTCAAACACGCTTTCTTCGAGGCGCCTTGCCAACAGATTCAGCGCCCGAACGCAAACGGCGGATAGGATTTCCTCCTTATTCTGGAAATAGCAATAGGGCATCATGGGACTGACACCCAGGCGGGCAGCCAACGCGCGCATGGTAAGGCCCGCCGGACCTTTTTCGATGCAGATAGACATGGCAACGTCGCACAACTTTTTCTTGGTGGCGGAGGGCGGGTGCGTAACGCCTTCTCCGGCAAGGGACTCGTTTGTGCGCATGGAACGGCAGCGGGCCAAGATATGAGCGATTCCGGCGGTCTTTCTGGCAGACCTGCCGCGTCAACCGGAGTGAATTTCCGTTTACATGGGGGCCGGACCGCACGCAAAACAAGTAGTTCTTGGCGGCAGGGGCGCTATCATGGAATTCGGATAAATTCGGGCTGTTGGTTGGTCCCATGCCTCGCATCCTGGTAATCGAAGACGACCTGACCACTGCGAGCGCGATAGAAAGGAATTTGCGCGCCCGCGACCATGACGTGGTCTGTGTCTCGGACGGTCAATTGGGGCTGGAGCAGGCGACGCGCGAGTATTTCGACGCCATCACGCTCGACCGGCTTTTGCCGAATCTTGACGGCCTGGCCCTGGTCGAAAAACTGCGGCAGCGCTCCATATCCGTTCCGGTTCTGATGATCAGCGCGCTCTCCGACGTGGACCAGCGGATCGCCGGCTTGCGGGCCGGCGGCGACGATTACATGGTCAAACCCTTCTCGGCTCAGGAGATGGTGGCGCGCATTGATGTGCTGTTGCGCAGGGCGAAAAATATGGCGGGCGAAGCCATTGTCCGTTCCGGCGACATAGAAATGAATTTGCTCAAGCGGACGGTGTTGTTTGCGGGAAGACCCCTGAAGTTGCCGCACATGGAATTCCGGCTGCTGGAATTTCTGATGCGGAATGCGGGCAAAACAGTGAGCCGGCGCTTCATCTTCGAGCAGGTCTGGGGCTATTATTTCGACCCGGGCGCCAATCTCATCAACGTGCATATTGGACGGTTGCGGCGGAAGCTGGACCGTCCCGGACGCCCGGCCATATCGACGGTCAAGGGGGAGGGATATCGGTTTGAGATTGTCTGACAGATTTCATCTCGGCGATGTCCGCTCAACCACCACCTTCCGGCTTGCCGCCCTTCTTGGCGTGCTCTTCTGCTGCGGCGTCGTTGTGCTGGGCGCGATTCTTTATCGAATCACCACCGGCCGGTTGGACGACAGGAGCGATCAGATCCTTCGAAACGAGGCAGATTTGTTGCTCAGTTTTCCGCCTGCGGCGCTGATATCCCAAATCCCGTTCGAAGTGCAGCATGACATGCGCGGACTGAACAAGTTCGCGCTGTTATCGCCGGAGGGGCGCTTTTTGACCGGCGATGTCCACCCCCCGAAGGGCTTGATTCCCGGAAATCCGATGGATGTCGAAGCCCATGACGGGGAGCCCCCCATGCGTGTCCTGGAAGTCCGCGCCGACAACGGACAAATGATCCTGCTTGGCCGCGACATAAACGAGATCCGCTACCTGGAGCGCCATGTCCTCATCGCAATCGTCACAAGCTGCCTGCTGATCGTTCCGACCGTCCTGCTTCTCGGAACATTGTTGAGCTTTCAGCCCCTGCGCCGCCTTCACGCCTTGCAAGCCGTTGCCAAAAAAATAGCAGCGGGAGAATTTTCCCTGCGCATGCCTTATGCAGGCAGGCGCGATGAGATCGACCGCCTTGCGGTTACCGTAAACACGATGATCGAGGACGTCGGCCACATTGTCGATCAGGTCAAATCGGTGACGGACGCCGTCGCCCATGATTTGCGGACGCCTCTGACGCGGGTACGCAGCCGGCTCGATGAGCTTCGATCCGGGAAAGGCTTATCGCACGATCTATTTGACACCATCGACGGCTCCATCGGCGATCTGGACATCGTGCTGGAGCGGTTGACGGCGCTGTTGCGCATCGCGGAGCTGGAGGCCCGCGCACAAAAGTCGGGGTTCGAGGCCGTGCAACTCACGCCCCTGCTGTCGGATATATTCGAGCTCTATCAGCCGGTGGCGGAAGATGCCGATATCCAACTCAAGATGGGCAACATCGCGCCTATCCAGATATATGCCGATCGCAACCTGCTGTTTGAGGCCTTAAGCAACCTGGTCGACAATGCCATCAAGTTCGGCCGGAAAAACGTCTCGATCTCGGTTTGGAGGGAGACCGGGTCATCGGTTGTCATAAAGGTGCGGGATGACGGGCCTGGAATTCCGGTAGAAGAACGGGAAGCGGTCTTGCGGCGGTTTTACCGGCGTCCGGACAAGGTGGATCGTCCGGGTAGCGGGCTCGGCTTGAGTGTGGTCACTGCGATCCTGCACCTTCACCGGTTCACGCTTCAACTTGGCGATGCCAGGCCCGGTTTGGAGGCAACGGTTTTTATCCCCGCCGAAGGCGCGCGCGTCTGAGCGCCGGAAAGCGACCCGACCATGCTTTCGCCCATGAGGGATTGCCTGCGCGGCGCCGTTGCCGGGTTGCGATACCGCTCAAAGGTGCTGAGCCGCGCAGGCCCGCATAGACATACGGTCGCGGTTCACCCCGCGTCCGGCGAAAACACCGGTCCCATCAAACAATGGACGTTGCATCGCGCCGCTCATCCTCGCTTCGCAACCAGATATAGATCGCCGGGATCACCAGCACGGTCAAAACCGTGGAGGAGGCAAGCCCGAACAACAGCGAAATGGCCAGGCCCTGGAAGATGGGGTCGGTGAGGATGGTCGCGGCACCGATCATCGCGGCCAGCGCGGTCAGCACAATGGGGCGGAAGCGGGTGGCGCCGGCCTCCAAAAGGAGTTCGCGCAGGGGCCGGCCGGAGGCGGCGCCATGGCGGATGAAATCCACCAGCAGGATGGAATTGCGCACAATGATTCCCGCGAGCGCAATGAAGCCTATCATGGAGGTGGCGGTGAAGGGCGCGCCAAACAGCCAATGGCCGAGGGTGATGCCGATCAGGGTGAGGGGAATGGGTGTCAGGATCACCAGCGGCAGGCGGAAGCTCTTGAATTGCGCCACCACCAGCACATAGATGCCGAGAATGGCGACGGCGAAGGCGGCGCCCATGTCGCGGAACGTCACCCATGTCACTTCCCATTCGCCGTCCCAGAGGAGCGCGGGGCGGCTTTCATCGGCAGGCTGGCCGTGCATCAAAATGCGCGGCATGGGCAAGTCGCCCCATTTGTGCGCGCGCACCAGCTTGTCCACCGCCATCATGCCGTAAAGCGGCGCTTCGAAATCCCCCGCCAGTTCCGCCGTCACCATGTCGGCATAGTGGCCGTCGCGGCGGAACAGCACCGGCGTTCCCTGCTCCTGCGTCACGCTGACGATATCGCCCAGTTCCACCACCGCCTTGTTGCCGGGCTGCGCGTTGGCGGGCACCGGTGTCGAGGCCAACCTCTGTGACCAGGTGAGACCGCTCTTGGGTTCGCGCACCACGATCTCGATGGGATCGCGGTCTTGGCCGCGATGGGAGTATCCCACCCGCTGCCCCGCCAGGAGCGCGTTCAACGTGTCATAGACATCGCTCTGCTCGACCCCGAAATATTCCAGCCTGTCCTGGTCTATGGAAATGCGCAGGCGCGGGCGCGGCGCGCCCCAGCTATCATCCACATCGACGATGTAAGGAACTTGCCGGAACAGTTTTTCCGTCTCTTCGGCGACGGCGCGGCGGGTTTTGCTGTCGGGGCCGTAGATTTCCGCCAGCAAGGTGGCAAGCACGGGGGGCCCCGGCGGAACCTCGACCACCTTGACCACGGTGCCGGCCGGAAAGGCGACTGCGGCGAGCCGGCGCCGCAGGTCAAGCGCAATGGCGTGGCTTTCGCGGCTGCGGCCGGATTTGTCCTTGAGGTTCACCGCCAATTCGCCCAGCTCCGGCTGCCGGCGCAGGTAATAGTGGCGGACAAGTCCGTTGAAGTTGAACGGCGCGGGCGTGCCGGCATAGGCCTGGATGGACGTGACCTCGGCAAGGCGTCCGGTCACGGCGGCGGCGCGAAAAAGGGCGCGCCCGGTGTCTTCCAGGCTCGCGCCCTCGGGAAGATCCAGCATCACCGCCAGCTCGGATTTGTTGTCGAAAGGCAGCAGCTTGACCGTGACGGATTTGGTGACAAAGAGAAGGCAAACAAGGACGGTCGCGCCCGCGACACAGGCGAGGAAGCGCTTGGCGTTCCGGCGTGAAGAAATGACCGGCGTGGCCAGTCTGCGGTAAAGCGCCCCCAGCCTGCCTTCGCCGTGCGCCGCGACCAGATGGCGGCGGCGGGGCTTGCCGGATATTTTCAGAAGCGCCCAGGGCGCGATCACCATGGCGACAAAGAAGGAGAACAGCATCGCCGCCGAGGCATTGGCGGGTATGGGCGCCATGTATGGCCCCATCATGCCGGATACGAACAGCATGGGCAGCAGGGCCGCCACCACGGTCAGGGTGGCGACAATGGTGGGATTGCCGACCTCGGCCACCGCCTCGACGGCGGCGGTCATGCGATCGCGCCCGTCCCCCATCGCCCAGTGACGGGATATGTTCTCCACGACCACAATGGCGTCATCCACCAATATGCCGATGGAGAAGATCAGCGCGAACAGGCTGACCCGGTTGATGGTGTAGCCCATCAGGTTGGCGGCAAAGAGGGTGAGGAGGATGGTGGTGGGAATGACCACCAGGGTGACGGCGGCCTCCCGCCATCCGATCACCAGTCCGATCAGGACCACG
>CAZEFQ010000164.1:0-4161 GCA_964511505.1 uncultured Rhizobium sp.
CGCCGCCCATGCCGCCGACCTGGCCAAGGGCCATCCCGCGGCGCGCATCTGGGACGATGCGATGTCAAAGGCGCGGTTCGAATTCCGCTGGCGCGACCAGTTCGCTTTGGCGCTCGATCCGGAGACGGCGCAGCTTTATCATGACGAGACCTTGCCGGCCGAAGGCGCCAAGGTGGCGCATTTCTGCTCCATGTGCGGGCCGAAATTCTGCTCCATGAAGATCTCGCAGGAAGTGCGTGACGCGGCGAAAGGCAAGAATGATCCAAACTTTGGCACGCTGAGCACCGCCGAAATCCGTGCCGCGATGGCGAAAAAAGCGGAGGAGTTCCGCCACGCGGGCGGGGAGATCTATCTCCACAAACCCGCGGCTGACGCTTAGGTTTTCTTGATGAGCGGAGCGAGGCTAGAAAACCTTGCGCTCCGCGAACGAAGTCAGCGGTGATATCCATGGCCGGTATCGTGCCTTCGAAGTCTGCGCTTCTCCTGATGGACTTCCAGAATGTGATTGTCGGCATGGTGGGCCAGCAGGGGCCGGCATTGCTCGAGCGTGCCGCGAAAGCGCGGACGGCGGCGAAGAAGGCCGGCATGGCAGTGATGCATGTGCGGGTGGCGTTTACGGAGGCCGAGTACGGCGCGATCCCCGCCAGCAACAAGGGCTTCTCCATGCTGGCCAAGAACCGCCTCATCACCGAGGGCACAGCAGCCGCGGATATCCATGAATCCTTGAAGCCTGTAGCGGACGAAGAGGTTTTCACCAAGAAGCGGGTGGGCGCTTTTTCGACGACGAATTTGCGCGAACGGCTGAAGGTACGGGGGATCGAGACGCTGGTTCTGACCGGCATCGCCACCAGCGGCGTGGTGCTGTCCACTTTGCGCGATGCCGCCGACCATGACTATCGGTTGGTGGTGATTTCCGACTGTTGCGCCGACATGGATGAAGAGGTGCATCGGGTCCTGACGGGTAAGGTGTTCCCGCGCCAGGCCGATGTGATCGGCCTGGGGGACTTCGGCCGCTCGGTTTCCTGAAACTGTCGGAACCTTCATTTGTGTCTGCACGTTTTCGTCGCAGCACAAATGGGAGACGCAACATGATTCGCAAGACGATAGTTTTCGGCCTTATCGCCGCATCCGCTTTATCTTTGGCCGCTTGTGGAACCGATCCGGGTGAACGCGCGTTGAGCGGCGGGCTTATCGGCGCGGGCGCCGGAGCCGCCATCGGTGCGGCAACGGGCGGCAGTGCGGCCACAGGTGCCTTGATCGGCGGCGCAGCCGGCGCGGTCGGCGGTGCTGCCACCAGCCCCTGCGATGTGGACCTGAATGCCCGTGGCGGACGGCGCGACTGCCGCTAGGCTTCGGTTCCACTCTGGTGAAAAAACCGGGGCGGCGATCGACCGATCACGCCCCGGTTTGCCGTGCTCTATTTGAAGAGTCCGTTTTCGCCGGTGAGATCGCTCGACAATATCAGCTTGAAGGTCAGGTGATCGGTCGCGTTTGTCAGTCCGAAGCCGACACCGCCTTCGATGGAAAGCGGTCCGATATTGTGATCGAACACGGCGAATAATTGATGCGATTGCTGGTCGGCGGGAAGGAAACCGCGCAGTTCGCCGAAATCGTCATATTCCTCCAGCGCCACGGTCCAATCGGGATCGATGGCATAATCCAACCGGGTGGCCGGGGCGAAATCCAGGGCGGCGAAGCCCTTGTAGGAATTGTCCAGGATGGGATTGATCGTCAGGCTGACCGCCCCGAAATGGTAGCCGATGATGGGCCGCACCTCGCCGGTGTTGACCTGGGTGTCCCACTGTTTCTCGTTCCAACTGAATTCGAAATTCACGCCGTAATAGAAATCGCTGGTCGGATTGTCGGGATTGACGAACAAGGTGCGCAGCTTGAAGCCGTTGAAGGTGGTGCCTTGGTTGCTGGAGTTCGAATAGAGCGGCATGTAAAGCCCGGCCTCGAACCAGTCGGTGACGCCATAGGCCCATTCCGCCACGCCGCTCAAGCCGTGATTGTCCACCAAGCCGCCGGGAAAGTCGGGCGTCTTCAGGCCGTTGGGGGTGTAATTGTTGTGCAAGGTGAGATTGAACACGCCCACCGGCGCGACGTCTCCGGTATAGACCTGGATCTCATCGGTCAGGGCAAAGGCGGCGCTTGAGGACACGGCAAGGAGGGCGGCGGCGAGGCCGAGGCGCGCGGAAAGCATGGAATCCCCTTTTTCCCGAATCTCTAGCGTGGCGGCGGCCAGGATTCATCCTTGATGATTGCGGGTAATTCGCAGTCGCGGTTGATACCCTGTGGGGAAAGTCAACCGGCGCTAGCGGCCTTTCAGGGCGTGATAACCCAGAAGCACCAGGACGGCGCCGATCACGGCCACGAACATGGAAATCAGCACGCCGTGGAATTCATACCGGAAGCCGGTCAACTCGCGGAAAATGAAACCGCCGACCACGGCGCCCAGCAAGCCCAAGGCGGTGTTGATCATGCAGCCTTCGCCGCGTTTGTTGACGATCTTGCTGGCGATCCAGCCGGTCAGTGCGCCGAAGATGATCCAGCCCAGGATGTACATAAGCGTCCCTTCTAGACGCTCACATATATCATGGCTGCGGTCGCGGCAGCCATCACTGCGGTGGAAGTCCAGCCCAGCCCGCCCAGGAGCGGGCCGACGACGAAGCGTCCCATCTTCTTTTGGTTGGAGGCCACCAGCATCATCGCCGCCATCATCGGCACCGAGATCACGCCATTGACCACGGCGCTCCAGTAAAGCGCCTTGATGGGGTCCACAGGCGACCAGTCGATGATGAGCCCCAGCAGCACGGCCGCACCGATCACGGTGTAAAAGCCACGCGCCTGCCAGGGCATGTTATCAAGCCCGGTCTTCCAGCCCTGCGTTTCGGCAATGGCATAACCGGCGGAACCGGCGAGAACCGGAAGGGCGAGAAGACCCGTGCCAATGATGCCCAGGCTGAACAGGGCAAAGGCGAAGCGCCCGGCAATCGGCTCAAGGGCCTTGGCGGCATCGGCCGCGGTCTTGATGTCGGTGACGCCGGCCTTGTTCAGTGTCGCCGCGGTGGAAACCATGATGGCGAGCGAAATCGCGTTGGAAAAGAACATGCCATAGACGGTATCCACCTCGATGCGCGAAATGGCGGCCGGCGCTTCGGCGGGATCTTCCAGCAGCGGATGCTCCCCCGGCTTGTGATCGACTTCCTCCACTTCCTGGGCGCTTTGCCAAAAGAAAAGATAGGGGCTGATGGTGGTGCCGAACACCGCGACAATGGTGATGGCCGCGTCTTCGGTCAGGTGGGGATGAAGCCCGATCAATCCGGCGCCGATATCGGACCAATCGAGCTTGAGGGTGAAAAGAACCACCACATAGGCGAAGAGGCTCAAGGTCAGGATCATCAGGAAGCGGGCATAGCGTTGATAGGGCACGAACAATTGCAGGACGAGGGAGAGGAGGGCGAAGAGGATGGTGAAGGCATGCTCATTGAATCCGACGGTGAGTTTGGCGGCTTCCCCCATCGCCGCCAGATCGGCGCCGACATTGATGGTGTTGGCGAGAAAAAGCAGCGACACCAAAGCCGTGACCAGGGGACGCGGAAGCACGTCGCGCATGTTTCGCGCCAGGCCATGGCCGGTGACCCGCCCGATCAGGGCGCTCACCATCTGGATCGCCACCATCAAGGGAAAAGTGAGAAGCAGCGTCCAAAGCAGGTTTGTGCCGAATTGCGCGCCCGCCTGGCTGTAGGTGGCGATGCCGCTGGGATCGTCGTCGGCCGCACCGGTGATGATTCCCGGCCCCAGCTGTTCAAGCAGGGTCACGTTCTTGATGCGTGTGCGGACGGTTTTGCGGGAATCGGCCATCGGGTTCGAGATTAACGCAAGGAGCCGGTGGACTTTTCCTGCTCCGGAGGCCGAAAACGCGATAAATTCTCGTGAAAAATTTCAGCCAAGGCCTTGAAACGGCAGGGGCTGGCGCAGATTTCAGGATCGAAGCGCCGTCAAAGGCGTATAATGACCCTAGGAAGGGCATAGGCTTTGGAGGTTTTCATGAAACGTCTGATTTGCGCCGCCCTGGCTTTGGGGACCACACTTTCGGCCTTGTCGCCGGCCGCCTTCGCGCAACCGGCCCAGCTCGCCAACGGGCAATGCCTGCAACAG
>CAZEFQ010000165.1:0-12466 GCA_964511505.1 uncultured Rhizobium sp.
GCTGGTGACGACGCTGGAGGCCGACAATTTCCTCGGCCGCATCCTGACCGGCCGCATCGAATCGGGCGCCATCACCGTCAACCGCCAGATCAAGGCCTTGAACCGGGCGGGCGAGACCATCGAGCGCGCCCGCGCCACCAAGCTGCTGGCCTTCCGCGGCCTGGCCCGCGTGCCGGTGGAGCGCGCCGAAGCCGGTGACATCGTCGCCATCGCCGGCCTGGAGCATGCCACGGTGGCGGACACGCTCTGCGACGTCACTGTGGAAGAGGCGATTCCCGCCAATCCCATCGATCCGCCCACTTTGGCGATGACCATTTCGGTCAACGACTCGCCCTTGGCCGGGCGCGAAGGCGACAAGGTGCAGAGCCGGGTGATCCGCGAGCGCCTGTTGCGCGAGGCCGAGGGTAATGTCGCGCTCAAGGTCAAGGAGACCGGCGAAGGTTCGTTTGAGGTGGCGGGACGGGGAGAATTGCAGTTGGGCGTCCTGATCGAATCCATGCGCCGCGAAGGCTTTGAGCTTTCAATTTCCCGCCCGCGGGTGTTGTTCCAGACCGGCGACAATGGCGAAAGGCTGGAACCGATCGAGGAAGTCACGGTGGATGTGGACGATGCCTATACCGGCGTGGTGATCGAAAAAATCTCCACCCGCAAAGGCGAGATGGTGGATATGCGCGCCACCGGCGCCGGCAAGACCCGCATTGTCTTCCATGCCCCGGCGCGCGGCCTGATCGGCTATCATGGCGAATTCCTCACCGATACCCGCGGCACCGGGGTGATGAACCGCATCTTCCTGCGCTACGCGCCTTACAAGGGCAGCGTGGAAGGCCGCATCAACGGCGTCTTGATCTCGACCGAGGATGGCGAGGCGGTGCCTTATGCGCTCTGGTATCTGGAGGAGCGCGGCAAGCTTTTTGTCGTGCCCGGCACCAAGGTCTATGAAGGCATGGTGATCGGCCAGAACGCCAAGGACAATGACCTGGACGTCAATCCGGTCAAGACCAAGCAGCTCACCAACATCCGCACCACCTCCAAGGACGAAGCGGTGCGCCTCACCCCCATCGTGCCCATGACGCTTGAACAGGCGATGGCTTATATCGAGGACGATGAACTGGTCGAAGTGACGCCGCAGAGCATCCGCATCCGCAAAAGAATGTTGAAACCGCATTTGCGCAAGCGCGCAAAAGCCGACGCATGAGCGAGGTGGGGCCCGACCTGATCGCCTTCGCGCATCGCCTCGCCGATGCCTCGGGCAAGGTGATAAAGCCCCATTTTCGCCAGCGTATCGACGTCACCCACAAACCCGGCCGGCATGCCTTCGATCCGGTCACCGAGGCCGATCGCGGCGCGGAAAAAGCCTTGCGGGAGATGATCGCGCGTGAGCGGCCCGGCGACGCCATCTTGGGGGAAGAATTCGGCGAGAGCACAGGCAGCAACGATTATCGCTGGGTGCTCGATCCGCTGGACGGCACCCGCGCCTTCATCACCGGCCGGCATGAATGGGGCTCGCTGATCGCGCTGGAAAAAAACCGCAAGCCGGTCCTGGGCATCCTCGACCAGCCTGTTCTGGGCGAACGCTTTATCGGGGTGAATGGCGCGGCACATCTTATCCAGGCCGGACATCAAACCAGGTTGCGCACGCGGGAATGCGCCTCGCTCGCCGATGCCGTGCTCTGCGCCACCGATCCGTCCGCCTATTTTTCGCCGGCCCAGCAAGAAGCCTTCGCACGCGTCAAAGGAAAAGTGCGCATGACGCGCTATGGCGGCGATTGCTACATCCTCGCCATGCTGGCGATGGGTTTTGTCGACCTGATCGTCGAGGCCGGATTCGCCGAATGGGATGCCGCCGCGCTGATCCCCATTGTCGAAGGCGCGGGCGGGATCATGACCGATTGGCAGGGCGGACCGCCGCTGAGCGGTCAGACCATTCTCGCCGCAGGCGACAGGCGCCTCCATGCCGAGGCGATGCGCCTGCTGTCGGAGTAAGCCCCTCTCGCAAACATGGCGGGAAAGAGGCATCGGCCCCGACGAAACTTTCCCTCTGCGGAACCCGTTTTCTGATCGGCACCGCAGGAGGACATCATGATGCGCGAATTCGGCAGGCCTGAGGAAACGCCGCCGCTGGAAGAAACCCCTGAGAATATCCCGCTTGAAGACGTCAATAGCGCGGCCCTGCGCCCTCTTCCGGTCCAGGACGAGGAGGGTTCCGGCCACGGCACCGCCACGATCGTGGTCGGCGTCGTAATCGGCGCCCTGGTGGTGGGCGGAGCTTTC
Source organism: uncultured Rhizobium sp. (assembly GCA_964511505.1). Classification (GTDB taxonomy): domain Bacteria; phylum Pseudomonadota; class Alphaproteobacteria; order Micropepsales; family Micropepsaceae; genus Rhizomicrobium. Next base: position 2,272 of record CAZEFQ010000165.1, read on the forward strand.
TACGCCTATAAAATCTCGACCGCGGACATGCCGCCGCAGCAGGTGGCGCTCAAGACGCCGGCGGTCAATCATGTTGCGAACGACCAGATTCCGGAACCGGTGCCCCCGGTTCCGCCGCCGGAAACCAACCCTGCGCCGGCCCCGGCGCCATCCGCGACGCCGCCTCTCGGCCCGCCAATCACGGCCGCGAGAAACGGGGCGAGGTCCCGCTCCCCTCGGGATGACGCGATCAATGCGCCGATGACTTTGACTCCGGAAAACGCGCCGCCGCCGCAGCAAGCGACGCCGCCTCTTGCCGCCAACCATGGCGTGGCGCAATCGATGGATACGCGGCAACAACCCGCCGATCCCGCGCGCGCGCCCACTGAACAGGCACAAATCCCGGCTGTCGAAGCCCAGCAGCCCGCCGCGCAATAGCGGAACCTTGGAACATGGAGCGGGCCATGTCGTTTCCTGGACGGCGGTCGATTTGTTCCGGGAGGGATTATGGCGCGCGATTCCAGCAGCACGAAACCTTTGGCCAAAGAAAACAGGAGAGAGAATCTCAAAGTTCCTCCGCGCGTCCTCGAAGTGGCGAAATGGCCGGAACACGACATGGAAGAAGAATGGGACCTGGAAAAGTGGAACCCAAAAGACAGCGCAGGGCCGGAAGAACCGGCCGCTTCGCGCTTTTTTGCCGGCGAGCCGGGACCGGATGATGAATGGCAAGATCAGGACGAAGAGAATCTGGTGCCGGATTCTTTGCAATGGGCGCTTGTCCGCGGCGAGTCTCTTTCGCATCCCGTCGCAGATCATGAACAGGCAAGCCGCCATCGCGCCGCCAAGGTCGCGGCTGGAATTGTCGCTGGGCTGTTGCTGATCGGCGGCGGCATTTATGCGTACCAAAGCACCCCTGTCGCCACGCCGCGCAATCCGGCGATGAAGACGCCTGTGGTGATGCCGCCTGCGGCGGCGGTGATTTCGCCCGCGGCGGGCGGGGCACCGGCCGGCGGTCCGGCGGCCGGGGCCAGGGAATCACAGAAGACGGCGCTCCCGCCGACGCTTGTGAGTCCGTCCGTTCCGCCTCTGGGTATCGCGCCGCCTGCCTTCGCGCCATCGCAGGAAAAGGCCGCGCCGCCACGGCGCCGCACCGCGCAGAATCCTCATCGCCGGATGCGCGGATATTCCTATGAGGACGACGATCCGATCAATGCGCCCATGACGCTGACGCCGGAAACCGCGCCGCCGCCGCAACGTCCGCTGCCCGCTGTGCCGAGATAAAGCGGCTAGACATACTTTTCCATGAAGCGGTCGAATGCGTTCCAGAATTGGGCGCGAAAGACATTGCGCTCCATCAGGATTTCATGCTCGCAGCCCGCGAGTTCCAGATATTCCGCATGCGGCATGCGCCGGGCGAAACGGCGGGCATCGTCGGTGATGCAGATGCGGTCATGACCGGCGCCGCAGATGAGGGAGGGGGTGGTGACCTGTTCAGCGGCGTTGCGCAGTGCGAAGCCATTGAGGGAACGCCAGGCTGCTGCCACCCAGCCCCAGGTGGGTCCCGCGAGACGCAATTCCGGATGGGCCCGCAGCAGTTGCTGGGTGCGTTCAAAGCGGACCGGGTCGCTGGTGACGATCTGGTCGGCGAACGTCATGGTCAGGGGATCGCGTCCGGCGATACCCCAGACGAAATCCGTGCCGCGCCCGCTCATCGTCATCATGGCGGTCACCAGCCTGACCAGCCAGCGCGGCTGGCCGCGGGTGGAAAACATCAGCATCGGCGCGCTATAGGCCGTGGCGGCGAACCGCTCCGGACGGCGCCTGAGATGGCGCAACAGATTGTGCCCCCCCATGGAATGGGCCAGCGCGATGGGCCGCCGGCCGGACAGGAGAGGCTCGACCACCCGGTCCATCAGGGCATCGAGATCGGCGTCATATTCCGTGAAGTCATGGATATGAGCCTTGAGCGGTTCTTCCGGCAAAAGCCGTTCCGAGCCGCCCTGGCCGCGCCAGTCCAGCGCCACCACCGTGAAGCCGCGCCCGCGCAATTCGTCGATCACCTCGAAATATTTTTCGATGAATTCGGTCTGGCCGTTGAGCAGCACGCAGACGCCGCGGTCCTTGGCGCCGCGATCCCGCGCCGGCGCGGCGAAAGTCGCGGTGCGGAGCCGCGCTCCCGTTGCCGGAAGCATTTGCGGCGCGAAACATTCCTGGGCCGGAATCATGCCGCCACTCTATGAGAGCCAAACTGCGCATTGAAGCGGCAGGCATAAGCCGCCAGACTGCCGGCCATGGCTCGACGCGCGCGAGATCACGCCAGAAAAGGCCGCGATGCCTTGGGCAATTTCTGCTTTTATCTGCATCTGGCGGTCATGGCCCTCATCGTCCTGGGCTGGATGCTGCCCAGCCGGGGCTTGCTGATCGCCTACCTGGTTTTTGTGCCGGCCACCCTCCTGCACTGGTTCGCCAATGGCGGCGCCTGCGCTCTCAACAATCTGGAAAACTGGCTGCGCTACCGGAGTTGGCGCGCCCCGGAACGCAACCCGGAAGAGGGTGCCTGGCTGAGAACGCTGTTGCGCAACCTCACCGGGCTTTCCCCCAGCCGTAAAAGCATGAACGTTTTCATCTACGCCGCGATGGGCGTTTTTTGGGCCCTGGGATGGTATCATTTCCTGCAATTTCAAGGGGCTTGAAGGGCTTTTTTTTCACCCCATCTGGGAGGTGTTCCGGGGGCGAACTGCACCGGGACTTAACCTTGTCAACGCTTCCAGGAGGTTGTCATCATGCGTTTGGATTATTCCCCCTTCTTCCGCACCACCGTCGGCTTCGACCGCCTTTTTGACCTGCTCGACCAGGCCGAAAACAGCGCCCAGGGCTATCCGCCCTACAATATCGAACGCAACGACGAGAATCATTACAGCATCACCCTTGCGGTCGCGGGCTTCGCCGAGAAGGATCTCGGCGTGGAAGTCCGTGACGGCGTGCTTACCGTCGCCGGAAAGCGCGAAACCAAGGAAAACGGCCAGGCTTATCTGCATCAAGGCATCGCGGGCCGCGCCTTCGAGCGCCGCTTCCAGCTCGCCGAGCATGTCGAAGTGAAAGCCGCCCGGCTGGAAAATGGCCTGCTTCATATCGAACTGGAGCGGATCGTGCCGGAGGAGAAAAAGCCCCGCAAAATTGCGATCAACGCGCCTGAGCTGAAGACCATCGAAGGTTCAAAGGCCGCTTAATCGGCGACAGCATCAAGATGGAAAAGGCGGGGTTTTCGGACCCCGCCTTTTTTTGCTGCGCGTGTCAGGGTATTTTGGCTCCGCGTTGCTCCAGCTCTTTATTTTGTCGCGGTTCCGGACGGAGTTGCCTAGCGGCCGCGTAGCAACGCTGCACACTTTTCCTGGAACCGCTTTATGCCGGAATCTGCGCCGCGTCGGCAAAGGCCATCGGCATCTTGGCGCCTGACAACTCGACGCCGGTCAGATCGACGTCGCGCAAATCCGCATTGATGAGATTGGCATAGGCGAAGTCGCTGCCATTGAGCCGTGCCCGCCTGAGATCGGCGCCGCGGAAATCGGCATAGCGTCCTTCGGCATTGTCGAGGCGGGCGGGAAGAAGCCGTCCGTCGGAAATCATCAACGGCCCCAGCTTGGCGTCGGCAAGATTGGCATGGTTAAGCTTGGCGCCGGAAAAATTGACGCCGCGCAGATCGGCTCCGGAGAGCTTGGCGGAGCGCAAATCGGCGCCCGAAAGATTGCTGCCTTGAAGCGAGGCGCCTTCGAAATTCACCCCGAAAAGAATGGCGTTGGGGGCGATAAGGGCGGTGAGCATGCGGCGGTCGAAACCGCCGATGCGGCGAAGATCCAGGCCGGAGAGATCGGCGGGGGCCCCTTCGCGGCCATCCGTCTCCGCCCAGCGGATATGGTTTTCCACCAGAGTTTCGATGCGGGCGGTTTCTTTCGGATCGGGCTCCTTGCGCTCGATCAAGGCCTTGGTGAGATCGGCGCCGTGCGTGGTCGCCAGGTCCAGCCTTGCGCCGATCAGGATGGCGCCATCCAGGTCGGCGCCGGTCAGGTTGCAGCCGGACAGGTCGGCATTTTCCAGATCGGCCCCGGTGAGCTTGGCCTGGCGCAGATTGGCGCGGGTGAGCCGGCAGCCTTTCATCACGGCGTCAGTGAAGTCCGCCTGCACCGCCATCGCCCCGGTCATTTTGGCGCGTTCCAGGTTGGCGGAATTGAGCATCGCCGCAGGCAGTTCGGAAGGGCCGATGTCGTGCTGCAACAGGCGCAAATTGCCGGAACGCTCCTTCTCCGCAATGCTGCCCTCGCGGAAATCCGCTTCAAAAAGATCGGCCCCGATCAGGTTGGCCCCGCGCAGGGAAACGCCGCGCAGGTCGGCGCGGCGCAAGGAAGCGCCGGCGAGGTTGGCGCGGCGCAGGTCGGAGCCAAAGAAGCTTGCCGAGTCCAGCCGTGCACCCGCCAGGTTGCATTCCTCCATCGCCGCCCCGGTGAAATCGGCGTCCGCCAGATTGCGCCCGGCCAGGTCCAGGCCGGAAAGGTCGCAGAAAGCAAAACAGGCCCGGGCCCCGCCGATCCGGCCGGAATAGAGCATCTCATGCCGGGCCGCGGCCTGGCTGACGTCTTTCTGGGCCAGCCGGACAAATCCGGTGTGCCGCCCCTTGCTCATGGCAAAAAGCCCCGCCTAAAGCTTTTTTCACCCCCCATCCTGGGTGATCCGGGGCTAACACCTGATTAAAACGTGAAAATTTGCTGTTGAACCGGGGCTGCTAGTGGGTAACAAAGGAGTTTCTGGGAGGAGCGGTCTGGACCGGGCAATGCCCTTAAGGATCGGTACGGATTAAGCGAAACCGCCTTGAACGGCCTTGGGAGGCCAGACGGGCGAAGCCAGAACCGGGGCTGGGCGCGGGTGGACCGTGTCGCGCCCCAAGGCCGGCGACAAAAGGGATCGGATTTTGACCAAGCACCGTCTGATGCTTTCCGCCGCCATGGCCGCGCTTCTGGTGGCGGCCGCTCTCGAGCCGGAGGCGCGCGCCGACACCGACGTCACCAGCAATACCAAGAGCGCGCTGACCACCTCCAGCGCCGGCAACATCACCATCGAGACGGCCGGCTCAATCGAACTCAAGGCCTCCGCCCCCGCCGTCACCATCAATTCCAACAATTTTCTCGCCAATCTGGGCAGCATCAGCAACACCGACACCTCTTCCGCGACCGGCGTGCTGATCGACACCACCGCCGGCAATATCGTGAACTCGACCGGGGTTTATAGCGTCGGGGGCATCAACCTTACCGGCAATGGCAATGGCAAGGCGGGGATCGCCATCATCGGCGGCAACACGTTTTTCGGCCCCATCACCTTGAGCGAGGTGGCGCAGACCAGCACCATCGGGAGCACTTCCACAACCACCGCGATCCAGGAATCGTCGGTGAATGTTCAGGGCGACGGCAGCTATGGCATCTTCATGGCGCAAAACAGCACCATCGACGGCAATCTGGCGCTCGGCGGAATCGTCACCCTGACGCAAGCCAAGAATTCTTCGGCGGTCGGCCCCACCCTGGCGGAGTTCGACGGCAACATCCAGGGCAATCTGGTCCTGGACAACACCAGCACCTTCCAGAATGTCGGGTCGCTCGCCCGCGGCCTCGTCATCCTGGGGCCCATCAGTCCCTGTGTCGACAATGCCGGGCTCGGCTATACCTGCGCCACCACCACCACCGCGGTGGTCGGCGGCACCACCCTGGGCAATGCCGGTTCGTTCGTGAATGGCGGCGCCATCACCGTGGTCGGAACGGCCTTGCCCAGCACCAAGGGCAACAATCCGGAAGGCGGCTCGGCGGTGGTGATCGGCAATTCCATCGCCGGGGGCTTTCTCAACAACGGCCCCGCCACCGCCAATGGCAATACGGTAACTGCCGCGATCACCGGCAACGGCGCCACCGTGGGCGGCGTCGCCTATCCGGCGCTTTTGATCGACCCTTCCCAGACCGTCACCGCGACCAATGCCGCCATTCGCGGGCCTATCGTGCTTGGCGCCGTTCCCGCATCGGTCGATTCCGTGGACGGCGCCACGGCAACCAATCCCGGCTATGGTTTCATCAACCGCGGCAAGATTCAGGTCACGCCGGAAAATTTCGACACCAGTTCGACCGCTTTGATCATCGACGGTTCCTCGCCCGTCAACAACACCACGATCAAGGGCGGCCTGCTCAACACCGGCTCCATCACCGCCGCCGCCTTCACCTCGGTGAACACAAATTCCGGCACCAGCGCCGACACGGTAACGATCGGCAATTACGTCAGCATTCCGCGCATCGTGGTCGCGGGCGAGGAAACCTCCTCGGTGACCGCCACGGCCGGCATCATCAGTGCCGGCGTCAGCGGCCCGGGCGGCGGCAGCGCCACCGCGCTCGGCATCCTGGACCAGGCCAGCGTGCCGGAGCTCGATGTCAAACAGCACGGCACGATCATCGCCCAGGTTTCCACTTCCACCATCGCGCCCACCGCGGACATCGCTTCCACCAAGACGCCCTTCATCCAAAACACCATCGCCGTCGTGGACGCCTCGGGCACGCTCAAGACCATCAACAATGCGGGCGCCATCGAGGCGCTTACCACCGTGCTGACGCCCGCCCCCGGGGCGGTGACAGGCGCCAGCGCGCACGCCATCGACCTTCTCGCCGGCACCAGCGGCGGCACCACCGTCAACAATAGCGGGCAGATCCAGGGCGACATTTATTTCAACGCGGCCGGCAACAACAACACCTTCAATATCGGCAACACCGGCACGGGGACGGGCGACGGTTCGGGCAACGCCAATGCCGCGGTCGCGGCGATGCAAGGCACGGCGGTCACCAACACGCCGTTCAATTGGGCCTCCGTGTCCGAGCGCATTCTTTCCACCCAGTCGGGCTTTGCCCCCATTACCCAGCCCAACATCATTGGTTTCGGCGCCGGCGCCGGCAATGTCCTGCATGTCGGCGGCTATGGCTATGTCAACAGCGTGATCCTTTCGGCCGTCGGCGGCCTGGACGTGCAGGTGGACAATAACGGCCAGCTTTTCGTCGCCAATACCCAGCAGACCGGCTCGCTCAATGCGCGCAATGTCGACATCAACGGCACTATCGGCCTCACCATCACCCAGAACAGTTCCTCGACCACGCCGGTGGTTTCGGCGACCAATCACGCCAATCTTTCCGCCACCTCCAATATCGGGCTGCAGTTCGGCAGCTTCATTTCTTCCGGCACCACCGCCGCCTCGACCGCCCATCCCGGCGCCCAGACCATCACTTTGATCAGCGCGCCCGTGGTCAACGATGCCGGACTGGCGCAGCAGAATGCGGTGCTGGCCCAGAATCTCCCTTTCCTCTTTGAATCCCCCGGCGAAAGCGCGGCGGTCCCCACGCCTTTGTCGCTTGGGAGCGCCGCCGGCAACCAGACCCTTACCATCACGCTTCTGCCGCGCTCGACGGGCGCGACAAACGCCGACGGCACTGCCGGCCTCAATCTTTCCGGCGCCGCTCTGCAATTGTTCCCCCGGACGGCGGCGGCACTCGCCAACGATCCGGACCTGGGCACGGCCATCGCCTCCGGCCTCACCGTCTATAACAACAATAATGGCGCCTCGAGCGGCATCAATATCGCCGCTTCCCAGGCGATGGCGCAGTCGATCTTCTCGCAATTTGCGCCCGACGTGTCGGGCGGCTCGCGCCAGGTGGCGATCATGATCACCGACCAGGCCACCGGCCCCGTCGGCGCCCGCCAGCGTCTGTTGCGTTCCTACGCCAATACCGATGGCGAGATGACGCTTTGGGGCGAGGAATTCTCCGGCATGATCAACAACAAGGGCCGGTTCGATGCCGAGGGCGACCTCACCGCCTACAAGGATCACGGTTTCGGTTTCTCCCTGGGCATGGATGCCGGCAGCCCGCGCGGCGGCTGGTTCGGCGGTGCGCTCACTTTCTATTCCAGCGATGTGATCGAGACCCTGCCGCGCCAAAGCAAGACCAATCTCGAATGGTACATGCTCTCCGGCTACACCGCGTGGCGCGGGCAGCACGTCTTCCTCGATACCAAGATCGATCTCGGTTATGGCAAGCTCGACGGTCACCGCACGCTGGGAGTGGGCAATCAGTTACGGATAGCGGAAGGAAAACGGGCCGCGCTGTTGGGCGCCTTGGGCGGCACCACCGGCATCTTCCTCAATTACGGCGGTTTCGCCGTTACCCCGCACATCAGCCTGGACGGCATGGCGATGCGCGAGGAGGGCTTTACCGAGGCCGGCGGCGGCGACGGCTTCGATCTCGACGTGGCGCCTTATTATGCCAATTCCGCGCGCACCTTCCTGGGCGTGGATGCCAAGAAGAGTTTCGATTTGCTGGGCGCCAGTTTCGCGCCGGAAGCGCGGCTGGGCTACCGCTATGACTTCATTTCTTCGCCGGTCAAGCTCAAGGCGGGGTTTGCCTCCACCGGCGGTCTCAATACCCCGGGCAACAGCTTCACCTTCATCGGCCCGGATCCCGACACCGGCAATGTGCTGCTGGGCTTCGGCCTGGGCGCAGGCACCGACACCTGGCATCTCGGCATTGACTATGACTGGATACGGGGCAGCAACGCTTCGACGACGCAGGTCGGCACGTTGACGCTGCTCGGCAGAATCTGAGGGGGTGAGGAGTGTTTCGCCGCAGGCGAACAAAATGGTCCAGTGGACCATTTTGAGCGACGCATCCTCCCTGCGCTCGGATAGGGCAAGCTTTTTTAAGCTCACTGCGCTCGCCAAGAAAAGCTAAGCCTGCTCATGCCGCAAAAAGCTTCGCGCCCTTGGTTTTGGAAGCGCTACCAAGTCCCGGTATTCGGCATGGAGGCCCAGGGTTCCTGCGGCGGCAGCGCTTCGCCTTGCTGCAAAAGTTCGATGGAAATGCCGTCGGGCGAGCGGATAAACGCCATCCACCCGTCGCGCGGCGGCCGGTTGATGGTGACGCCCGCCGCCATCAGCTTGGCGCAGAGCGCGTAAATGTCCTCAACCGCATAGGCAAGATGGCCGAAATTGCGCCCGCCGTCATAGCTTTTCAAATCCCAATTGTAGGTGAGTTCGACCAGCGGGCTGAAATCGATGGTCTTCTCGCCGCTCATTTTTTGGGCGTCTTCCGGCGCAGCCAGAAAGACCAGGGTGAAACGTCCCTTTTCATTCTCGATACGGCGCAGCTCGACCAGACCCAGTTTGCTGCAATAGAAGTCCAGCGCCGCGTCCAGATCGCCGACGCGCACCATGGTGTGCAGATATCGCATGTGAGATTTCCCGGTGAGAATGCGTAAACGCGCCATCTTAGCAGCGCCGCCCGTCGCTGCGGAACCGGGCCGGGAACCGCGGCGGGGGCCGGCACAGCCGGCTGGCGATTGCAGCCGCCATGCGACGATAGCCGGTCATGCTGCATTTGCGAACAATCGGCCCAAGACTGCATCAGCGCGCGCGCCGCGGCATTTCATGCTGAGGGTGCGATGCCTTTTCACTTGCCAAGCACAGTCACGATTGCTTTAAGAGCGGCAGAAGAAGCGCCGGAAAGGCGCCAGGGGTTGGGATAACAGTCTCGACATTTTGCATGGTCAATCCGACGCCGCCGGCGCCTGGATTGTTCGCTCGGCGGCATCGAACACGCATCGTGTTCCTGCCTCGGCGCTGCAAGGATGTCTTGCCTGTTGAACGGAGAGATACGATATTAGTAGTAACCGCTGGTCCCTCTTGCAAAGCGCGGCACCGCCTGATTAAAAGGTGGAAACGAGCGCTTAATCAAAGGCGCCAGTGGGAGGTTTTTGGTCATCCCTTCAGCTTGGCGTTGTTCGCATCCTGAAGGTTGGCCGTTCGTCTGAAAGAGCGAGATCACATGGAACGTCCACAGCACGAATTGTCCGCCGCCGTCAAAGGTTCGAAACAGAGCCGTTTCACCAGTGGCGCCGTGGCGATCGGAATCAATGTTGCCATGATCGTTGCTCTGGTTGTTGGTCTGTCGAACGACCAGCTCCGTAAGGAGGTCATGGATATCAGTGCCTCGGTCGTGCAGAAGAAAGTCACGGTCAAGGAATTGCCGCCGCCGCCGGTTGCCGTGGTCGCCCCCCCTCCGACCGCCGTGGCGCCGCCGCCGGCGATCGTGATCGAAGCGCCGCCGCCGCCGCCGCCGCCGCCGCCGCGTGCAGCCGCGCCGCCGCCGCC
>CAZEFQ010000166.1:0-8007 GCA_964511505.1 uncultured Rhizobium sp.
CTAGTCGGCTGCAACTATTATTTCATGGTCGCACGGACGACGACCAACTGGCCCCCGCTTCATCTGGCCGGTGCTCGATCGCGGCGGATTGACAGAATCGGCTTGCCGCACCCTAGTCGGGCATGGCTTGGGAGTTGTTGATTCGCTTGCGCGGGTTTCTGCGCCGCCATGGTCCCGAGGGCGCCGCGCTGATGCTGTTCCTTCTGGCGCTGGTGATGGGCGGCAAAGAGGTCGTGGCGGGCGCGGGCGAATTCCTCAGTGTGCTTGCGCCGGCGCGGGCGGAAGCGGCCGACCGGCCGAACCGGATCAGTGGCGCCGGGCTCGCCCTGCCGGGCTTCGAGCCGTCGCGTTATGCGCCGCAAGTGTTGTTTCCCGTCACCGGGCATCCCTTTCCCGCCTGGATGACCGCGCGCAGCACGCGCGCTGCGAAGCGGACCAGACCCGCGATAGCAATCTGCATCGATGACCTGGGCGAGGACCTGGCGGGAACCGACCGCGCCATGGCGCTGCCCAAGGAGGTGGCGCTGTCCTTCCTGCCTTATGCCGAAACCACGCCGTTCCTGGCGCAGGAAGCGCAAGCCAAGGGTCATGACGTGCTGGCGCATGTGCCGATGGAGGCGCTTTCCCGCACCGACCCGGGACCGATGGCGCTCAAGACCGGGTCAGGGGACATCGCGGAGAAACTTGCCTGGAACATCTCCCGGGTGCCGGGCCTCAAGGGCATCAACAACCATGAGGGCAGCCGTTTCACCGAGGACGAGGCGTCGCTTCTGCCCCTCATGCGCAGCTTGGCGGAAGCGAAGCTGTTCTTTTTCGATTCCCGCACGGTGCCGGATTCGCATGGTGTCGAGACGGCGCAACGTTTCGGGGTATTGAGTGCGGGGCGCGATATTTTCCTGGACGATGTGGACAGCGAGGCGGCGGTCTTGGCCGCACTGGAGCAACTCGTGGCGGAAGCCAAGCGGAACGGCACCGCCATCGCCATCGGCCATCCGCACGATGCGACGCTGAAAGTCCTGGCGGCGTGGCTTCAAGAGGATCACGGCGTCGACCTGATCCCGCTGCCGGAAGCGATTGAGCGGAAAAGCAACGGCGTTGCGGTGGCGGCTCGTTAGAGCAGTTTCTCCATCCGGTAGTTGCGGAAGCTTTCGCCGTTCTTCTCAACTGTCTGTGCAGCCAAAACTGCAAAGCCATTTCGTTCAAATAGTGGCCGCGCGGTGATGCTGACCTCACTGAAAAGCCTGATCATGCCGCCTTCACGCGCCTTGACCACAACGAAGTCGAGTAATGCACTTCCCACGCCCTGGTGCTGAAAATCCGGGTCTACAAACATCATGTCGATATGGCCCTGGTTATCCAGGTCAGTGAAGCCTGCTATATCTGCCTCTATCTCGGCCACGAATGTAGGCTTGGCGATAAGGCGAGCAGCAAATTTTGTCATATCACACTCATCCGGCGCCCAAGCCAGGACTTGTGCCAGCGAGTAATCACGCGCAGCAGTCTGTCTTACCGCGCGCTTAAAGATGTCCGCGAGGGGTGGGCAATCTGAGACCCGGTAGGACCGGATACCAATCATTGTCCCTTCTTTACGCTCGCAAATCGCGCCGCTTCCTCGGCGGCGGCCATCAGGGCGCGGGCCTTGTTAACCGTCTCCTGATATTCGGCCTCCAACTGGCTGTCGGCGACGACACCGCCGCCGGCCTGGACATACATCATCCCGTCCTTCACCAGCGCGGTGCGCAGAACGATGCAGGTGTCCATCGAACCATCGGCGGCGAAATAGCCCACCGCGCCGGCATAAGCGGCGCCGCGCTTTTCCTTCTCGAATTCGTCGATGATCTCCATGGCGCGGATTTTCGGCGCGCCCGTAAGCGTGCCGGCCGGCAGCCCTGCCGCCAGCGCATCCACCGCATCGAGCCCTGGGCGGATCTCGCCTTCGACATTGGAGACCAGATGCATCACATGGCTGTAGCGCTCGATGAAGAAGCTGTCGGTGACGTGCACGCCGCCCACCTTGGCGACGCGGCCGACATCGTTGCGGCCCAGATCGACCAGCATCAGATGCTCGGCCCGTTCCTTGGGATCGGCGATCAATTCCTCGGCCAACGCCTTGTCTTCGGCCGCCGTCTTTCCGCGCGGCCGCGTGCCGGCGATGGGACGGATGGTGACCTTGCCGTCGCGCAGGCGCACCAATATCTCGGGGCTCGAGCCCACAATCGCGAAACCCGGCATGGCGAGATAATAAAGAAAGGGCGATGGATTGAGCCGGCGCAGCGCGCGATACAGCGAAAAGGGCGGCAGCGTGAAGGCGCGGCGGAAACGCTGGCTGGGCACCACCTGGAACACGTCGCCGGCGGCGATGTAATCCTTGGCCCGCGCGATGACCGAGAAATACTCTTCCTTGGTCATGTTGGACTGAATATCGCCGACCGAGGTGGATGGCGGTGCGGGCCCCGGTTCAGGCAGCGGCTTGTCCAACGCCGCTAACGCTTCGTCCAGGCGCGCGGTGGCGCGCGCATGGGCGGCGCGCGCATCGACGGCTTTATCAGGCCAGACCGGCGTCACCACCAGGATTTCGTCCTTCACCGTGTCGAAAATGGCGATGATGGTCGGGCGCAGCAGGACGGCGTCAGGCAGGCCCAGCGTATCGGGAGGAGGATTGGGCAAATCCTCCACCTGGCGGGCCATGTCGTAACCCAGATAGCCGAACAGGCCGGCGGCCATGGGCGGCAGACCCTCGGGCAGCGTCATGCGCGTTTCTGCGACCAGGGCGCGCAGGGACGCCAGCGGCTTTTGCGGCAGGGGTTCGAACCGGTTCGGGTCGCTCACGGCGCGGCGGTTGATCTCGGCCAAGTCGCCGCGCGCACGCCAGATCAGGTCGGGCTTGAGCCCGATGATGGAATAGCGGCCGCGCGCCTCGCCGCCCTGCACGCTTTCCAGGAGGAAAGCGTTTTCACGTCCTTCCCCCAATTTGAGGAAAGCCGAGACCGGCGTCTCCAGATCGGCGACATGACGGACATAGAGCGCCTGGGGCCGGCCTTCCTCATAGGCGCGTGCGAAAGCCGCGAAATCTGGCTTGACCTCACTCATGGATTTTTCGCTTTCGGCGGCCTCACTGCTGGCCGAGCGCCGATTGCAGCATCTGCTCGTTGACTTTCACCCCTTCGCGCAAACGCGCAGCGTTGGCGAAGGAGACGGCGAAGTCGCTGGCCGCAGCCTGGGAAAGCTGGGCCCGGCCGCTGGCGAATTCGGGACCGGTGGCCGCGGTATGGGCGATGCCGGTGACGCGCGCAATGATGTAATTGCCCGCGCCCTGGGGCGCTTCCACCACCTGGCCGGGCTTGGCCTGGAAGATCTTCGCGACCAGGTCGCTTGAGAAGGTGGTGTCGTTGGTGGTGTGGGCGAGGGCGGGGCTTTGCTGCACCGGCACCTTCAGCTGCCGGGCGATATTGGCGAGGGTCTTGTCGGTGTTGGCCGCGGCCGTCAGCTCGCCCGCCTTGCGCGCCAGGGCCTGCTGGCGCTGCTCCTGCGTCCAGGCGGCCAGTGCGGCCTGCCGCACCTCGCCTAGCGTCCGCAGTTTGGGAGGTGTGACGCCATCCACCCGGATCACGTAACGCTCGCCGCTCTTGGCGGTGAAGGGATCCTTGTCGTCCCCCACATCCGCGGCAAAGACCTGCTCATAGAATTCCGGATCGGCGGGCGCACCGGAAATGGCATTGCCGGCGGGATCGGAACCGGTCTTGTCCACCGCCTGCAGCTTGCCGGTTTGCAGCCCCGCTTTCTTGGCCGCCGCGGCGATGTCGGCGCCGCCGCTGCGGGCATCTTCAAAGGCGTTGAGCATGTCGTCGATCTTGCCGGCCGCCACCTGCAGCGCCAGGGTCTTGCGGATTTCCTCGCTGGCCTGCTCCAGGCTGCGCGAAGCATTGGGCGTGATCTTGGTGACCTTGAGCAGGACATAGCCGCCCAGCGCGGTCTTGACCGGCTGGCTTACCTGGCCGGCGGGAAGCGAGAAGGCGGCGTCGGCGCGGGCCTGGTCCGTCAGCATGTCTTTTGTAAGCGTGCCCAGGGAGAGATCGGACGGCTTGACCTTGCGGTCCGTTGCCAGCTGTTCGAAGCTTTTGCCCTTGTCGAGTTGCGCGCGCGCCGCCTCCGCTTCCGCCTGATTGGCGAATTCCAGCTGCTCGATGTCGCGCTTCTCCGGCACGTTATAGTCGCCCTGATGGGCCTTGTAGTAATCGGCCACCATGGCATCGCTGACATCGCCGGGCTTGGCCACATCGGCGGGGCCGATGAAGGCATATTCCACCTGCCGGTATTCCGGGGTGGAGAATTTGTCGGGATTGGCTTTCACATAGGCCGCCAGCGTCGCGTCATTGGGCGTGTCGATCTTGCCCACCGCTTCCGGCGTCACCACCACATAATCGACCGCGCGGGTCTCGGTATAGAACTGGTAGAGCGCCTTCACATAATTGTCGGGCAGGGTGAAGCCGCTTTGCAGGGCGCCGGTGAGCTGCTGGCGGGTCAAATCGGCGCGCTGCTCGGCCAGGAAGTCGTTTTCGGTATAGCCATACTGGTTGATCACCGCGAGGAAGCGCTGATGGTCGAAATCGCCGGTGGGACCCTTGAAGGCGGAGGCGTCGCGGATGCTGGAGGACAGCGCCGCATCGGAGGTGGTGAGGCCCATGCGCTGGATCACATTGTCCATCGCGGTGCGGCTCAACACTTCCTGCAGGGCGAGATTGCCCAGGTTCATCTTCTGGGCCATCTCGGAGGTGATCTCCATGCCCATCTGCTGGCCCTGGGCTCTCAGATAATTGCGGTAGGAACGCTGGAAGGAATCCTGGCTGATCTCGGTGGTGCCCACCGTGGCCAGCGCGCTCACGTTCATGCCGGTGAAGACGTCGGCGATGCCCCAGACCACAAAGCTCAAGGCCAGCGCCCCCATGAAGAGAGAGGCGACCCAGGAGGTCGAAATGCGGTGCATCCATTGCAACATCGAGGCGTACTTTCCCTGAAAGGCGGCGGATGATAGGGAGGGCCCCCCGCTTTAGGCAAGGACCGCGCCCAAGCCGGGCGGGAATCAGCCATTTAGAGGAATCGCCGATGCGTCAATTGATCGCCGGAAATTGGAAAATGAACGGCCTCTCCGCCAGCCTGGGCGAGCTTTCTGCCCTGAAGGAGGGCCTGAAAGGCGTATCCGGCGCCGCGCCGGCGGCCTGTGATGTCCTGGTCTGCCCGCCTTTCACCCTGATCGCGCAGGCGGCCTGGGCGGTGAAGGGGGCTTTCGCGCTGGGCGGACAGGATTGCAGCGACAAGGCGGGCGGCGCCTTCACCGGCGATGTCAGCGCCCAGATGCTGAAGGATGCGGGCGCCAGCCATGTGATCCTGGGCCATTCGGAGCGGCGCAAGATCCATGGCGAAAGCGACGCCCTGGTGGCGGCCAAGACCAGGGCGGCCTGGGCCGCCGGTCTCTCCGCCATCATCTGCATCGGCGAGACCCAAGAAGAACGCGATGCGGGCAAGGCCAACGCGGTCTGCCATGGCCAGATCGCGGCCAGCGTGCCGGCGGAGGCGACGCCGGCCAACAGCGTGATCGCTTATGAGCCGGTCTGGGCGATCGGCACGGGCAGGACGCCCACCATGGACGATATCGCCGCCATGCATGCGCATCTGCGCAAATGTCTGGCCGAGAAGATCGGCGCGGCGGCAGAGGCGATGCGCATCCTTTACGGCGGTTCCGTCAATCCCGCGAATGCGCGCGACATCCTCAACCTCAAGGATGTGGACGGCGCGCTGGTGGGCGGCGCCAGCCTCAAGGCGGCGGATTTTCTCGCGATAATCGCTTCGGTAAAGGCCGCTTAACCAGCTTTTTCGACCCTTCATTAATACCGCGCCGCCATTCTCTTAAGGGAGCGAGCAGAAGGCGGTGGGCTTATGTCGCGTCTGTCCTATGACAGCGTCGATGCATTGATTTATGACCCGGTCTCGGCAAATCGTACCGCGACGCGGGCGGCGCTGTATGCGCTGGGCTTCCGCCACACCGAAACCGTCAGCACGCTGGACACCTTTACCAGCACCATTCAGCGCCGGCCGCCCGATATCGCGCTGTGCGAGGCGCAAGGCGCCGGCGAGGAGCTCTGCGCCGCCATCCAGCAGATCCGCCAGGGCGGCGGCGGCGACAATCCCTTCATCGTGATCATCGTCACCGCCTGGGAGAAATCGACGGGGTTGATCAACCGGGTGGTCAATTCCGGCGCCGACGATCTTCTGCTTCGGCCCTTTTCCACCGCGCTTCTGGGAAGCCGCATCCAGGCGCATATCGAGCGCCGCAAAGGCTTCGTCATCACCACCGATTATGTGGGACCCGACCGCCGCCAGGGCAATGCCCGCCCGTCGGATATCGAGGCGTTCAATCCGCCCAATTCGCTCAAGATGAAAGCCAAGGACCGGCTGTCGCCCGAGGCCATCGCCAAGGTGATGGACGTGGAACTCAAGGCGGCGCGGGAGAAGCTCTACTCGGAAAAACTGAAGCGCGATTCTTTCCAGGTCTGCATCCTGTGGCGGCTGATGCAGGAGCACCGGCCCGGCCTGCCTTCGGTGCAGGTGGACCTGGAGAAACTGTCGCGCCTGGCGCGCTCGATCGAACGGCGCTGCCGGGAAACCGAATATGACGCCGCGGTGGAATGGTGCGACTCGGTGCGCGCCGCGGCGGAAGGGCTGCAATTGGGCGTGGACCGCAACGCTTCCATGCATCTTCTGGGACATGCGGCGCTTTCGCTGCACCAGATTTTCGATCCCGAGCAATCCCCGGCCGACCGGATCGCCGAGATCGACGCCACGGTGGCGATTATCCGGGCGCGCAGCCAAGCCGCTTTGGCGAGTTAATTCCCTCCGCTTTCCTTGAAAAATGGGTCGTGGCCGCCCAAATCCTTGCGGGGAACCCGCTTTCCGTCTAAAGAGCCCGGCTTCCAAGGCCCTCAAGGGTGACGTCCTGAATGCAGACCGTGCTTGTCATTGTCGAATTGATGATCGCCGTGGCGCTGATCGTCTTTGTGCTCTTGCAGCGTTCCGAGGGCGGCGCCCTGGGGATGGGCGGCGGCTCCAACCTGGGCGGCCTGTTTTCTCCCCGCGGCGCGGCCGACACGCTGACCCGCACCACCGCGGTTCTGGCCTTTCTGTTTTTCTGCACCTGCCTGGGATTGAATCTGCTGGCGCTGCATGGCCGGGATGAGACTTCGATTCTGGACGTGCCGGCGGCGGGCGGCGCTGCACCCAAGCCGGTCAATAATGGCTTCGGTCCGGTGCCGATCGGTCCGTCCGTTCCTAAACCAAAATAGTGAGGAGCGGCTCGCGTAGCGGGCTTTGTGGCAACTTGCTCCTGCCCGTCGATATGCCGGCGCTGTCACCCCCAAAAAAATCCTCGCGCTTGTGATTGTTTTTCGATTCCGACAAAATTCTGCTTGAGCAGTCCCTGGCTTTTCGCCATGGTGGCCTCCCATGGCCCGGTTAGTCTTCATCACCGGCGGCGTGGTCTCTTCCCTCGGAAAAGGTCTGGCGTCCGCCGCTCTCGGCGCGTTGCTTCAAGCGCGCGGATACAAGGTTCGTCTCCGCAAACTTGACCCTTACCTGAATGTCGATCCGGGCACGATGAGCCCGTTCCAGCATGGCGAGGTCTATGTCACCGACGACGGGGCGGAGACCGATCTCGACCTCGGCCATTATGAGCGCTTCACCGGCGTGTCGGCGCGCAAATCCGACAATGTCACGTCAGGGCGCATCTACTCCCAGGTGATCGAGAAGGAGCGCAAGGGCGGTTATCTCGGCCGCACCGTGCAGGTGATCCCGCATGTCACCGACATGATCAAGGAATTCGTGCTGGCCGACACCGACGGGCTGGATTTCCTGCTGGTCGAGATCGGCGGCACGGTGGGCGATATCGAGGGCCTGCCGTTTTTCGAAGCTATCCGTCAGCTCCATAATGATTTGGGCCGGGGACAAACCGCCTTC
>CAZEFQ010000167.1:0-7897 GCA_964511505.1 uncultured Rhizobium sp.
AGGACGCCGACCAGGTGACCAAGTTGTTCGACGTGATCGGTCCGCGTTATTCGGGCCGTCCGGGCGGCTATACCCGCGTCCTGAAGGCCGGCTTCCGGCATGGCGACAATGCGCCCATGGCGATCATCGAGTTTGTCGACCGGGATGTGGAAGCCAAGGGCAAGGATTCCGGCCCGGTGGAAGTCGCTGGCGAAGCGGAAGAATAACGCTGGCAAGCGTGATTGAACCAAGGGCGGCCACCGGCCGCCCTTTTTGTTTGGAGCAGGGCTGGTAAAGTCGGGGCGCCGATGCCCGACGCGATCTTGAACAACATTCCCGGAATGAGGGACGCCGCGCCGGTGCCGGCGTGCGAAGCCGGCGAGCTGCCGGAAGAGGTTTTTTTCAACGACTATGTTTCCAGAAGCCGGCCGCTTCTGATCAAGGGTGCTGTCAGGCATTGGCCGGCGGGGCGCAACTGGCGTGATCCTCTTTATCTGAAAAAACTCAGTGGCGATCGCCCGGTGCTGTTCTTCCCGCACGAAAATCATATCACCGGGCGGATGATGGAGGGCAAGCGGGACATGCGCCTTGCCGAAGCGCTCGATCTCATTCACGCGCAAGACACCAAGATCGCCAGCCTGGGCCTGCCGGAAGATTTTCCCGAACTGCGGCGTGACCTCGGCCGTTTTTCCTTCCTCACAAGGGCTGAGCCTTCCTTCCTCTATCCGCCGGTGCGTTATTTCATCTATCGCAATGCAGGTTCGACCTGGCACTACCACCCGTTCGACGAAACGCTGATGTGCCAACTGGTCGGCGCCAAACATGTCGGGCTTTTGAATGCAAGGACCGGGCGCCAGAAAGAGCTGCAGGAAATATTCTTTCCCGAGAAATATTATGACGATCCCTCCAGGAGCGTCCGCCTGGCCGGGGCGGATTTTCCTTTCTTCTCCGCGACTGTTGAAGAAGGCGATGCGCTCTATATTCCGCCGCTCTGGTGGCATGGCGTGGTGACGGCCAGCCAAGGCTTCGGCGTCACCGCGGCGATACCCTGGCGCTCTCCCGCTCCGGTCATTGCCGATTGCATCCGCCGGATGGCGGCGGGTGAGGTCGATCTCCTGGGCGCCGCCACCGCCGGGCAGCTTGATGCCCTTATTGGCGTGGCCCGCACCCTGGGACTGGCACGCGAACTGGAGGCCGCCTTTGGTCGTGCCCAGCTGATGCCGGTGGCGCTCTAAGCCTTGAAATCCGGACCGATTCCGCAATTGCGCCACAGTCCCTTCTTAAAGCTTCCGGGTTGAAACCGGGCGCGGATGACGGCAGGTTTGGGTCATGAGAAACAAGCTCTTCGCGGCAATCATCCTGGCGGTTTTGGCGGGATGGGCGTCCTACCCGCTGCTCGAAAGCGGCTCCTTTGTTGCGCCGGTCCGGGCGGCGGACACGAAGCCGAACCCGCGACCTAACTCCGGGCCGCTCACCCCCAACAAGGCGCTGCCGGCGCCGCTGGTGCCGGGCGTAACCACCCCCACCTCCATGAGCCAGGTGCAGCTGAGTTTTGCGCCGGTGGTCAAGCGGGTGGTGCCCGCCGTGGTCAATGTCTATGCCCGCACTGTGACCCAGGTGCAGGTCAATCCCTTTTTCAATGATCCGCTATTCTCCCAGCTGTTCGGCGGCTCGCCGGAGATGCGCCAGCGGGTACAGCAAAGCCTGGGCTCGGGCGTGATCGTGCGTGCCGACGGGCTGATCATCACCAATAACCATGTGGTCCAGGGCGGCACCGATATCGTGGTGGCGCTGTCGGACAAGCGGGAATTCAAGGCCAAGGTGCTGTCGGCCGATCCGCGCACCGATTTGGCCGTGCTCAAGATCGATACCAGGGGAGAGCGGTTGCCGGTGGTGCCGTTCGCCGACAGCGACCAGGTGCAGGTGGGCGACCTGGTGCTGGCGGTCGGTGATCCTTTCGGCGTGGGCCAGACCGTGACCATGGGCATTGTCTCGGCGCTGGCCCGTACCCAGGTCTCGGCCAGCGATTATCAGTTCTTCATCCAGACCGATGCCGCCATCAATCCGGGCAATTCCGGTGGCGCGCTGGTCACGACGGATGGAAGGCTGGCCGGCATCAACACCGCGATCTATTCGCGCGGCGGTGGCAATATCGGCATCGGTTTTGCCATTCCCGCCAATCTGGCGCGCCGGGTGGTGGAAGGCGTGGAGGGCGGCGGGGGCGTCAAGCTTGCCTGGATCGGCGCCACCGGCCAGCCGGTCACCAGCGATATCGCCGCCAGCCTTGGATTGCCCAAGCCGGGCGGAGTTCTGATCAAGGATATTTATCCTTCCGGCCCGCTCGCCAATGCAGGGGTGAAAAGCGGGGATGTGGTCGCCACGGTGGATGGCGCCCAGGTGGACGATATGCAGTCGCTCAATTATCGCATCGCCACCCGAAAACCGGGCGACGTGGTGAAGGTGCGCATCGAGTCCGGCAAGGCGGTGCGCGACGTGAATGTCACCCTGGCGCTGCCGCCGGAAAATCCCCCGCGCGAAACCCAGACCATCTCCGGCCGCAATCCTCTTGGCGGGGCCAAGGTGGAAAATCTTTCTCCGGCGGCGGCGGTGGACCTGCAGATGGACCTTCTTGCCAGGGGCGTTGTGATCGTGGCGGTCAGTCCCAATTCCTTTGCGCAGGCCCAGGGGTTCCGCCCGGGCGACATAATCCGCAGTGTCAATGGCGCTGCCGTCAATCGTGTCGGTGATCTGGCGCGCGGCCTTAACGGTGTCGGTCGCTGGGACATGATCGTCGAGCGGAACGGGCAGAGGATGACTTTGTCTGTTGAGGGTTAGACTGGTGTTTGTCGCTGGGCCCCCTCGCGGCAAAGCCGCTCGAAGGGGCGCCAGCTTTTCCAATTCGCTTCGCTCATAGGAAAAGCTAGGCGAAGGGTGAGGACGCGCTCTGGGTTTCGCCCTATAGTGGCGATATGAGCGATCTTTTCGAAGCCGGACATTTGGCGGACGACGCGCCGCGGCCTTTGGCCGACCGCTTAAGGCCCAGGTTCCTCTCCGAAGTGGTAGGGCAGGAGCACCTGCTCGCGCCCGAGGGTCCCATCGGCCGCATGGTGGCGGCCAAGGCGCCCCATTCCATCATTCTTTGGGGACCGCCCGGCACCGGCAAAACCACCATTGCGCGCCTTCTATCAGGAGCCTTTCAGCTTCATTTCGAGCAATTGTCGGCGGTTTTTTCCGGCGTCGCCGACCTGAAAAAAGCCTTCGACGCGGCCCGCAGCCGGCGCAAGACCGGCCAGGGCACCTTGCTTTTTGTCGATGAAATTCACCGCTTCAACCGCAGCCAACAGGATTCCTTCCTGCCGGTGATGGAAGACGGCACGGTGGTCCTGGTGGGCGCCACCACCGAGAACCCATCCTTTGAACTGAACGGCGCGCTTCTCTCCCGGGCCCGGGTGCTGGTGCTGCGTCGGCTTGACGATGCGGCGCTGGAAAAGCTCTTGCAGCGCGCTGAATCCTATTATGGCGAACCGCTCAAGCTCACGCCGGACGCGCGGGAGTCCCTGCGCGCCATGGCCGACGGCGATGGCCGCTATCTTCTCAATCTGGTGGAGGAAGTGGCGGGGCTCGAGATCGCCCGGCCGCTCGATCCCGCCGGCCTGATGGCGGCGGTCCAACGGCGCATGCCGCTTTACGACAAGTCACGCGAAGAGCATTACAACATCATTTCGGCGCTTCATAAATCCATCCGCGGCTCCGATCCCGATGCCGCGCTTTACTGGCTGGCACGCATGCTCGCCGGCGGCGAGCAGCCGCTTTATATCGCCCGCCGGCTGGTCCGCGCGGCAGTGGAGGATATCGGCCTGGCCGATCCCGAGGCGGTGCACCAGGCACTGGCCGCCAAGGACGTGTTCGATTTTCTGGGTTCGCCGGAAGGAGAATTGGCGCTGGCGCAATGTGCGCTCTATCTCGCCAGCGCGCCAAAATCCAATGCCGTGTATGTTGCCTTGGGGCAGGCCAAGGCGGCGGCCGCGGAGCATGGCTCGCTGATGCCACCGGCGCATATCCTCAACGCACCGACGCGGCTGATGAAAGAGCTTGGCTACGGCGCCGGCTATCATTACGACCATGAGGCCGAAGAAGGCTTTTCCGGCCAGAATTACTTCCCGGACGGCATGGCGCGGGGGCAATATTACCGTCCCAAGGAAGTGGGCTTCGAACGCGAGATTGCCAAGCGCCTCGAATATTGGTCAAAACTCAGGGCCAAACGGAGCGGACAGGAATGAGGGCGATGGTGTTGGCGATGGTGGGACTGGGCGGCGCCATCGGTTCCATGGCGCGCTACCTGGTTGCGGGCTGGATTCAAAGCCCGGCCTGGACCGGTTTTCCCTATGGGATATTCATCGTCAATGTCTCGGGCGGTTTCATCATGGGCGCGTTGACCGAGGCGATGGCGCTGAAATTCCAGGTCTCGCCGGAGCTGCGCGCCTTTCTCACCACCGGCATTTTGGGGGGCTATACCACCTTCTCCACCTTCTCGCTGGAAGCCGGCATGCTGATCGAGCGGCATGCCTACGGCCAGGCGGTGTCCTATATCGCCGGATCGGCGCTTTTGTCGGTTGCCGCGCTGTTCGCGGGTTTCTGGATCGTGCGCGCGATATATGCCTGAGTTGAGAACCGTCGCGGATGACGATGACGGTATCCGCCTGGACCGCTGGTTCAAGCGTCATTATCCCGCACTCACCCACGGCCGGCTGGAAAAACTCTTGCGCAAAGGCGAAGTCAGGCTGGACGGCAGGCGCGCCAAGTCAAACGACCGCATTGCCGCGGGGCAGACGCTGCGCCTCCCGCCACAAGTGATCCACGACAAGGCGGAAGCGCCGCCGAAACAGGAACCGGTCAAGACCGCGCGCAAGCTGGAAGACATGATCCTTTACATGGACAAGCATCTCTTTGTCCTCAACAAGCCGCCGGGATTGGCCACCCAGGGCGGTTCCGGCCTCAGGGAGCATGTCGACGGCCTGCTGGGTCAGCTCGCTTATGAAAAGAACACCAGGCCCAAGCTGGTGCATCGCCTGGACCGCGACACCTCCGGCGTCTTGTTGGTGGCGCGCACCGCGCAAGCCGCGGCCGGCCTGTCGCGGGCGCTGGCCGGCCGCGATGCGTCGAAGGTCTATTGGGCGTTGGTCAAGGGCGTGCCCAAGAAAAAGCACGGCATAATCAAAGGCGCCCTTATCAAGGAAGGCCGAATGGGGAAGGACGAGCGCATGGTGGTAAGCGAGGAGGAAGACGCCAAATTCGCGCTCACGGAATATGCCGTGATGGGCGAGGCGGGGCAGGAATTCGCCTGGGTTGCGGCACGGCCGGTCACCGGCCGTACCCACCAGATCCGCGTTCATCTCGCCAGTTTGGGCACGCCGATTGTGGGCGATTTCAAATATGGGGGCGCGGAGGTGCGCGGGCGCGGCGCCATCGCCGACAAGCTGCATCTGCATGCCCGGTCGCTCGACATTGCCCGGCCTGACGGCATCAGGCTCTCGGTCACTGCGCCTCTGCCGCCGCATATGGTGAAGAGCTGGGAACTGCTGGGTTTTGATCCCAACGACAAGCGCGATTCATTTCCGCCGGAGAAAAAGCGCAGGCGATGAAACGCTTTTACAAAGACGTAGCCATCGACCCAAGACCGGAAGGTTTTCGCGTGCTGTTGGACGGCAAACCGGTCCGCACCCCAGGCGGCCATCCCATGCTGCTGCCGACCTCTGCCCTGGCCGAAAACATCGCGGAAGAATGGGCGGACCAGGGCGAAGAGATCGATCCGCGTTCCATGCCTATGACCAGGCTCGCCAACACGGTGCAAGATGGTGTTGCGCACACCCGCAACGAGGTGATTGGTGCGGTGCTGCGCTTCGGCGAACATGAACTTCTCTGCTACCGCGCCCCCGAGCCGCCGGCGCTGGCCGCCCGCCAGGCCGAGGCCTGGGATCCCCTCCTGGAATGGCTCACCCGGCGGTTCGGCGTGAGGCTCGAAGTGGCTATGGGCCTCGGACCGTTGACCCCATCGCCCGAGGCTCTGGCCCGGCTGAGAACGGCAATCGGGGCGCAGGATGACTATGCGCTGGCAGCGCTGCATGTGATCGCTTCCATCACCGGCTCATTGGTGCTGGCCCTGGCGCTGGTGGACGATGCGATCACCCCCGGCCAGGCATTTCAACTGTCCCGCATCGACGAGGATTTTCAGGCTGAACGCTGGGGCGAGGACGTGGAGGCCGCGGCCCGGACCAGGGCGCTGGCGCGGGAAATGAACGTCGCGACGGCCTTTCTTGCTGCGGCGCGGGATTGACGAACCCGGCTTGCCATCTAGTCTGGCCGAAAGGACGGCCGAACCGAGTCCGGCGGACAACAGCATGAAAGACATCCTGAAAGAATTGGAAGAAAAGCGCGCGCGAGCGCGCGCCGGGGGAGGCGCCGCGCGCATCGACGCCCAGCATGCCAAGGGCAAACTCACCGCGCGGGAACGCATCGAGATTTTGCTGGACGCCGGCAGCTTCGAGGAGTTCGACATGTTCGTCGAGCACCGCAGTTCCGATTTCGGCACTGAGAAGAACCGCGTTCCCGGTGACGGGGTGGTAACCGGCTGGGGCACCATCAATGGCCGCATGACGTATGTCTATGCCAAGGACTTCACCGTGCTGGGCGGCTCGACCTCAGAGACCCATGCGCAGAAGATCTGCAAGATCATGGATATGGCGATGCAGAACGGTGCGCCGGTGATCGGGTTGTTTGATTCCGGCGGCGCCCGCATCCAGGAGGGCGTCGCGGCGCTGGCCGGCTTCGGCGAGATTTTCAAGCGCAATGTTCTGGCCTCCGGCGTGGTGCCGCAGATTTCCGTGATCATGGGGCCTTGCGCCGGCGGCGATGTCTATTCACCCGCGCTCACCGATTTCGTGTTCATGGTCCAAGGCACCTCTTACATGTTCATCACCGGGCCGGAAGTGACCAAAACCGTCACCCATGAAGACGTGACACCCGAGGAATTGGGCGGTTCGAAAATCCATACCACCCGCTCGGCGGTGGCGGACGGGGCCTATGAGAATGACGTGACCTGCCTGGAGGAAATCAGGCGGCTCTACGATTTTCTGCCGCTCAACAACCGGGATTCCGCGCCCTCCTGGCCGGTGGAAGACGATCCACGCCGCCAGGAAATGTCATTGGACACGCTGGTGCCCGAAAGCGCCAACCAGCCCTATGACATGATGGAGCTGATCCTCAAGGTGATCGACGAGGGCGATTTCTTCGAGATCGGCGAGGCCTTTGCCCGCAACATCATCACCGGTTTCGGCCGCATCGAGGGCTCCACCGTGGGCTTTGTCGCCAACCAGCCTCTGACGATGGCGGGTGTTCTGGACTCCGACGCCAGCCGCAAGGCGGCGCGCTTTGTCCGTTTCTGCGATTGTTTCAACATCCCGCTGGTGACCTTTGTGGACGTACCCGGTTTCATGCCCGGAATCGCCCAGGAGCATGGCGGGATCATCAAGCATGGCGCCAAGCTCTTGTTCGCCTATGCCGAGGCCACCGTACCCAAAGTGACGGTGATCACCCGCAAGGCCTATGGCGGGGCCTATGACGTGATGGCCTCCAAGCATATGCGCGCCGATGTGAATTATGCCTGGCCCAGCGCCCAGATCGCGGTGATGGGCCCCAAAGGCGCGGTCGAGATCGTCTTCCGCAAGGAAAGCCCGGAAGGCATGGCCGCCCGGATGAAGGAATACGAAGAGCGGTTTCTCAATCCCTTCATTGCCGCCTCACGCGGCTATATCGACGATGTGATCCGGCCCCATTCCACCCGCTGGCGGCTGGCGCGGGCGCTGCGCATGCTCAGGAACAAGCAGGTGGCTCAGATCTGGAAGAAGCACGACAATATTCC